>NZ_JBHYJI010000072.1:0-45722 GCF_042740435.1 Streptomyces sp. NPDC059002 | reverse complement strand
TGCATCCCTCACACCGAACCCAACGATCCGATGATCGGAAAGACACCCCCTAGAGTCTGACGCCCCGCTCCGCCAGCCACGCCCGCGGGTCCACGCCCGAGCCCAGATACGGCGTGAGCCGCGTCTCGAAGTGCAGATGCGGCCCCGTCGAGTTGCCGGTCGTGCCCGCCTGCCCGATCCACTGGCCGGGGCGCACCCGGTCCCCCTGGTCGACGGTGACGGCCGCGAGATGCGCGTACTGCGTGAAGTAGCCGCCCGCGTGCCGCACCACGATCTCGATGCCGAAGCCCCCGCCGCACGACACGCTCTCCACCCGGCCCGCGCCGACCGCCCGCACGGGCGCCCCGATGCCGACCGCGAAGTCCTGCCCCGTGTGCCGGTGCGCCCACCGTTCGCCCGCGCTGTCGAAGCCCGCGGAGAGTTCGTACGTCTCCACGGGCGGCACCCACGCGCGCGTGGCGCGCTTCTTCGGCTGTTCCAGGCGTACGGCGCCCCGGCACTTCCCCGCGGTGACCGACCTGTCGGCCTCGCCCTGCAGGGTCCACTGCGCCGACTCCAGCTTCCGCTCGATGCCGCGCTTCAGCTCCGCAAGGCGTACGTTGCGGCGGTCCAGGGAGCGTTTGGCCCGGTCCGCCCTGCGCTTGGCGGCCCCGAGCCTGGCGGCGGCCCGCTGGGTCTTGGCGACGGCACTGTTCACCGCGAGATCCGTCTGCCACAGGACCTGCTTCCCGCGCATCAGGTCGTCGGGGCTGTCGGCGAGGAGCAGTTGCGCGGTGTAGGGCAGGCCGCCGCCGGTGCGGTACTGGGCGCTGGCCATCCGGCCCAGGTCGCCGTGGAGCACGGCCACGTCGTGCCGCTCCTTGGCGAGGAGTCGGTCCAGTTTCCGGACCTTCGCCTTCTGGAGACCGGCCGCCCGACGCCCCTCTTCGTAGCGGGCGGTCGCGGCGGACGCCTCTTCGTAGAGGCGTGCCACATCGGCGCTCGCACTCGGGCCCTCGGACGCGGCGGCGGGCGGCGTGAGGCCCAACAGAGCGCAGAGCAGCACCGACACACTGAGGAGCGGGTGCGGACGGCGGTGGCGGCTCGCAGACATGTCAGGGATCGTTGCCCGCCTCGGCGGCACGGATCCTGCGCGACTCGTGCACTCGGGGGGCGCGGTGCCCCGTACGGCCCACGCGTATACCGCCGAACAGGGGCGTCCTTACGGGACCCGAGTCCCTCCGCGCGACCTCAGTACGGTGCCTGCCACACCACCGTCGTACCGCCGCCGTCCTCACCGATCCCGGGCCCGTACCAACTGTCGCCGCCCAGCGACTCCGCCCGCCGCTTGAGGTTCTTCAGACCGCTGCGCCGACCGCCCTCCGCGATGCCCACGCCGTCGTCGGCGACGGTCAGACGCACCCCCTGCTGCCCGTCCGGCAGGACCACGGACGAGTCCACGACCACCTCGATACGAGCCGCCTGCGCATGCCGGAACGCGTTGGACAGCGCCTCCCGCAACGCCGCGATGAGGTTCTTGCCCGTCAGCTCGCCGACCACCGTGTCGACGGGACCCACGAAGTGGTGCGCGGGCTTGAAGCCGAGCGGCACAGCGGCCATGTTGATCTCGCGCAGGACCCGGGTGCGCAGCCCCGAGGGGGCCTCGGCGGGGCCCTGCTGCAGGGCGAAGATCGCCGTACGGATCTCCTGGATCGTCACGTCCAGCTCGTCGACCGCCTTGCCGACGCCGACCTGCACCTCGGGCACGACGGATCGGCGCTGGGCGCTCTCCAGCATCATCCCGGTGGCGAACAGCCGTTGGATGACGAGGTCGTGCAGGTCCCTGGCGATCCGGTCCCTGTCCTCGTACACCGCGAGCCGCTCCCGGTCCCGCTGCGCGTCGGCCATCATCAGCGCGAGCGCGGCCTGCGAGGCGAACTGCGCGGCCAGCGTCCGCTCCGCCTCGCTGAAAGGACGTCCCCCATGCGCGCGTGGCGTCACCAGCGTCCCGAGCACCCGGCCGTCGCTCTGCAGCGGCAGCATCATGACGGGCCCGTAGTTGCGCGCCAGCTCGGTCATGATGCGCGGGTCGGTCGCCGCGTCGTCGATGAAAACGGCCTCCCCTTCGAGGAGTTGGGTGACGATGCGGCTCTCCGGAGGGACGATCACGCCGAGCGCCCCGCTGGGATCGTCCGAGGAGACGGCGACGATCTCCATGCCGCCCTCCTCGTCGGGCAGCAGCACGATTCCGGCCGCCGAGTCCGCGAGGTGCCTGGCCTGCTCGGCGACGACCGCGAGCGCCTCCTCCGCGTCGCTGCCGGACAGCAGGGCCGTGGTGACCGCCACGGAGCCGTCGATCCAGCGTTCGCGCTGCTTGGCCGCTTCGTAGAGGCGCGCGTTGCCGATGGCGATGCCCGCCTCCGTGGCAAGCACGCGGACCATGTGCACGTCGTAGTCGTTGAACTCGGCGCCCCCGCGCTTCTCGGTCAGATAGAGGTTGCCGAAGATCTCACCCTGGACGCGGATGGGGACGCCGAGGAAGGTCCGCATCGGCGGGTGGTGGGGCGGGAAGCCGCAGGAGCGCGGGTCGGCGGAGAGGTCGGCGAGGCGCAGCGTCCTGGGCTGGTGGATGAGCGCGCCGAGCAGCCCCTTGTGGCCGTCGGGCAGCCGTCCGATCCGCTCGGCCGTCTCGGGATCGATGCCGTAGTAGACGAAGTCCGAGAGCCCCTCGCCGTCTTCGGAAACGACGCCGATCGCGGCGTAGTGGGCGTCCGCGAGCTCGGCGGCGGTCTCGCAGATGCGGTCGAGGGTGGTGTGCAGTTCGAGCCCGGTGCCGACCGACCGCATGGCTTCGAGCAGCTGCGGCACCCGTGAGGTCAGCTCGGGCGAGAGCCCCTGCAGGCTGCGGGTGGCCCGCGTCGCCGCCTCCGCCGAGTCCGGTGTGCCGTCGGGGAGCGGAGAGTCGGCGGAGGCCGATGGTGCTGACATGCCTTTGAGCCTAGTAAGTCCTATTTGCAGGGGAAAGTCGAGGCCACGTTCTCCACTGCGCTAAGCGGCCTTGTGGAAGTCCGGTGCGGTTCGAGTGCGCCCCGAAGGGGCGCGGGGAACTGCGCGACCAGCCACGACACACCCGCAGATGTGGACCGTACTTCCCGCGGAGCGCTTAGCGCGCCCCCACCGTCAGCAGATCCGCCGCCCGCTCCAGTTCCAGCATCCGTCGCAGCGGCCCGTCCGCCACGGCGAGATCCGCGTACGTGCCGCGCTGCGCCACCCGCCCCGCGTCGAGGACGAGCACCTCGTCCACCGCGTCGAGCCCGGCGAGCCGGTGCGTGATGAGCAGCGTCGTACGCCCCTCGGTCGCGGCCAGCAGGTCCGCGGTGAGGGCGTCGGCCGTCGGCAGGTCCAGGTGCTCGGCGGGCTCGTCGAGGATGAGGACGGGGAAGTCCGCGAGCAGCGCGCGGGCCAGGGCGAGACGCTGGCGCTGTCCTCCGGAGAGCCGCGCCCCGTGCTCGCCGACGAGCGTGTCGAGCCCGTCGGGCAGCGAGTCGGCCCAGCCGTCGAGCCGCGCGCGGACCAGGGCGTCGCGGAGTTCCCCTTCGGTGGCGTCCCGCTTCGCGAGGAGCAGGTTCTCGCGCACCGAGCTGTCGAAGATGTGCGCGTCCTGCGCGCACAGTCCGACGAGTCGGCGCACCGTGTCGCCGTCCAGCGTGTCCACGTCCGTGCCCCCGAGCGTGTACGTCCCTTCGTACGCCCCGAGGAACCGCAGCAGCACCTGCGCGAGCGTCGTCTTTCCCGACCCCGAGGGGCCGACCACGGCGATGCGCCGCCCCTGCTCCAGCGTCAGGTCGACACCCGCGAGCGCGGGCGCGTCAACGTCCTGTCCCTCATGGCGGGCGCGCAGCCCCTCGACACGCAGCGGGAAAGGCGTCCGCGGCGCCTGTGCGGGCACGGCGGGCTCGGGGACGGGCACGGGCGCGTCGAGGACTTCGTAGACGCGCTCAGCGCTCTTCCTGACCCGCTGGCGGTACTGCACGGCGAGCGGCAGCCCGGCCACCGCCTCGAAGGCGGCGAGCGGGGTGAGGACGACGACGGCCAGCGTGAGGCCGCCGAGCCGCCCGTCGTGGACCGCCTGCACGCCGACGAGCGCGGCGGCGGCCACCGTGAGGCCGGTCACGAGCGCGCCGAGCCCGTCGCCGAGCGCCGTCGCGGTGGCGCCCCTGGAGGCGATCCCGGTCAGCTCGGCGTCGGCATCGCGTGCCTTGGCCGTACGCCGTCCCAGCGCGCCGGCGACGGTCAGCTCCGCGGTCCCGGTGAGCAGGTCGGCCACGCGGGTGGCCAGCGTCCCGCGCGCGGGGGCCAGTTTCCGCTCCGCGCGACGGGCCACGGCGCCGCTCACCAGCGGCACGCCGACACCCGCCACGAGCAGGCCCACGGCGAGCACGGCGCCCGCCTCGGGCAGCAGCCAGGCGGTGAAGCCGACGGCGCCCGCGCTCACGACGGCCGCGGCGGACGCGGGCAGCAGCCAGCGCAGCCAGTAGTCCTGCAGGGCGTCGACGTCGGCCACGAGCCGCGAGAGGAGGTCCCCGCGCCGGGTCCCGCGCAGTCCCGCGGGGGCGAGGCGTTCCAGGCGCCGGTAGACGGCGACGCGGGTGTCGGCGAGCATCCGCAGCACGGCGTCGTGCGAGACGAGGCGCTCGGCGTACCGGAAGACGGCACGGCCGATACCGAAGGCGCGGGTCGCCGTCACGGCGATCATCAGGTACATCACGGGCGGCTGTTCCGACGCCCTGGAGATCAGCCACCCGGACGTGGCCATGAGCCCCACGGCACTCCCGAGCGCAAGACTTCCGAGCAACAGCGCCAGCGCCAACTGCCCCCGCCGGGCCCGCGCCGCATGCCGCACCCGGGCGAGCACCCGCCCCTTCGGGTCGGAGACTTCCGCCTCCCTCAAGGCTGCGGTGACGACGCCGCTGTCACTGTTGTGGGCCATCGCGCCGCCGGACGGCGCAGGTGGGCACACCCCCCGCTGCCGAGCACCGTCTACGGAGGCATCGAGTCGTACGACCCTGTCGGCGACGGCCAAGAGCGCGGGCCGATGCACGACCAGCAGAACGGTCCGCCCGACGGCAAGGCGGCGGACCGCTTCAACGACCTCCGCCTCGGTCCCGCCGTCCAGCGCCGCGGTCGGCTCGTCGAGCAGCACCACGGGCCGGTCCGCGAGGAACGCCCGCGCCAGCGCGAGCCGTTGCCGCTGCCCCGCGGAGAGCCCGGTCCCGTCCTCGCCGAGCACGGTGTCGGCCCCGACCGGCAGCGCGTCGACGAAGGACAGCGCCCCGGCCGAGCGCAGCGCCTCCCGCATCTCCGCATCGGACGCCTCGGGTCGCGCAAGACGTACGTTCTCCGCGATGGTCCCGGCGAAGAGATGCGGCCGCTGCGGCACCCACGCGACCCGCTCCCGCCACCGCTCGGGCGACACCTCTGCCAGGTCGACGCCCCCGACACGGACCCGGCCGCCGTCGGGACGTACGAAGCTCAACAGCACGTTCAGAAGGGTCGACTTGCCCACCCCGCTGGGCCCCACGAGCGCCACGGTCTCGCCGGAGCCGACCTCGAAGGAGACGTCCGACACGGCGTCCGCCGACCGTCCCGGGTAGCGGACCGTCACGCCCTCGAAGGCGAGGGCGCCGGTGGGCGCGGGACCCGTACCGGCGGTCGGCGCCGGGGTCTCCAGGACCTCGAAGATCTCCTCGGCGGCGGAGAGCCCCTCGGCCGCCGCGTGGTACTGCGCGCCGACCTGCCGCAGCGGCAGATAGGCCTCGGGCGCGAGGACCAGGACGACGAGACCGTCGTACAGATCCATCTCGCCGTGCACGAGCCGCATGCCGATGGTCACGGCCACCAGCGCGACCGAGATCGTGGCGAGCAGTTCCAGGGCGAAGGACGACAGGAAAGCGATGCGCAGCGTCCGCATCGTCGCCTGCCGGTACTCGCCGGTGATCTTGCGGATGGACTCGGCCTGCGCCTTGGCGCGGCCGAACACCTTCAGGGTCGGAAGCCCCGCCACCACGTCCAGGAAGTGCCCCGACAGACGGGAGAGGAGCCGCCATTGACGGTCCATCCGGTTCTGCGTGGCCCAGCCGATCAGAATCATGAAGACCGGGATCAGCGGCAGCGTCACGACGATGATCGCCGCCGACACCCAGTCCTCGGTGACGATGCGGGCGAGCACCGCCACCGGCACCACCACCGCGAGCCCCAACTGCGGCAGATAGCGCGAGAAGTAGTCGTCGAGCGCGTCCACGCCCCGCGTCGCGAGCGAGACGAGCGAACCGGTCCGCTGACTGGTCAGCCACCCGGGACCGAGCTCCCCCGCCCGCTTGAGAAGCCGCCCCCGAAGCTCCGACTTGACCGCCGCGCTCGCCCGGTGCGCGGCGAGTTCGGTGAGCCAGGAGACCAGCCCCCGTCCCACCGCCACCACGGCGAGCAGCACCAGCGGTGTGCCCAAGTCACCTACGGAGTGGCCCTTTTGGAAGGCGCCCACCACGATCTCGGCGATGAGCATCGCCTGGCCGATGACCAGGCCCGCTCCGACAAGTCCCAGAACCACCACCGCGACGAGGAAGAAGCGAGTGGCGCGGGCGTACCGAAGCAGGCGCGGGTCGATCGGTTTCACGTGAAACACACCCTCCGAAGGACGGGGGACAGGCAGGTCGAGGCGGGCTCAGTGCGCGGCGTCAGCGATGTGCTGCGTACCGATCCGCTTGCGGAACACCCAGTACGTCCACGACTGGTAGAGCAGCACCACAGGGGTCGCGATGCCGGCGCACCAGGTCATGATCTTCAGGGTGTACGGACTCGACGAGGCGTTGGTGACCGTGAGGCTCCACTCCTCGTTCAGGGACGACGGCATGACGTTCGGGAAGAGCGTCAGGAAGAGCATCGCGACGGCCGCCGCGATGGTGATGCCCGACAGCGCGAACGACCAGCCCTCACGCCCGATCTTGATGGCCGCGATGGCACCCACCAGGGCGAGCACCGCCACGATCATCGCGATCAGGCTCTTGCCGTCGCCCTTGTCGGCCTGGGTCCAGATCAGGAACCCGAGCGCGAGGACGGCCGTGACGAGCCCGAGGCCGAGCGCCATCTTCCGCGCCCGCACCCGGATGTCGCCCACCGTCTTGAGCGAGGCGAACACCGCGCCGTGGAAGGTGAACAGCGTCAGGGTGACAAGCCCGCCGAGAATCGCGTACGGGTTGAGCAGGTCCCAGAAGTTGCCCACGTACTCCTTGTGGGCGTCGATCTTCACGCCGCGCACGATGTTGCCGAAGGCCACACCCCACAGCAGCGCCGGGATCAGCGAGGTCCAGAAGATCGCGTGTTCCCAGTTGGTCTGCCAGCGCTCCTCGGGCCGCTTGGCGCGGTACTCGAAGGCGACTCCGCGCACGATCAGACAGACCAGGATGATCAGGAGGGGCAGATAGAACCCGGAGAAGAGCGTCGCGTACCACTCGGGGAAGGCGGCGAAGGTCGCGCCGCCCGCCGTGAGCAGCCACACCTCGTTGCCGTCCCAGACGGGACCGATGGTGTTGATGAGGACCCGCTTCTCGACCCGGTCTCGGGCGAGCAGCTTGGTCAGAACGCCGATCCCGAAGTCGAAGCCCTCCAGGAAGAAGTAGCCGATCCACAGGACGGCGATCAGTACGAACCAGACGTCGTGAAGTTCCATGTCCTAGTCGCTCCTTCCTTCAGTACGAGAAGGCCATGGGCCGGTCGGCATCGTCGGAATCGGAGTCGGAGCCCTTGCCCGACCCGGGTCCGCCGATCTTGGTGGGCGGGTTGAGATCCGCCTCGGTCAGCTCGGGCGGCCCCTTCTTGACGTACTTGAGCAGGAGCTTCACCTCGATCACGGCGAGGATCGCGTAGAGCAGCGTGAACCCGATCAGCGAGGTGAGCACCTCGCCCTGCGAGACCCCTGGCGAGACCGCGTCCTCGGTGCGAAGGACTCCGTAGACCACCCAGGGCTGACGGCCCGTCTCGGTGAAGATCCAGCCCCAGGCGGTGCCGATGAGGGGGAAGATCAGCGTCCACTGGGAGAGCCGCCACCACCAGTTGCCGAGCTTCGGCGTCAGCTCCTTGTTCTTGGTGAGCATCAGCTTGGGCACGTCGTCGGCGCCGGTGCGGTGCTCCGGAGCGAGCCAGAACTTCTTGCGCGTCAGCCACAGGCCCACGGTGCACAGGGCCATCGAGACGCCGCCGAAGCCGATCATCCAGCGGTACGACCAGTAGGCGGTGGGGATGTTGGGCCGGTAGTCGCCGGGCCCGAACTTCTCCTGCTCGGCCTTGTTGATGTCGTTGATGCCGGGGATCTCGGCGTTGAAGTCGTTCTTGGCGAGGAAGGACAGTATCCCGGGGATCTCGATGGCGACGTCGTTGTGGCCCTTGGAGACATCGCCGTACGCGAAGAGCGAGAACGGCGCCGGCTTCTCCGTCTCCCACAGCGCCTCGGCGGCCGACATCTTCATCGGCTGCTGCTCGTACATCACCTTGCCGAGGGTGTCGGCGCTGACGACGGTGAGCAGGGTGCCGACGAACGCGGTGACCAGACCGAGCCGCATCGACATCCGCATGGTGCGGATGTGCTGCTTCTTGCGCAGGTGGAAGATGGCGATGCCGGTCATGAAGGCGCCGCCGACCAGGATGGCCGCCGAGATGACGTGGGCGAAGTTGACGATCGTCGTCTCTTGGAAGAGCACCTTCGCGAAGTCGGTGAGTTCCGCGCGCTTGGTGCCGTCCCGCTCCACGATCTTGTAGCCGACCGGGTGCTGCATAAAGGCGTTGGCGGCGATGATGAAGTACGCCGACAGGACGGTGCCGATGGAGACGATCCAGATCGTCGCGCAGTGCAGCTTCTTCGGCAGCTTGTCCCAGCCGAAGATCCACAGGCCGATGAAGGTCGACTCGAAGAAGAAGGCGATCAGGGCCTCGAAGGCGAGCGGCGCCCCGAAGATGTCGCCGACGAAGCGCGAGTAGTCGGACCAGTTCATGCCGAACTGGAACTCCTGGACGATGCCGGTGACGACACCCATCGCAATGTTGATCAGGAACAGCTTGCCCCAGAACTTGGTGGCTCTGAGGTAGTGCTCCTTGCCGGTCCGCACCCACGCCGTCTCGAGGATCGCCGTGAGGGCGGCGAGAGAGATCGTCAGGGGAACGAACAGGAAGTGGTAGACGGTCGTGATGCCGAACTGCCATCGCGCCAGGGTTTCCGGCGCTAGAGCCAGGTCCACTGCGTCTTCTCCTTACTCGCCGTGGTCATAGCGGCAGTTTGCCCCTTTTATTCCACTGATATCCGGAGGAACCGGGACACGCTTGTGAACGCGTTCACATTCACAAGCATTATGTCGTACTGGCTGTCGGCACCCGAAAGGGGGGTCCCCCTTACCGGGGGGAACGCGCCAATCCGCTGGCCGGATCACGGAAGGCCCCGGAGGAGCTCCTCCGGGGCCTTCCCAAGAACTTCAACATATTGTTGAATCCGCGCCATGCAGATACGGCTCTCCTGGCCCGCAGGCCACCTCACCGCGACGCTCGACGAGACCCCCACCAGCCTGGCCCTCGCCCAGGTGCTGCCGCTCTCCGCCACCGCCAACACCTGGGGCGAAGAGGTCTACTTCGACACGGGCGTGAGCGTCCCGCGCGAGGACGGCGCCCAGCAGATCGTCGAGCCGGGCACGGTCGCCTTCTGGACCGACGGCGACGCCCTCGCCCTCCCCTACGGCCCCACCCCGATCTCGCGAGGCGACGAGTGCCGCCTCGCGAGCCCGTGCAACCTCCTGGGACGGATCGACGGCGACCCGAGGACGCTGGCCACCGTGCGCACCGGCGACCCCATCCGCGTCGAACTCGCCGAAGGCTAGAGCTCCTTGCGGAACGCCTCTGCCGCCTGCAGGAAGATGTCGTTGGCCTCGGTCTCGCCGATCGTGGCCCGCATCCCCTCGCCCGCGAACGGCCGCACGACCACGCCGGCCTTCTCGCACGCCGCGGCGAAGTCGGCCGTACGGTCCCCGAGCCGCAGCCACACGAAGTTCGCCTGCGTCTCGGGCACCGTCCAGCCCTGACCGCGCAGCGCCTCGACCACCCGCGCGCGCTCGGCGACCAACGAGCCGACACGGCCCATCAGTTCGTCCTCGGCCCGCAGCGAGGCGACCGCCGCGTCCTGGGCGAGCTGGCTCACGCCGAAGGGCACCGCCGTCTTGCGCAGCGCGGCGGCCACCGGCTCGTGGGCGACCGCGAAGCCGACGCGCAGGCCCGCCAGGCCGTACGCCTTCGAGAACGTGCGCAGGACGCAGACGTTGGGGCGGTCACGGTAGATCTCGATGCCGTCCGGGACCCCACCCCCTTCGCCTTCGGCGGCACGGATGAACTCGCGGTACGCCTCGTCGAGGACGACCAGGACATCGCTCGGTACCCGGTCGAGGAACCGTTCGAGCTCGGCCCTGCGGACCACCGTGCCGGTCGGGTTGTTCGGGTTGCAGACGAAGATGAGACGGGTCCGCTCCGTGATGGCGTCGGCCATCGCGTCCAGGTCGTGCACCTCGTCGTCCGTCAGCGGTACGCGCACCGACGTCGCCCCGCTGACCTGCGTGATGATCGGGTACGCCTCGAAGGACCGCCACGCGTAGATGACCTCGTCACCGGGGCCCGACGTGGCCTGGAGCAGCTGCTGCGCGACGCCGACGGAGCCGGTGCCGGTGGCGATGTGCGAGACGGGCACCCCGAAGCGGTCGGCCAGCTCGTTCATCAGGCCCGTGCACGCCATGTCCGGGTAGCGGTTGAAGGAGCCGGCCGCGGCGAGCGCGCTCTCCATGACACCGGGGAGCGGCGGGTAGGGGTTCTCGTTGGAGGACAGTTTGTAGGCCACAGGTCCGTCGGCCGCGGCGGGCTTGCCCGGCTTGTAGGTGGGCACCCCTTCCAGCTCGGCGCGCAGCCTCGGGCTCGTCTCGCTCACCGCAGTCCTCCTCGTACCAGTGCCAGCACAGTTCGAATGCTGCTCACCCTATGAGGATTCCGCGCCGCTGCGAATGGGCCCAGGGGATCCGGGTACGGCGGCGCCGGAGATCCGGGGGCGACGGCGCGCGAGGAGGGGGAGCGCCCCGTTTCCATCCATGCGCCGGTGGCTCACTCCGTGGCGCGCATCCCTCGTGAAGGTGAGTTGAGACCTCTTCGAGACCTCGCGCATTTGGCAGGTCCGCACGCGACGATCAGGGGCAGCTGCCCATTGATCTCGCCAACTCCCTTGTATTCCAAGGTCATTGACCGGTGGCGGCCATGCAGAAACGTGCCTGTCAACGAGTGAATATGCGCCCGCACTACCCACCCTCATGAGCCCTACTATCGGCTCGCCATGACAGCAGCAGGGAAGCACCAGGTGAGCCGAGCGGAGACCGCCCGTCGGGGCAACCGGCAGAGTCGAGCGGGCATCAGAGACGTGGCCGCCGCCGCCGGTGTCTCCATCACGACTGTCTCCGACGCCCTCAACGGCAAGGGACGGCTGCCCGACGCCACCCGACGCCACGTCCGCGAGGTCGCAGAACGGCTGGGCTATCGCCCGTCCGCGGCGGCCCGCACGCTCCGTACCGGCAAGTCGGGCCTCATCGGCCTGACCGTGACGACGTACGGGGATGAACCTTTCACCTTCACCGAATTCGCGTACTTCGCGGAGATGGCGAGAGCCGCCACATCCGCCGCGCTCGCCCGCGGCTACGCCCTGGTTATCCTGCCCGCCACCTCACGCCGCAGCCCGGTCGACGTGTGGTCGAACGTGGCACTCGACGGCACCGTCGTCGTCGACCCCTCCGACCACGACCCGGTCGTCAGCGAACTCGTCAGACAGGGCCTCCCCGTCGTCTCCGACGGCCGCCCCGCCGGATCCCTGCCCGTCACCGCCTGGGTCGACAACGACCACGAGGCCGCGGTCCTCGAAATCCTCGACCACCTCGCCGCCGCGGGCGCCCGCCGCATCGGCCTGCTCACCGGCACCACCACCGACACGTACACCCATCTGTCCACGACCGCCTACCTGCGCTGGTGCGAACGCGTCGGCCAGGACCCCGTCTACGAGTCCTACCCCGCCCACGACCCGTGCGCGGGCGCCGTCGCCGCCGACCGGCTGCTCGCCAGGCCCGACCGGCCCGACGCCGTCTACGGCCTCTTCGACCCCAACGGCACCGACCTGCTCGCCGCCGCCCGGCGCTACGGCCTGCGCGTCCCCGACGACCTGCTGCTCGTCTGCTGCAGCGAGTCCACGGTGTACGCCACCACGGAACCGCCCATCACCACGCTCTCCCTCAAACCGCGCCGCATCGGCACGGCCGTCGTCCAGCTCCTCATCGACGCCATCGAGGGCCTCGACTCGGGGCGGCCCGTCGAGCAGGTGATACCGACCGAACTGATCGTGCGCACCTCGTCCGAGCGACGTCCGCCGCGCACGACCGTCAGCCCGCCCCGCTCATCCGGTCAGGGCTGACCCCGCGGACGACCGGGCAGAGGTCCCCCCACCAGCGGGGAAACCTCTGCCCAATTCGGGAGAAAACCGCGGTGAACTGGGGTCCAGCATCGATTGACCACCCCTGGTGCACCACACAGCGGGAGCCGCATTCCTATGATGGGCGGACGACACCGCGGGCCGCTGCGACCAGGCAGTCCGATCTCGGTGCAGATGCGGCGCAATGGTGGTGGAGGGGTCGATGACTCAGGGGGCCGGTCAGGGACCCGATGTGCGGACGGCGACGCTGCGCGACTTCCGCGTACCGGCGTACGTCCATGAGACCACCGGAAGCCCCCAGCAGAACGCGCCCGGCGGGGGTGAACCGTCCGAGGACGGCTACACCCCCACCCAGCGCGACCTGCCCGTCATCAACCGCGGCGACACCGTCCAGGTGCAGGTCATGCCGGAGCCCCCGCAGCCGCGGGCCAGCGACGAGCACGGGCCCCTGTACGTCGTCGGCGACGTCCACGGCTATCTCGACGAGCTCGTCGCCGCGCTCCAGGAGCAGGGCCTCATCGACGCCGAGGGCAGCTGGTCCGCGGGCAACGCACGCCTGTGGTTCCTCGGCGACTTCACCGACCGCGGGCCCGACGGCATCGGCGTCATCGACCTCGTGATGCGGCTCTCCGCCGAGGCCGCGGCCGCCGGCGGCTACTGCAAGGCGCTCATGGGCAACCACGAGCTGCTCCTGCTCGGCGCCAAGCGCTTCGGGGACACCCCGGTCAACTCCGGTGCGGGCACCGCCACCTTCCAGGCCGCCTGGCTCCTGAACGGCGGGCAGAAGACCGACATGGAGCGCCTGGAGGACCACCACCTCCAGTGGATGGCCCGCCTGGACGCGATGGAGGAGGCCGACGGCCATCTGCTCGTGCACTCCGACACGACCGCCTATCTGGATTACGGTGACTCGATCGAGGCGGTGAACGACACCATCCGGGAAACCCTCACGCGCAATGACGCCGACGAGTGCTGGGACCTCTTCCGGAAGTTCACCAAGCGCTTCGCCTTCCGCGACGAGTCGGG
This sequence comes from Streptomyces sp. NPDC059002, assembly GCF_042740435.1. Lineage (NCBI taxonomy): Bacteria > Bacillati > Actinomycetota > Actinomycetes > Kitasatosporales > Streptomycetaceae > Streptomyces > Streptomyces sp. NPDC059002. Next base: position 32,173 of record NZ_JBHYJI010000072.1, on the reverse strand, counting down.
CCCCTCGGCCGTACGCGAACTCCTCGACATGTACGGCGGCACGCGCATCGTGCACGGCCACAGCCCCATCCCCTACCTCCTGGGCGATGTCGGCTCCGAGGACGAGTCGGACGGGGGCGGCCCGGTCATCGAGGGACCGCACGTCTACGCGGACGGTCTTGCCATCGCCATGGACGGCGGAGTGACCATGGCCGGAAAGCTACTGGTCCAGCAACTCCCCCTGGGTATCTGAGCGTTAGCTGGGCAGGCGGTCCATTACAGGATCACGCTGGCCAGGGGGCCTATTTCTGGAAACCCCCTGTCACCGCGTGCCGTCACGGCTCTACCATCGGCTTATCCGTAGCAGGCTCCCCTCCGTTTCTGCCCGACGGCTCGTAGCCATGCGAGCCCTAGCCCTACGGAGCATCGGGGGATGCACATGAACAGCGCTCCACACCTGCTCAATGAGGACCGCCCCGAGTACGAGCGGATCCTCGATGAGGCGCTGCGCACCGCACCTGACCGTCCGGAACTCGCCGCAGTGGGCCAGCGGCTCAACACCGAACAACTGCGCACCATGGCCCTGAACGCGACAGCACTGATCACGGCCGCTGCCGCGGCCGAGTACGCGCACTACGTGAAGGTTCGCGAGGAGTTGCGCGAACCTCGACCGACGTCCACGTCGATCCGCGAAGGGAGTGGACAGAGCGCCGCGGAGTCGGGCTCCGGCGGTGTCAGCCTCGCCACCACGATGGGCGAGGTCGCCGAACCAGCGGCAGCGGGAGCCGGGGCGATCGCCGTCGTCGCGGTCCTCGCACCCGTCCTCGCGGGGACGGCCGCCGCGATCTTCCTGCTCGTCGGCTACATCCTGAAGATGCTCAACCCCGAGCCCGCCTTCGCCGACACCCTGCTCACCGCGGGGTGGCTGTTCGGCGCGCTCACCGCCGGGGGCATCCTGGTCGCCGCGGTAGGCCTGCTGCTGACCGCACTGCGCAACGGCGCCACCTCGCTCCAGGCGGGACCGCACGGCGAGCGGTACAAGGAGATGGACCGGGCCAGGGAAGCCTGGGGCCGGGCGCTCCTGGAGCGGGGCATCGTGCCGTTCCTCCGGGAGGCCCTGACGGACCCGAGTGCGAGCCGCGCGGCCCGTACTCCGTCGTCGGGATCCGAGGCGGCGAACAACCGCATGCCGCAACTCGGCTATCACAGGCCGGGGTTCAGCAGCCCTGACGGCGGCCCGACGGCGGGTCCGCGACCGAGCTTCTCGAGCCCCGACTTCTCCAGTCCGGACTTCGGCGGGCCCGACCACAAGCCGGAGTAGTCAACCCGGAGCAGTAAACCCGGAGTAGTCAACACCTCTTCGAGGCGCCGCTGCCGGCGAGCGGCGGCGCGAACTCGAGGCGCACGGAGTCGGAGCGGGGAATGAGTACGGCCACCCCATTCGCCCGGGACCAGCGCTCGGGCACGAGGACGTACTGGTCTCCGGACTGCAGCATGAGCTTGAGCCCGTCGTAGCGGAAGCCGTAGGCGGCCTTGGGGTCCCGGCAGCGGGTCTCCCGCACTCCCGGTGCGGTGAGACTGAGGCTGTCGGCGCTGTAGACGATCGCATACGGATATGTGGGCAGGCCGGCGGCGAACTCGCGGGCACGGGTCTCGCCGACGGCGGCCGCGTAGTCGTTGGCCGCCCAGAAGAGGCCGAGCCCCACGAGCACGAGGACGACACCCCATTCCGCGAGCGCGGCCGCCGCCGGGCGGGGTGGGGTCGGTGTGTTCGGTGGGGCTGGCGTGCTGGGCGGGTCCGGAGTGCTCGGTGGGTTTGGCGTGCTCGGTGACGGCGGGGGCGGCTCCGTTTCGTCGTCCCCGGGTACGGGGGATGTGGGGGCGTCCTCCTCCCCCGGCCCTGAAGTGCCGTCGTCCGGCCGGGAGTTGGGCAGCGTACGCCAGAGATGGAGCGTGTACGCGAGCAGCAGCACGCCGAACGACAGGCTCAGCGGCGCCGCCACGAGGATGTCGCGCAGGAAGGTCGGGGCGAGTACGGACCAGAAGCCGCCGAGCGTGAGCAGCGAGCCGAGCCCCGTCATGAACGGCAGTACACGCCGCAGCACGAGGAGTTCGGCCCCGGCCGTGAGGCGCCTGCGCAGCAGGTCGTGCCCCCAGAACGCGAGCAGCGCCGCGCCCGCGGTGACCGTCAGCGGGACGTAGAGCGCGTCCAGGCTGCGCATCAGATAGTCGGTCGTGCCGAAGCCGAGGACGGTGGAGTTCACGCCGAAGTAGTCGAAGAACCAGTACGCGTGGTGCCAGCCGAAGTAGTAGAGCAGCGCGGTGATCATGCTGGTGGGCGCGATGATCGTGCCCACGATGGTCCACAACTGCTGGATGCCGAGCGGGCCTTCGGACGGTTCCTGTGCGGTCATGGGGTGCTGGTCGACGGGGGCACGGGGTCGGAGGCCACGGTTGAGGGTGTCTCGGGGTCGGTCGGCGGAGTGACGGGGTCGGACTCCTCGGGCGAGGAACCGTCATCCGGTGTTCCGCCCAGGCAGGGCCCCAGGCCGATGATCGTCAGCGGGGACTGGGGGTCGACCTTCGTGCCCGCGACCGGTGAGATCTTCACGAAGCCGCACTCCGCCACGCCCGCGGTCTCGGACTCGGGGAGATCGACGCTGTAGAGCCGCTCCAGACGGAGGCAGACCGTGCCGTCCTTGCAGGCGGTACGGACGTCGTTCTGGATCAACTCCCAGGTCTGCCTGCCGAAGTCGGTGACGTCGTCGAACGGCCGGCCCTTGTAGTTGATGGGCGGAATGTGCAGCGGCGCGGTCGGCACTTTTCCGTCGCCGCCGTCATCGCCGCCGTCGTCGCCGCTGCTGCCACCGCTGTTGTCACTGCTGTCGCCACTGCCACCGGCGCTCGCGCTGTAACCACTGTCGCCGGTGTCCCCATTGGCACCACTGTCACCGGTGTCCCCGGTTCCGCCGCCCGTGGTCGAGCCGCCGCCGATGACACCGCCGCCGGAAGCCGCGACCCCGCCTCCGGACGTACTTCCGTCGTCATCGCTGTCGCCCCCGCACGCGAGGGCGGGCAGACACAGGAGACTCAGGAGCAGAAGAGTGGCCGACCGGGGTATCCGCAGAGATGTCGCCATATCGCACCACCTAGGGCACCAATGTCCTGAACCGTGCGGTCTCAGGAGAATGGCACTCCACGGACACCCCCGTCTACGGTCCCGTCCACGGTCCCGCCCACGTGTGGTGTTCGCTCAGTCGGCGATCGGCAGATAGACCCGGTTGCCTGCCGCGGCGAACTCCTTGGACTTCTGCTCCATGCCCGCCTCGATGTCCTCGCTGCCCAGGTCACCGCCGTGCTCGCGCCGGATGTCCTGCGAGATCTTCATCGAGCAGAACTTCGGCCCGCACATCGAGCAGAAGTGCGCCGTCTTCGCGGGCTCGGCCGGCAGCGTCTCGTCGTGGAACTCCCGTGCGGTGACCGGGTCGAGGGCCAGATTGAACTGGTCCTCCCAGCGGAACTCGAAGCGCGCGTCCGAGAGCGCGTCGTCCCAGTCCTGCGCGCCCGGGTGCCCCTTGGCGAGGTCCGCCGCATGCGCCGCGATCTTGTACGTGATGACACCGGTCTTCACGTCGTCGCGGTTGGGCAGGCCGAGGTGCTCCTTGGGCGTGACGTAGCAGAGCATCGCGGTGCCCCACCAGCCGATCATCGCGGCGCCGATGCCGGAGGTGATGTGGTCGTAGGCGGGCGCGATGTCCGTGGTCAGCGGGCCGAGCGTGTAGAACGGCGCCTCCTCGCAGATCTCCTGCTGGAGATCGATGTTCTCCTTGATCTTGTGCATCGGGACGTGGCCAGGACCCTCGATCATGGTCTGCACGTTGTGCCGCTTGGCGATGGTGTTGAGCTCGCCGAGGGTCCTCAACTCGGCGAACTGCGCCTCGTCGTTGGCGTCCGCGATCGACCCCGGGCGCAGGCCGTCGCCGAGCGAGTACGTCACGTCGTACGCCGCGAGGATCTCGCACAGCTCCTCGAAGTGCTCGTAGAGGAAGCTCTCCTTGTGGTGCGCGAGGCACCAGGCGGCCATGATCGAACCGCCGCGCGAGACGATGCCGGTTTTGCGGCGTGCGGTGAGCGGGACATATGGAAGGCGCACGCCCGCGTGCACCGTCATGTAGTCCACGCCCTGCTCGGCCTGCTCGATGACCGTGTCCTTGTAGATCTCCCAGGTCAGCTCCTCGGCCTTGCCGTCGACCTTCTCCAGGGCCTGGTAGAGCGGCACGGTGCCGATCGGCACGGGGGAGTTGCGCAGGACCCACTCGCGGGTGGTGTGGATGTTCCGGCCGGTGGACAGGTCCATGACCGTGTCGGCGCCCCACTTGGTCGCCCAGGTCATCTTGTCCACCTCCTCCTCGATGGAGGAAGTGACCGCGGAATTGCCGATGTTGGCGTTCACCTTCACCAGGAACTTCTTGCCGATGATCATCGGCTCGATCTCCGGGTGGTTCACGTTCGCCGGGATCACGGCCCGGCCCGCGGCGACTTCCTGCCGCACGACCTCGGGGTCGATGTTCTCGCGGATCCCGATGAACTCCATCTCGGGCGTGATCTCGCCCCGGCGGGCGTACGCGAGCTGCGTGACCGCCTGTCCCTGGCGGCCGCGGCGCGGCTGGCGCGGGCGGCCGGGGAAGACCGCGTCGAGGTTCTTGAGCCCGCCGCGCGGCGAGGTGTGCTTGATGCCGTCGTCCTCGGGACGGGGCGGGCGGCCCACGTACTCCTCGGTGTCGCCGCGGGCGATGATCCAGTTCTCCCGCAGCGGCGGCAGTCCGCGGCGGACGTCGGTCTCGGCGTTCGGATCGGTGTACGGACCCGAAGTGTCGTACAGGGTCACGGCCTTGCCGTTGGTGAGGTGCACCTGGCGGACCGGCACCCGCAGGTCGGGGCGCGAGCCCTCGACATACGCCTTGTGCCAGCCGATGGACTTCCCGGCCTCGTCGCTCTGGTGCTGCGTCGAGGCAGGCGTGCGTGCGTCCGATGTGGTCATGAGACCTACTCCCTACGCCGGCATTACCCGGTAACAGGTTCGGCGGTCGACGCAGCGGATTCCGTATGGCTCGGGCACGATTCACTCGTGCCTTCTCGTACGGAGGTCAGCGCCCTCTCAGCCCGGTGCTCCGAGCTCCCGCGATTGCAAAGGTGGCTCCACGCTAGCGTCATATCGGGCGCGCTGAACAGAGGGCCCCCTCCGTTCTTGCGATGATCGGGCAGTGACCACCACTGAGCCGCCGTCCCAGCCACCCTCGCAGCCACCCCTCCCCGACCCCCACGGGCACGGTCACGGGCACGGCCACTCGCACAGTCACGGCCCGGCCGCGCCCGTCTCCAAACATCTGCGCAAGGTCATCGCCGCGGTGCTGATTCCTTTCGCCACCGCGGTGGTCGTGGGGCTCCTGGTGTTCTGGCCGGGCGGCACGCCGAGCCACGAACGCACCGGCGTCGGCTTCGACCGGCAGACGCAGTCGGCGACGGTCACGAAGGTGCAGGAGCTGTCCTGCAAGGACCTCAACCCCTCGCAGACCCCGCCGAACGGCGACACCTCCACCGCGGAGGGCCAGTCCGCCCAGTCCAGCGCGGACGGCACCTGCAAGAAGGCGACGATCGAGGTGACCAGCGGCAAGGACAAGGGCCGCACCTTCACCGAGATCATCCAGCCGGACTCGCCCCGGCAGCTGCACCAGGGCCAGCAGGTGGTGGTCGCCTATGAGCCCAAGGCGCCCGAGGGGCTGCAGTACTCGGTCACCGATGTGAACCGCAAGATCCCGATGGCGCTGCTCGCCGGGATCTTCGCGCTCGCCGTCGTCGTGGTGGGACGGCTGCGCGGCGTGATGGCCCTGGTCGCGCTCGCCATCAGCTTCCTGGTCCTGACCTTCTTCATCCTGCCGGCCATCCTGCAGGGCTCGAACCCGCTGGTCGTCGCGGTGATCGGGGCGAGCGCCATCATGCTGATCGCGCTCTATCTCTGCCATGGCCTCACCGCCCGCACATCCGTCGCGGTACTCGGCACGCTGATCTCCCTCCTCCTCATCGGCCTGCTCGGCTCGCTCTTCATCGGCTGGGCCGCGCTCACCGGCAACACGGACGACAACACCGGCCTCATCCACGGCCTGTATCCGTCCATCGACATGAGCGGCCTGCTGCTCGCGGGCGTCATCATCGGCTCGCTCGGCGTGCTCGACGACGTGACCGTCACCCAAACCTCGGCCGTCTGGGAACTGCACCAGGCCAACCCGACGATGGGCTGGCGCGGCCTCTACCGTGCGGGCATCCGCATCGGCCGCGACCACATCGCCTCGGTCGTCAACACCCTCGTCCTCGCCTACGCGGGCGCCGCGCTGCCCCTGCTGCTCCTCTTCTCGATCGCCCAGTCCAGCGTGGGCACGGTGGCCAACAGCGAGCTCGTCGCCGAGGAGATCGTCCGCACCCTGATCGGCTCGATCGGCCTGGTCGCCTCGGTGCCGGTGACGACCGCGCTGGCCGCCCTCGTCGTCTCGGCCGACCGCTCCACGGAGCTGGGGCTGGGGCCGGGTCCGGGTCCGGGCAGTCCGCGCGCCGCGATGTCCGGTGCCGCCCAGCCTGCCGCCCAGCCTGCCGCCCGGCCGTCCCGCGGCGGCAGAGGACGTCGCCGCAAGCCGTGAGCCGTAAGTCGTAAGCCCGGTCCGTGCCGACTGCCGCCTTGCCTGCGGCCAGCCCGCCGCCAACCCGCCGCCTGCCGCCTGCCGCCTGCCGCCTGACCGTCAGTCCCCCGGCGACGTCTCCCGACGCCCCCGCGGATGCCACGAAATGCACCAATCTGCCATCCGCATCCGCCCGTTGACCGCAGCGGATCAGCCCGCGTTCTGCTCCTCGGCGAGGATCCGGTCGAGCGCCTCGTCCAGATGCGAGTCGAAGTCGGCCAGCGCCCGCTCCTGCCCGAGCGGCACCAGCTTGTCCGTACGGTCGAGGAACGCGAGGAGCGGCGGAATCCCCACCCGGAACAGCGCCTGGTCCCCGCCGACCTGCAGCCTGATCAGCGCCTCGTCGAGCAGATCGGAGTCGGTGGGCTCGATGCGCACATCCCCGTCACCGCACGGCCTGCCCACCCCGTCGACCAGCAACTCCCGCCCGAACGCCCACGTCACCGGCGCATCCCCCGGCAGGTGGAACGTCAGCCGCACGGCATAGGGATCCCCGGTCTCATAGCGCAGCTCCACCGGGATGCGGAACGAAAGCTCCTCGGAAACGAGGAAGCTCATCATGACCTCTGCCTGCACCGACTCGCCCATCGCGCCCTACCCCGTCACTTAGCCCTCAAGTGGCCAGGAACCAACTCCCTGACACTCCTGGCATCTTGCTTAACGTACACACCAGATCACAAGGAGTGAGTTTTCAGATGCTGATAGAGAACGCGAGTGTCCCTAGTAGCTTTCCGATCTCACTCTGCAATCTCTCCGCGGCGGGAAGCAGCCGGTCGGCCTGACAGGAAGGTACAGAAATGGCCAAGGTCGCCGCGGTGTCCCCGGCCGTGATCGGAATCGCGGCACAGACCGTCCCGAGCGCGTACTCCTGACGCTCCACGACGGGCTGCATCCGCCCCATCCCGTCGAGTCTGCGCATGAACGCGCGGTCGTCCCTGATCGAGTAGCGAGTGATCGACTGGACCGGGTAGCGGTCGAGGTGGTCCTGCCGTGCTTCGTCGTCGAGTTGGCTGAGGAGGCACTGGCCGATCGCGTGGGCATGCCCTGTCTCGCGGAAGTCCGCCCATTCCTCGACCGCGGGGTTGCTCGGGGTGTCGGCGACGGCCACGACCTCGATCTCGCCCTCGCGGTACATGGCGAAGTACACGGGGACGCCGATGGTGTCACGCCAGTGCGCCAGGGCCTCCCGGATCCTGCCGCGCCGACTCTGCTGCGCACCGCTGCTGCCCAGCCGCTCGGCCGCCTCGCCGAGCACGAACACTCCCTTGTCGCGGCGCAGATAGCCCTCATGGGTCAGTGTGCGCAGCAGGTGGTACGCGGTGGGGAGCGCGAGTCCCGCTTCGCGCGCCAACTGTTTGGCGGGCGCCCCGTGCAGATGTGAGGCAGCGGCTTCCAGCAACCGCATCGCCCGCTGGACGGAGCCGATGAGGGTGGGCGTGACGGTGGCGGATGCCGCGCCGGTCGGCGAAGAGGTCGCGCCGGTCGGCGACGTGATCGCGCCAGGAGGCGAAGAGGTCGCGCCGGTCGGCGACGTGGTCACGCCGGTCGGCGAAGTGGTGGTGTCCACCTGCGAGTTGGTGATGTCGACCGCGGCCAAGGTTCACTCCCGAAGCGCGTGAGGGTCCACCCGTGCCCGGAGAAACAGGGAGGGCAGTGCACCCGTCCGCGGGGCTCGACCCCGCGTCGGATTTCGGACTCTAACCCTTGGCCACCGCTCTACGGCCTCCCGCCGGGAAACTTCCCCCGGCCGAGGGAACCGTTGCGAAAAGTCACCGAACGCGCATCACCGCTCGTCGCGCGAAACGTCACCGGTCGCTGTCACCGGCCACCGTCACCAGTCGCTGCGCGACGACGACGAGCCGGATATGAACTTCCGTACGACATAGATGAGTCCACCGACCAAGGCCACGAATATCAGCGCCTTGAAGAGCAGGGAGACCACGAAACCGACGACGCTCGCTATCAGGCTGCCGAACACGACCAGGGCGACGACAGGCACCGCGATCCACTTCACCCACCACGGCATTCCCGCAAAGATCTCCTTCGCTGCCATCGTCCTTACCTCTCTCCGCATCTGTGCGGGTTCCTGATTCTTTGCAGGTTCCCGGCTTCTTGCATTCGATGCTAGGACGCCGAAGGGCTCTGTGGGGGCCTCGGAGCCCTTGTCCTCCCCTGACCGAACCCTGAGAGAACCCCGAGGTCGTAGCCCTGATTCGGTCAGCCTTCGGGGGGAGAGAAGACGACGAGCACCCGCAGGTCCTCGCTGATGTGGTGGAACTTGTGGGCCACCCCGGCCGGCACGTAGACGACACTGCCGCGCGCCACCGACGTGGTCTCCATCCCGACCGTGATCGAGGCCCGTCCGCTCACCACCATGTACACCTCGTCCTGCCCGTGCGGCTGCTGCGGGTCGGACTCCCCGGCATCGAGCGCGTACAGCCCGACCGACATGTTCCGCTCCCGCAGGAACTGCAGATACGCGCCGTCATTGGCGGCGCGCTCCGCCTCGAGCTCGTCCAGTCGGAATGCCTTCATCGCCCTCGTACGCCCCTTGCCCTGCTCGTGAACCGGCGGTTCTCGACCGACCGCTCTCGACCTACGTCTGCCACGATCAGACACATGAAGAATTTCGTAGTCAAGACGATCGCCAACGCCGCGGCCCTGGCCGTCGCCGTGTGGCTGCTCGACAAGATCACCCTGACCGGCGACAGCACGGGCAAGAAGGTGGGCACGCTGCTCATCGTCGCGCTGCTCTTCGGCCTGGTGAACTTCCTGGTCAAGCCGGTGGTGAAGGTCCTCACCTTCCCGCTGTTCATCCTGACCCTGGGTCTGATCACGCTCGTGGTCAACGCGCTGATGCTGCTGCTCACCTCGTGGCTGGCCGACAAGTTCGACCTGTCCTTCCACGTGGAGGGCTTCTGGACCGCCGTCCTGGGCGGCCTGATCATCTCGATCGTGTCCTGGGCCATGAACGTCGTCCTCCCCGACGACAAGGACTGACCCGCCCGATGCCCTACTCCGTCTGTTTCGTCTGCACGGGCAACATCTGCCGTTCACCGATGGCCGAGTCCGTCTTCCGCGCCCGCGTCGACGAGGCCGGTCTCGGCGACCGGGTCCAGGTGGACAGCGCGGGCACCGACGGCTGGCACGAAGGGGACGGTGCCGATCCGCGCACCGTCTCCGTGCTGCGGGCGGCCGGTTACGGGAGCAACCACCTGGCCCGGCGCTTCCAGGCCGACTGGTTCGCCAAGCGCGACCTGGTCATCGCCCTGGACTCCGGCCATCTGCGGGCCCTGCGCCGCCTGGCCCCGGCCCCGGCCGACGCCGACAAGGTGCGGCTGCTGCGCTCGTACGACCCGGCCGCCACCGACCTGGACGTCCCCGATCCCTACTACGGGGAATTCGAGGGGTTCGAGGAGTGTCTGAGCATGGTGGAGGCGGCGAGCGAAGGGCTGCTCGACGTCGTACGAGAAGCGGTGGAAGGGCGGGCGCAATGACGGAATCGGCACCGATAGGCGTAGGCGACGGCTCGAGGCTCGTGGGAGAAGGCCCGGCGTCCGTGAGCGAAAGCCCGGCGGCCCTCGGCGACGGCACCCGCGCGGTGCGGGCCGGCCTCCCCGAGCCGGTGAAGCACGAACCGACGCTTCCGGGACCGGTGTTCGCGGCGCACTTCCACCTGCCTGGCGACCCCACCGGCGGCTACGCCTACGGCCGCGACGAGAACCCCACCTGGACGCATCTGGAGCGCGCCATCAGCGAGCTGGAGGCGCCGGGTGCCGACGACGTCGAGACGCTGACCTTCGCCTCCGGCATGGCCGCGATCTCGGCGGTGCTGTTCTCCCAGCTGCGCGCCGGTGACGTGGTCGTCCTGCCGGGCGACGGCTACCAGTTGCTTCCCCTGGTCCATGAGCAGCTCACCGCGTACGGCGTCGAGGTGCGCACCGCCCCGACCGAGGGTGACGCCCAGCTCGACGTCCTGGACGGCGCCAAGCTGCTGTGGATCGAGACGCCGTCCAACCCGGGCCTCGACGTGTGCGACGTGCGTCGGCTCGCCGATGAGGCACACGCGCGTGGAGCCCTGGTGGCGGTCGACAACACCCTCGCCACACCGCTCGGCCAGCGCCCGCTGGAGCTCGGCGCCGACTTCTCCGTGGCCAGCGGCACCAAGATGCTCACCGGTCACGGCGACATCCTCCTGGGGTACGTCACCTGTCGGGACGCGGAGTTGACCGCTTCCGTACGCCGCTGGCGCAAGATCGTCGGAGCCATCCCGGGGCCGATGGAGGCCTGGCTCGCGCACCGTTCCCTTGCCACACTCCAGCTGCGCGCCGACCGCCAGAACGCCAACGCGCTGGCGCTCGCCGAGGCGCTGCGCACCCACGCCGACGTCTCGGACCTGCGCTACCCCGGCCTGCCCGACGACCCCTCCCACAAGATCGCCGCGCAGCAGATGCGGCGCTTCGGGTGCGTGGTTTCCTTCACGCTGCCCACGCGCGCGCGTGCCGAGTCCTTCCTCGAAGCCCTGCGCCTGGTCGACGACGCGACCAGCTTCGGCGGCGTACGCTCCACGGCCGAGCGCCGCCGCCGCTGGGGCGGCGACGCCGTCCCCGAGGGCTTCATCCGCTTCTCCGCGGGCGCCGAGGACACCGATGATCTGGTGGCGGACGTGCTGCGTGCGCTGGACGAGTCGGCCGGTGCGGTGGGCTGACCCACTCGGTGGCCTCTTCGGCACCCGCACTACGCACAACGAACGGTCCGAGCCTCCCCCCTCGTGGCTCGGACCGTCCCGGTTCTGCGCGCGAAGAACCGCGCGAACAAGGCTAGTTGACTCTGTGTCAGTGTCCAATCACGCTAGCGACAGAAAGCTATCGACATATTTATAGTTGGGCGCGCTCCGGCCACTGGAGGGGAGGGACGTCGTCATGGATCTGGCCCTGCTGCGCACCTTTGTGACGGTGCACCGGGCCGGTTCCTTCACCCGCGCCGCCGCGCTGCTCGGCCTCTCGCAGCCGGCCGTCACGTCCCAGATCCGCACGCTGGAGCGACAGCTGGGCCGCCCCCTGTTCCTGCGTCAGGCCCGTGGAGTGACGCCCACGACCATCGGCGACGAGCTCGCCCACAAGGCCGCCCCGCATCTGGACGCCCTGGTCGAGATCGCCGAGACCGGGATCGACGAGGATTCGTCGGTGCGCACACTGCACCTCGCGGGGCCGCCGGAGTTCACCGCGGAACGCGCCCTGCCCGCCCTCACCGGGCTCACCGGCCAGGACGGCCACAGCTATGCCCTGCGCGCCTCGTTCGGCAACGCCGAGGAAGTCCTCGAAGGGCTCGCCGCCGGGCACCACGATCTGGCCATCACCACGGCCCAGCCGCGCGGCGCCCTGCTCACCGCGACTCCGCTCTGCGACGAGGAGCACGTCCTGGTGGCGGGGGAGTGCTGGGCGGCCCGCCTCGCCCCCGGCAAACTGCGCCGCAGGGGAGCGCTGCCGCTGGAGAACCTGCCGGTGGTGGAGGTGCACGAGTCGCTGCCGTTCGTCGCGCGCTACTGGGCCGCCGTCTTCGATGCCCGCCCCGCCGCGTCGGGCGCCGTCATCGTGCCGGACCTGCGCGCGGTCCTGGCCTGCGCGATCTCCGGCGCCGGTCTCGCCGTGCTGCCCCGCTATCTGTGCGCCGAGGCCCTGGAGCGCGGCGAGGTCGTGTCCCTCCTCGACCCCGCGGTGCCCCCTTTGCGTACGTACTTCTTGGTGGTGCGCACCGGCACACTCGCCATGCCGCACATTGCGCGGGCACATGAGTGGCTGCTGCGCGCTGCCGCCGACTGGGCTTGATGGGGGCTTCGACTGGTTCACGATGTTTCACGTGGAACAGTCCGGGCCACATTTCCCCCATGACCGTCCGACCCGTGGTCAAGCGCACCGCACGCGCCGTCCTGCTGGACGGGGACAATCTGATCCTGATCAAGCGGACCAAGCCCGGCGTCGATCCGTACTGGGTCACCCCGGGCGGCGGCGTGGAGGCGGAGGACGCCACCGTCGTCGACGCGCTCCATCGTGAAGTGCACGAGGAACTCGGCGCCAAGATCATCGATGTCGTGCCCTGCTTCGTCGACACCGTGGAGCACATCGGTGAGGACGGCGGCGCGACCGGTGTGAAGGTGCAGCACTTCTTCGTATGCCGCCTGGAGTCCATGGACACCGGTCTGCGGCACGGCCCCGAGATCGAGGAGCCGTGCGGCGAGTACGAGATCGTCCGCGTGCCCTTCACCCGGGTCGGGATCGCCTCGGTCCATCTCGTACCGCTGTCGCTGCGCCACTACCTGGACGGCAATATCGAGGGCGTACGCGCGATGCACGCCCCCGACCTGGGCTAATCCCCCGCCGCGACCAGTTCCTCGACCGAGTCGTGGCGGATCCTGCCCGCGGGGATGCCCACGTCCCGCAGCGCGTCGACACCGCTGCGGATCATGCCGGGCGGGCCGGAGAGATACGCGTCGTACTCGTTCCACGGGCCGTACTCGCGTACGGCGTCGGGAAGCTGGGCCCGCTGGTCGACGACCGGGCGGACGGCGAGCCACGGGTGGGTCTGCTGCAGTCGCAGCATCGTGTCGATGTCGTACAGGTCGTGATCGGTCCTGGCGCCGTAGAACACCTCGACCGGGCGCCGTCTGCCGTGCTCGGCGACATCTTCGACCAGCGCCTTGATGGGCGCGATGCCGGTGCCGCCGCCCAGGCAGAGCAGTCCGCTGTCGGTGGTGTGGTCGACGGTCATCGATCCGGCGGGCGGCCCGAGCCGCAGGACATCACCGGGACGGGCGTGGTGCACCAGCGCGTTGGAGACCCAGCCGGCCGGGACGGCCTTGACGTGGAAGGACAGCAGCCCGTCCGAGCGGGGCGCGGAAGCGAAGGAGTAGTGCCGCCAGATCCGCGGCCACCAGGGAGTCTCCAGGCTGGTGTACTGCCCGGCGAGGAAGGGGTACGGCTGGTCGGGGCGGACCGTGACGATGGCTATGTCCGGGGTTCTGAGGTCGTGCGCGACGACCTCGGCGAACCACCAGGCGGGGGCGCGCAGTTCGTCGGCCGCCGCCGCGTCGATCATGACCTGGGAGATCGTCGTGTACGTCCGGACCCAGGCGGCCTCGGTCTCGTCGTCCCAGACCGCGCTCGCGTACCGGCTCAGCGAGCCGATCAGACACTCGCCGACGGCCGGATAGTGCTCAGGCTGAGTGCCGTACTTGCGGTGTCCGCGCCCGAGGTTCTTCAGATACGAGACGAGTACGTCGGTGTGGTCGATGTGCTCGGCCGCGGTGAGCAGCGCCTTCAGGAGCCGGTCCCGCTGGGTGTCCATCGCCGCGGGGAACAGGGGGCGGAGATCGGGGTGACGGGTGAAGAGCAGCGCGTAGAAGTACGAGGTGACCTTGTCGGCGACAGGGCCGATTTCCGCCATCGTGCGCTGCACGAGGATGGCGTCAGGGGATCCCGTCTCGGCCCGCTCCGGGGGCGCGACAGAGGCGCGCGGCGCGAGGTGTTCCACGGAGGCGCGGTGTTCTTCCGAGGGCGCGGGCGGGGTGCCTGCCGTGTCGTCGGTGGGCGTCGGCTCGGCGGCTTCGCGGGCGGCCGGTATTCGCGCTTCTCCCGGCTCGGTGGCGGGCGCGGGGCTGCTGGCCTCCGCGGCGGGCGCCGAAGGGTTGGGCGCCGAGGGGCTGGGCGCCGCGGCAGGCACGGCACCGCTGATCTCTGCGGCGGACACGGCACCGCTGGTCTCCGTGGCGGGCCTGCCGAGAGGGCGTATCGAGGCCACGCGGCGCCCCTCGACGGCCTCGGGTCCGTCGGCACCGGACTGCTGTGGTTCCCCGTCCTCCTGCCGCTTCGGTGGCCTGCGTGGGGTGAACCAGCCGCCTCCCTCGCCGGAAGTGTCGTCTTCCGACGACGTGGTGGTCGGAGCGTCCATGCTGTGCCTCGCCTCGAACATCTCTCAGTCGGTCTGTGCGCTTCCTGCCGGAAGCCGCCTGCTTTCCCCGCTCTGCCTCGATGACCAATAGGGCCACATTGAACCTTGGATTCCCGGACCCTACGGACAAGTAGGTCGAGAATGTGACATTGGCCGCAGTCATCTCACCGCAGCATCCCATTCACCGTCGACGTGCCGACCGCATAACGAGAAGTACGGGTTCTGGATCTCTTCGCCCCGTTAGGCTTCATTGACCTGCGCGTGTACCCCCCACGGTGCGAAGATGCGCACCAGGCACGGACCGGACTCGACCATACCGGCAGCCGCCCGACGCACAAGTCCCCCTTCCCTTCGCCCTGAATTCAACGGGCCTGCCCCTCAATTGCCTCAATTACCGGGCGTGCCGCACCAATTCGTACGCCTTACGCAGATCCCTCCCGACATAAGAGTGGGTAGCCAGGCTCACCAGCCGTTGATCCGCATTGACCGCGACGGAAACCGGCACGGCACCGAACAACTCCAGGTCGGAAAGCGAGTCTCCGTACGCGACGCAATCGCTCCGCCCCACCCCGAACTCTTCACAGAGCCGGTCCGCGATCTTCACCTTGGCCGCGGCATCGAGAATGCCCGCCGGATTCACGGGCTCGGCGAACGGCACCGCAGGAAAACGCGACCCGTACGCGGCATGAGCGCCCCACCCCACGAGCCGCTCCACAAAGAAGGACGGCGACAGCGACACCACCGCGCAGTAGTCACCGCCTTCCCGGATCTCGGCCCAGGTCTCCCTGATGCCGGACAGCCAGGGCGCCCCGTCGAAGGCCTCCGTCACCTGTGCGTCCGTGAGCTCCGCCCACAGGGCATGGACGCGGACCGCGTACTCCGGCGAATCGATGTGCCCCGCCACGAAGTCACGCTCCAGCTCGGCGATCTCCGCGTCCAGGCCGAGCTGCCGCGATATCTCCACAGGGGCCGCCGTGCCGTGCAGCAGCGTCCCGTCAAGGTCGAAAAGGTGTAGGCGTGCCATGTACGCCGAGGCTAGTACCCGCGGTTACTCCCGCTGTCAGACGCCCCTGGCGGACCCGCTCGGCATCGTGTTTCACGTGAAACTAAGCCGCCCCGCTCGACGGGCCACCCTGGTTGTCCATGTAGTCGGTTCAGCCGGCTGGCTCGGGCTCACGCTCGGGCTGCTGGCTCTCGCCCTCACCGCGATCACAACGGAATCCACCACGATCATCGAGGCCGCCGTCCGCTCGATGAAGATCTTCACGGACTGGCTGGTGATCCCGCTCTCCCTGCTCACCCTGCTGAGCGGCCTGCTCCTTTCCGTGGGCACGCCGTGGGGGCTCGCGAAGCACCGCTGGGTCTACACGAAGTTCTGGCTGACCCTGGCCACGACCATCGCCTCGGTCTTCGCACTGCGCCCCGGCGTCAGCGACTCGGCCGCGACCGTGGCCGCGGGCGACCCGATCACGGACGCCAGCGGCCTGATCGCCGGGCCGATCGTCTCGCTGAGCGCCTACGTCTTCATGACGGTCATCTCGGTGCTCAAGCCCTGGGGACTCACCCGCCGTGGCCAAAAGCAACGTGCTTCTGCCCACAAACGGGTGGACGCCAGGGACAAACGTCAGACAGCCTGACCCGAGTGTCGACACCTTCCCTCTCCGCACTGCCCATCCGCCGACTCACCCCCCGTGATCTGGCCTCCTGCGCCGACCTGTCCGAGGACCGGGGCTGGCCGCGCGAAGAACACAAATGGGGCCTTCTGCTCTCCGCCGGAACGGGCTACGGCATCGACGACCCCGACGGCAACGGCCTCATCGGCGCCTACGTAGTGACCCAATACGGCCCCCAGGAACGCCCCGGACTCGCGGCGATCGGCATGGTTCTCGTCGCCGAGCGATATGCCCGCCGGGGCATCGGCCGCCGCCTGATGCAGTACGCCGTCGAAGCGGCGGCCACCATCCCGCTGACCCTCCACGCGACGCCGAACGGCCGCCCGCTCTACGAGCAGCTCGGCTTCAAGGCGATCGGCCGTGCCGAAATGGTCAGCGGCCGCTTCGACCCCGCGGGCCCACTGCCCGACATCGCCACGCGATCCGCCACCGCGGAAGACCTGACGGCCATCCTCCGGCTCGACACCGAGGTCTTCGGCCACGACCGCACCCATGTGATCACCCGGCTCCCCGCCTTCACCGACCAGCTCCGGGTCGCGGAGGCCGACGGCGAGATCATCGGGTACGCGGGCGCCTGGCCGAACATGGAGACCCATGTGGTCGGCCCGCTCATCGCCCGCGACACGGAGACCGCGAAGGCCCTCATCGCCTCGCTCGGCACCCGCACCGACCGGCCGCTGCGCACCGACATCGACGTACGGCATGAAGAGCTTCTGGCGTGGGTGAAGGAGAGCGGCCTCGCCTCCGTCGCCTTCAACTCCGTGATGGCCTACGGCATTTCGGAGCTGCCCGGTGACTGTACCCGCCGCTTCGCACCACTGACGGTGGCGGCCGGCTGACGGCACACCGACACACAGAAGCCCGCCCTCAAGTGCCTTGGTCCTTCCGGCACTTGAGGGCGGGCTTTCCTGTACGGGTTACGCGAGGGCCTCGACGGCCGCCGTCGCGAAGCCGTGGTCCTGCTCCGGCGCACCGCCGCCGACGCCGATCGCGCCGATCAGACGGCCGTCGCGGTGGACCGGCACGCCACCGGCGATGAAGAGCAGCGGCCGGTCGAGTGCGGTGGGCAGCGTGTGGAAGAGGCCGCCGGGCTGGACCGCGTCGACGAGATCGGCGGTCGGGGCGTTCAGCTGAAGGGCGGTGTACGCCTTGCGGGTGCTGGTCTCACCGGAGATCAGCACGGCCCGGTCGTCGCGCCGGAAGGCGAGGAGGTGGCCGCCCGCGTCGAGGACGGTGACGCTGACGGTGACACCGGCAGCTTCGGCGGCACGGTGGGCCGCGCCGACGAGCGCCTCGGCGTCCCCGATGGTCAGCGGGGCGACGGCAGTGGTGGCGGTGGTGCTCATGAGGGGTCTTCTCCTTGCGGGTGGTGCTGGGATGTGGGGGGTGTGGGGGGTCAGTGGTGGACCGGGGTCGGCTGCTCGACGGGCGCCCCTCCGGTCACGACCAGGCTCGGGGCCGTGGCGGAGCGGCGCTCCAGCGCGGCCGAGAGGATGGCGAGGACGAGGGCGGATGCGGCGAGAACCGCGCCCACCCAGTTCGGGGCGGTGTAGCCGAGGCCCGCGGCGATCACGATGCCACCGAGCCAGGCCGCGAGGGCGTTGCCGAGGTTGAAGGCGCCGATGTTGACGGCCGAGGCGAGGGTGGGCGCGCCGGACGCCTGGTCGAGGACGCGCTTCTGGAGCGGCGGCACGGTGGCGAAGCCCAGAGCGCCGATCAGCATGATGGTCACGGCGGCAGCGATCTTGTTGTGCGCGGTGAGCGTGAAGAGGGCGAGCACGACGGCCAGGGCGCCCAGCGAGATGTAGAGCAGCGGCATCAGCGCACGGTCCGCGAACTTCCCGCCGACCAGGTTGCCGACGACCATGCCGACGCCGAAGAGGACGAGCAGCCAGGTCACGGACGAGTGCGCGTAACCGGCGACGTCCGTCATCATCGGCGCCAGGTACGTGATGGCGGCGAAGACTCCGCCGAAGCCGAGCACGGTCATCGCCATGGCCAGCAGCACCTGCACATTGCGGAAGGCGGCCAGCTCGTGACGGAGCCGCACACCCTCGGGCTTGGGCAGGTCCGGGACGAGCTTGGCGATGCCCGCCAGGCCGATGACGCCGAGCGCCGCGACGATGGTGAAGGTCATCCGCCAGCCGAGCGTCTGGCCGACGAAGGTGCCGAGCGGCACGCCGACCACATTGGCGACGGTCAGGCCGGTGAACATCATGGCGATCGCTCCGGCCTTCTTCTCGGGGGCGACCAGTTCGGCCGCGACGACCGAGCCGATGCCGAAGAAGGCGCCGTGGGCGAGGGAGGCGACGACACGGCCTGCCAGCATCACGCCGAAGACGGGGGCGACGGCCGAGAGCAGATTGCCCGCGATGAACAGGCCCATCAGCAGCATCAGCATCCGCTTGCGGGAGATCTTGGTGCCGAGGACGGTCATCAGCGGGGCACCGAGGACAACGCCCAGGGCGTAACCGGTCACGAGGAAGCCGGCCGTGGGGATGGAGACACCGAAGTCGCTCGCGACCTCGGGGAGCAGCCCCATGATCACGAATTCTGTGGTTCCGATTCCAAAGGCCCCGATCGCGAGGGCCAGTAGCGCGAGAGGCATGGATCTACCTTCCAGACAGTTGCGGATGCGCTTAACGTGCGTCCACAATAATTGCAGACGCTGGCTAATTGCAAGCGCTGGATATTGCAGCTGTGGACTACCCTGGTGACAGCCACTCCGGGACGGAGGAACCAAGAGCCATGACAGCGACGGACCCCGCACTCACCGCGCTCGCCCAGAGCTGGTGCGCGCTCTCCCTGCTCCACGGGCAGATCGAGACCCACATCGAGCGCGCCCTGCAGAGCAAGCACGGCCTGAGCGTGCGCGAGTACTCCCTGCTCGACGTGCTCAGCCGCCAGCACGACGGGGACGGTGGCCATCTGCAGATGAAGCAGGTCGCGGACGCCGTGGTGCTGAGCCAGAGCGCCACCACGCGCCTGGTCACCCGCCTTGAGGACCGCGGGCTGCTGGCCCGCTATCTGTGCCCCACCGACCGCCGCGGCATCTACACGGACGTGAGCGAGGCGGGCGCCGCGCTGCTCGCCGAGGCGCGCCCCACCAATGACGCCGCCCTGCGCGAGGCACTCGACGAGGCCGCGCAGGATCCGGAGCTCGCCCCGCTGGTCAAGGCGGTCGAGACGCTCCGGGTGCCCGCCTGAGCGGGGCGCGACGGACACATCCGGGCCAGGCGCGCCTCCGGGAGAACGGCTGCGAGCGCCTGCCCAGGAGGCCGCGGCCCGCATAGGCTGCGGCCATGGGAGATCTTGAGATACGCCCTGCGGTCGTCGACGACCTGCCCGCCATCGTGGGCATGCTCGCCGACGACCCCTTGGGCGCCGCGCGCGAGTCGCCGGACGACCTCACTCCGTACGTCGCGGCGTACGAGCGGCTGGCCGACGACCCGAACCAGCACATGGTCGTCGCCGTGCGCGAGGGACGCGTCGTCGGCACGCTTCAGCTCACGATCATTCCGGGGCTCTCCCGGAAGGGCGCCATACGGTCGATCATCGAAGCCGTACGCGTCCATGCCGATGAGCGCGGCAGCGGGCTCGGCACCCGGTTCATCGAATGGGCCGTCGAGGAATCCCGGCGCCAGGGCTGCCAGTTGGTGCAGCTGACCTCCGACGCCACCCGTACCGACGCGCACCGCTTCTACGAACGGCTCGGCTTCACGGCGTCGCACGTGGGGTTCAAGCTTCAGCTCTGAGCCCGGAACTGTGTGCTCTGAACTCCGGGGCATGGCTCCAGGCTCTGGACAGAGCAAGGCGGCCTGTTTCACGTGAAACAGGCCGCCGCATCACCAAGTGCCGCTACTCGGCGCCTACTCGAAGCCGCGCCACCCCTGCGGGTCCACCCCACCCGGAACAGGCGCCCCCTCGTCGTACGGCTTGCGTGTGAAGACGAACGACCCCAGGTCGAGATGGCTCACCGAACCGTCCCGGCGCCGCACTGCCTGGAGCAGCTCCCCCGCGTAGTAGCCGTTGAGCCCCGTCCAGGTGCCGTCGCCGTTGGAACGGAAGCGCGCCTGGCGTCCCGCGCCGGAGAGCGGGCCCAGCTCGACCCCGCCGTCGGCCGTGAGCCGGAGCGCGAGCACCTGAGTCCCCCAGTACCAGGGACCCGCCAACTCCAGTACCTTCTCGTCGACTTCGGGGAGAGGGCGCCACGGCTCCGGGATGCGGGGCTCGGCCTCGACCACGATCTTCACCAGGTCCGCGGCCGCCGTCGCCACGAGCGGTCCAGAGGTGCTGTTGGCGAGCACGACCGCGGCCACGCCATCCTCTTCGCTGACCCACAGACCCGCCAGGAAGCCGGGGAGCGAGCCCGTGTGCCCGGCCAGGCTGTGCCCCTCCCACCGCATCAGATCCATGCCGAGGCCGTACGCCCTGTCCCATTCCCCCGGCTGTGACGGCGCCGACGGCGTACGCATCTCCCGCACGGACTCCGCGCCGAGAACCCGGTCGTCTCCCTTCGCCAGGAAGGACGCGAAGCGCACCAGGTCGGCCGTGGTGGACCACAACTGACCTGCCGGAGCCATCAGGCCGAGGTCCTCGACGGGTTCGGGCATCATCACGTCCGCCCAGGGATGCACGGCCCAGCCGCCCGCGTGCGGGGCCTGCGGCTGCGCACTCGTGCGGCTCAGCCCCAGCGGTTCGAGCACCTCGCGGCGCAGAACGTCCTCCCAGGAGGCGTCCCGCAGTGCCTCCACCAGCGCCCCCAGCAACGTATAGCCGGGGTTGGAGTAGTGGAAGCGACGGCCGACGGGGTGCCGGAAGGGCTGCTCGCCCAGGACATCGGCGAGTTCCGGGCGCGTCGATCCGGGCGTGCGCTCCCACCACGCCCCCGGGGTCTCGGCCGCCAACCCGCCGGTGTGCGCGAGGAGTTCGGCGATCGTGGCCTCCCCCGCACCGCTGCCCGGCAGATGCTTCTCCAACGGGTCGCCGAGATCGAGCACACCCTCGTCCCGCATCCTCAACACCAATACGGCGGTGAACGTCTTGGTGATCGAACCGATCCGGTACTGGACGTTCTCGTCCGGCGCGTGACCGTCCACCATGCTGCGGGCGCCGCTCCACACCAACTCGCCGTCCCGGGCCACCGAGGCGACCAGCGAAGGAGTCCGTCCCTCCGCCTGAGCGGTGGCGATGCGGTGCAGCAGGGCTCGGCGGGTGGCGGGGAGCAGCTCTTCATGGGGTGTCGTCATGGGACCAGTTCACCTGGGAGGCGCCCCTGCGTCGAGTGAATTCGAGTGGCGTCCGTCGAGTGGCGACCAGAGCCCGGCGGCCGTCCCGTCCCGCAGGTGCTGCTCGTAGACGAGGACCTTGCCCTGGATGACGTCGAGGCAGGAGCTGAGGTCGTCGATCTTGGCGCGTACGTTCCTCTCGTGCTCCTGGAGCAGTGCGAGGCGCTCTTCCTCATTGCCCGGCCCCGAGCGCACCAGCGCCGCGAACCGCTTGATCGTGGCGATCGGCATCCCCGAGTCCCGCAGCCGACCGCACAGCAGGAGCCAGTCCACATCCGCCTGTTCATAGATCCGCTGCCCGCCCCCGGAACGGGGGATCTCGCGCAGGAAGAGTTCCTCGCGCTCGAAGAACCGCAGCGCGTGCACGCTCAGACCGGTCGCCTCGGCGACCTTCCCGATGGACAGACCGCTGCCGCCTGCGGGCAGCACACCCGGATCTCCTGGGGGCGGACCGCCCGCATCCTCACTCATGCCACGACCGTAGCGGCACCTTGACCTAGCGCGCGCTCTAGGTTTTAGCGTCACACGCATGATCACGGAACAGCGGAAACTCGGCACCGGATTCGGCGCCCACAGCACCGCCGCCGACGTCCTCACCGGTCTCGATCTGACGGGCACCACCGCCCTGGTGACCGGGGGATACTCCGGCCTGGGACTTGAGACGACCCGCGCCCTCGTCCGCGCGGGCGCGCACGTCGTCGTCCCTGCGCGTCGGCCCGCCACCGCCGAGGACGCCCTGCGCGCCCTCCCCAGGACCGAGGTGCACGCCCTCGATCTGGCGGACCCGGACAGCGTGCGCGTCTTCGCCGAGCGCTTCCTGGAGACCGGCCGCTCCCTGGGCATCCTCATCAACGGCGCGGGCGTGATGGCCTGCCCCGAGACACGTGTCGGCCCGGGCTGGGAGGCGCACTTGGGGATCAACCACCTCGGGCACTTCGCGCTCGTCCAGCGTCTGCGCCCGGCCTTCGCGCCCGGAGCGCGGGTGGTGTCCGTGGCCTCCTCCGGGCACTTCCTGTCCGACATCCGCTGGGACGACCCGCACTTCCGCACCGGCTACGACCGGTGGCTGGCCTACGCCCAGTCCAAGACCGCCAACGCCCTCTTCGCGCTGCACCTCGACTCCCTCGGTGCCGGCCACGACCTGCACGCCTTCGCCGTACACCCCGGCAGCATCCTCACCCCGCTGCAGCGCCACATCCCCCGCGCCGAGTGGCACGCGCAGGGCTGGGTGACCCCGGACGGCGCGCCTGCCGACGGCTTCAAGTCCCCCGGGCAGGGCGCGGCGACAGCCGTGTGGGCGGCGACCTCACCCCTGCTCGACGGGCGCGGAGGCGCGTACTGCCAGGACTGCGACATCGCCGAACCGGCCACCGGCGACGACATGCTCATCGGCGGCGTCAAGCCCTGGGCCGTCGACCCCGGGGCGGCCGCGCGGCTCTGGGACCTCTCCTGCGACCTCACCGGACTCGGCGCCTTCTGAGCAGGACCGGCCGAATCGGCGTCAGAACCCTCCACCATGCCCGGCCGTGGTCCCTCCGTCCACGCTGTTCTGCCGACGGAAAAGATTCGCCCCGACCAGGCCCGACGATCACTACAGTCCGGGCCCATGACGACGGTTACCACGCGCACGGTCGAGTACCCCGCCGACGGCTTGACGATGATCGGGCACCTCGCGCTCCCGGCCGGTACCGACCGCAGGCCCGCGGTCCTGGTCGGGCCCGAGGGGCCCGGCCTGAACGACTTCCAGCGCCGCCGCGCCGACGCCCTGGCCGAGCTGGGGTACGTGGCACTGGCCTTCGACATCAACGGCGGGCGCTGGTTCACCGACCCCACGGACATGCTGGCGCACACGACCCCACTGCTCGCCGACCCCGACCGGATGCGGGGCATCGGCCACGCCGCCCTCGACGTACTGCGCGCCGAACCGCGGACCGACCCCGACCGGATCGCCGCCATCGGCTACGGTACCGGCGGCGCGATCGCGCTGGAACTCGGGCGCGACGGCGCCGACTTGCACGCGATCGGCACGGTCAACGCGCTGACCACGGGCCGACCGGGCGAAGCCGCGCACATTCGCTGCCCGGTGTGGGCCGGGGTCGGCTCGGAAGACCCCATCATGCCGCCCGCGCAACGGGACGCGTTCGCCGCCGAGATGCAGGCCGCGGGCGTCGACTGGCGCCTCGTGGTCTACGGCGGCGCCCTGCACGCCTTCCACCACCCGCCGGTCGACCAGACCGTGCGCCCCGGCGTCGGCCACCACCCACGGCACGCTCAACGCGCCTGGCGCGACATCGTCGCCGTGCTCGCCGAATGCCTACCCACAGCGGAGTCCAGCGGGCCGGATCAGGTCTGCGCCATGTCCACGAACCGCGAGTAGTGGCCCTGGAAGGCGACCGTGATCGTCGCCGTCGGGCCGTTACGGTGCTTGCCGACGATGATGTCGGCCTCGCCCGCGCGGGGTGATTCCTTCTCGTACGCGTCCTCGCGGTGCAGCAGGATCACCATGTCCGCGTCCTGCTCGATCGAGCCCGATTCACGCAGGTCGGAGACCATGGGCTTCTTGTCCGTGCGCTGCTCGGGGCCACGGTTCAGCTGCGAGAGCGCGATCACCGGCAGCTCCAGCTCCTTGGCCAGGAGCTTCAGGTTTCGCGACATGTCGGAGACTTCCTGCTGGCGGCTCTCGGACCGCTTGCCGCCGGACTGCATCAGCTGCAGATAGTCGATGACGACGAGCTTCAGGTCGTTGCGCTGCTTGAGCCGACGGCACTTGGCGCGGATCTCCATCATCGACAGGTTCGGGGAGTCGTCGATGTAGAGCGGCGCGGCCGAGACGTCCGGCATGCGGCGCGCGAGCCGGGTCCAGTCCTCGTCGGTCATCGTGCCGGACCGCATGTGGTGCAGCGCCACGCGCGCCTCGGCGGACAGCAGACGCATCGCGATCTCGTTGCGCCCCATTTCGAGCGAGAAGATCACGCTCGGCATGTTGTGCTTGATCGAGCAGGCTCGCGCGAAGTCCAGCGCCAGCGTCGACTTACCCATGGCGGGACGGGCGGCGATGATGATCATCTGGCCCGGGTGGAGACCGTTGGTGAGCTGGTCGAGGTCGGTGAAGCCGGTCGGCACACCGGTCATCTCCCCGGACCGCGAGCCGATCGCCTCGATCTCGTCGAGTGCGCCCTCCATGATGTCGCCGAGCGGCAGATAGTCCTCGGTGGTGCGCTGCTCGGTGACCGCGTAGATCTCGGCCTGGGCGCTGTTGACGATCTCGTCGACGTCGCCGTCGGCCGCGTATCCCATCTGCGTGATGCGGGTGCCGGCCTCGACGAGGCGGCGCAGGACCGCGCGCTCGTGGACGATCTCCGCGTAGTACTCGGCGTTCGCCGCGGTCGGGACCGTCTGGACCAGGGTGTGCAGATACGATGCGCCGCCGACCTTGGTGATCTCACCGCGCTTGGTGAGCTCGGCCGCGACGGTGATCGGGTCGGCCGGCTCGCCCTTCGCGTACAGGTCGAGGATCGAGGAGTAGATCGTCTCGTGCGCGGGCCGGTAGAAGTCGTGGCCCTTGAGGACCTCGACGACGTCGGCGATCGCGTCCTTGGAGAGCAGCATGCCGCCGAGCACCGACTGCTCGGCGTCGAGATCCTGCGGGGGAACCCGCTCGAAGGACGTGCCACCGCCGTCCCAGCCGCCCTCGCGTCCTCGCTCGTGCTGCTCGTCGCGGCCCCGGCCTCCATCGCGGCGCGGGCGGGAGACGGGCAGACGGTCACTGGGACCGCTGTCGGCCCAGGGGTCGTCCAAAGGCTCGGAGATACTCACCGGGCCACCTCCTCCCGTCCGCCGCGCGGACCTAGCCGTGCCCCTCTTTCCTACGGCACGACACTGACAAATAAGGGGGCCCAACTCCGGTTCTGACGCGTCGGTTTTGCGGGGTTTCCGAGGTCGGAGGACGAGGCGGGCGCCGGACCACGGTAGGCCCGTGGGCACCGTCAGCCAATCTGGTTATCCACAGGCGGTGTGGATGACGGGCCCGATGCTGTGGAGAACCCCGCCAAACCTGTGCACGGCCCGGTGGACAGCCCTGTGAACAAGCCCTCAGCCAACTCGACAAAGCACCCCTGACCTGCAACTTTCCCATCCACCGGCTGTGCAGAAGAAAAACTTCCCCAGTCGGACCAAGATCGTGGGAAACGGCGCACGACGGAGCGTCCCACGAGCCCACAAGTAAGGGTCTAAGGAACATTGCATCTCTTACCTGTGGAAGATTAGATTGGTACCCATGACACAGGCTCCCGCAGCGCCCAAGGCCGTCAGGCGAAGACACGACCGAGAGATCATCGCGCTCGCCGTCCCCGCCTTCGGCGCACTGGTCGCCGAGCCCCTCTTCGTGATGGCCGACAGCGCCATCGTCGGCCACCTCGGCACCGCACAACTGGCCGGTCTCGGCGTCGCCTCGGCACTCCTCACCACCGCGGTGAGCGTCTTCGTCTTCCTTGCGTACGCCACCACTGCCGCCGTCTCCCGCCGAGTGGGCGCCGGCGATCTCCAGGCCGCGATCCGGCAGGGCATGGACGGCATCTGGCTCGCCCTGCTCCTCGGCGCCGCCGTCATCGCCGTGGTCCTGCCCACGGCGCCCGCGCTCGTGGAACTCTTCGGCGCCTCGGACACCGCGGCCCCGTACGCGATCACGTATCTGCGGATCTCCTCGCTCGGCATCCCCGCCATGCTCGTCGTACTCGCCGCCACCGGTGTGCTGCGCGGCCTGCAGGACACCAGGACCCCGCTGTACGTCGCGATCGGCGGCTTCGTCACCAACGGCGTCCTCAACGTCGGCCTGGTCTACGGCGCGGACCTGGGCATCGCCGGGTCCGCCTGGGGCACGGTCATCGCCCAGTTCGGCATGGCCGCCGTCTACCTGGTCGTCGTCGTACGCGGCGCCAAGCAGTACGGCGCCTCGCTGCGCCCCGATGCCGCCGGAATCCGGGCCTGCGCCCAGGCCGGAGCACCGCTCCTGGTCCGCACGCTCTCGCTGCGGGCCATCCTGATGATCACGACCGCCGTGGCCGCCCGCCTCGGTGACTCCGATGTGGCCGCCCACCAGATCGTTCTGTCCCTGTGGAGTTTGCTGTCCTTCGCGCTCGACGCCATCGCCATCGCCGGGCAGGCGATCATCGGACGCTATCTGGGCGCCGACGATCCGGACGGTGCACGCGCCGTCTGCCGACGGATGGTGCAGTGGGGCATCGCCTCCGGCGTCGCCCTCGGCCTGCTGGTCATCCTCGCGCGGCCCTTGTTCATCCCGCTCTTCAGCAGTGACGCGGCGGTCCAGGACGCGGCGCTGCCCGCCCTCGTGGTGGTGGCACTCACCCAGCCGATCTGCGGCATCGTCTTCGTGCTCGACGGTGTCCTGATGGGCGCCGGTGACGGCCCGTATCTGGCCTGGGCCATGCTCGCCACACTGGCGGTCTTCACGCCCGTCGCCCTGCTGGTACCGACCTTCGGCGGCGGCCTGACCGCGCTGTGGGGAGCAATGACGCTGATGATGACGGTCCGGATGCTCACCCTGTGGCTGCGCTCCCGCTCGGGTCGCTGGGTCGTCACGGGCGCCACGCGCTGAGCGCTTTGCGCTGTTTCACGTGAAACAGCGCCCCACAGTGCGTGAAACAGCACCCCACCGTGTCCGTGAAACACATTGGGCCGCACCCCGAAGGGTGCGGCCCAATGGCGTGCTTCAACTCTGCCAAGCGCAGTGCTTAGGCGGAGACGACCTCGACGTTGACCTTCGCGGCAACCTCGGGGTGCAGACGCACGGACGTCGCGTGGGCGCCCAGCGTCTTGATCGGCGCACCCAGCTCGACGCGGCGCTTGTCGATCTTCGGGCCACCGGCAGCCTCGATCGCCGAAGCGACGTCGGCCGGGGTGACGGAACCGAAGAGACGACCGGCGTCGCCGGAGCGGACGGCCAGGCGGACCTTGACGGCCTCGAGCTGGGCCTTGATCTCGTTGGCCTGCTCGATCGTCGCGATCTCGTGGATCTTGCGAGCACGACGGATCTGCTCGACGTCCTTCTCGCCACCCTTGGTCCAGCGGATCGCGAAGTTCCGCGGGATCAGGTAGTTGCGGGCGTAGCCGTCCTTGACGTCAACGACCTCGCCGGCGGCGCCGAGGCCGGAGACCTCGTGGGTGAGGATGATCTTCATTAGTCGGTCACCCTTCCCTTATCGCGCGGTGGACGTGTAGGGCAGCAGCGCCATCTCACGGCTGTTCTTCACGGCCGTGGCGACGTCACGCTGGTGCTGCGTGCAGTTGCCGGTCACGCGGCGGGCACGGATCTTGCCGCGGTCGGAAATGAACTTCCGCAGCATGTTCGTGTCCTTGTAGTCCACGTACGTGACCTTGTCCTTGCAGAAAGCGCAGACCTTCTTCTTAGGCTTGCGCACAGGCGGCTTCGCCATGGTGTTTCTCCTGTGTGATCAAGAAGTGTGGGTACGGCCCACCCTCGGCCCGGAGGCCCGAAAGCCCTGAGGCTTAGAAGGGGGGCTCGTCCGAGTAGCCGCCACCGGAGCCGCCGGAGCTTCCGCCCCAGCCGCCACCGCCGCCGCCCTGCTGCTGGCCGCCGCCGGCCGGGGCACCGGTCGCCCAGGGGTCGTCGGCGGGAGCACCGCCGCCACCCTGCTGCTGACCGCCGCCGGAGCCACCGCCCCAGCCGCCGCCCTGCTGGCCGCCGCCACCGCCGCCGTAACCGCCCTGGCCACCGCGACCGGTGGTCTTGGTGACCTTGGCCGTGGCGTTCTTCAGGCTGGCGCCGACTTCCTCGACGTCCAGCTCGTAGACCGTGCGCTTGACGCCCTCACGGTCCTCGTAGGACCGCTGCTTCAGTCGGCCCTGCACGATGACGCGCATGCCTCGCTGAAGCGACTCCGCGACGTTCTCCGCCGCCTGACGCCAGACCGAGCAGGTCAGGAACAGGCTCTCGCCGTCCTTCCACTCATTGGTCTGACGGTCGAAGGTGCGGGGAGTGGACGCGACACGGAACTTCGCGACCGCCGCACCGGAGGGGGTGAAGCGCAGCTCGGGGTCGTCGACAAGATTGCCGACGACCGTGATGACGGTCTCGCCTGCCATGGGGGAACCTCTCGGCGGGTTTGCTGCTGGCTGCTTGTTGCTGCTACTCGATTCCCGGGTGCTGCTGAGCTAGAAAGCTCAGTGCATCTCGGGACGGAGGACCTTGGTCCGGAGGACCGACTCGTTCAGGTTCATCTGTCGGTCGAGCTCCTTGACGACCGCAGGCTCGGCCTGCAGGTCGATGACCGAGTAGATGCCCTCGGGCTTCTTCTTGATCTCGTAGGACAGACGACGACGGCCCCAGGTGTCGACCTTCTCGACCTTTCCGTTGCCCTCACGGACGACGGAGAGGAAGTTCTCGATCAGCGGGGAGACAGCGCGCTCCTCGAGATCGGGGTCGAGGATGACCATCACTTCGTAGTGACGCATGTGGAACCCACCTCCTTTGGACTCAGCGGCCACGGTCGTTCCGTGGCAGGAGGGTCGTGATGCGTACGCAACGGTATCGGCCGCCACTGACAACGCGGCTCCCGCGAGCGGGGCGCTTGCTGTGGCCTGGGCAGACACCGGTGCAGACGGTACAGAGTACCCGCACCTAGGCTTCCGGTTGAAATCCGGCGGCGGACGGGCAGAATCTGTACACATCGGGTGTGTATGGCGCTACGATGCGCCGTCTTCCGCAGGAGGTGCCCCACATGGCACAAGCAATGCGACCGAACACCGCCACCTCCCTCTTCGCCACGGACGGCAAGTCCCATCCACTCCAGGACACGCTGGTCGGCGTGACCCTGGTGCTGGGGGCGATCGCCTTCGTGACGGCGATGTTCCACAACCTCCATCTGCTCAGCTCGTGGGCGGGCCTGGTCGGCATCGTCACGGGCGCGTACGGCCAGTTCATCTCCGCCACGACCCGTGAGCGCTTCGGCCTGATCCTGGGTCTCGGCGCCTCCGCGGTCGGGTTCTTCCTGGGCATGGCGCACGGCGGACTCTTCGGCGGAATCGTCGGCTGACGGCCGCGCGGCACCCCGGTCCGGCAGACCGGCCGGGGGCCTGACTTCCGTACGCCCAGACGGGTCGCTCGCAGGGCGCAGTAGGCTTCGGCGCGAGAGCCGGAGCCCCTGAACCCATGGGGACACACCAGCCCGAGGAGCGCCCCGAATGAGTCTGACCCTGAGGACCATCAGTCGCGAGCAGCATCTGGCGTATATCCAGACACTGCCGGCGGCGAGTCATTGCCAGGTCCCGGCATGGGCTGACGTGAAGAGCGAATGGCGCTCGGAGAACCTGGGCTGGTTCGACGACAGGACCGGTCAGCTGGTCGGCGCCGGCCTGGTGCTCTACCGGCAGCTGCCCAAGCTGAAGCGGTATCTCGCGTACCTCCCCGAGGGCCCGGTCATCAACTGGTACGCCCCGAACCTGGACGAGTGGCTGCAGCCGATGCTGGCGCACCTCAAGCAGCAGGGTGCGTTCTCCGTGAAGATGGGCCCGCCCGTCGTGATCCGCCGCTGGGACGCTCCGGCGATCAAGGCAGGCATCCAGAACCCCGACGTGAAGCGGCTGCGCGACACCGAGGCGACGCACATCGAGCCGCGCGCCTTCGAGGTCGCGGACCGGCTGCGCCGCATGGGCTGGCAGCAGGGCGAGGACGGCGGCGCCGGCTTCGGTGACGTGCAGCCCCGCTTCGTCTTCCAGGTCCCGCTGGCCAACCGCTCCCTGGACGAGGTCCAGAAGGGCTTCAACCAGCTGTGGCGCCGCAACATCAAGAAGGCCGAGAAGGCCGGTGTCGAGGTCGTCCAGGGCGGCTACCACGACCTGCCCGAGTGGCAGCGTCTCTACGAGATCACGGCCGTGCGCGACAAGTTCCGCCCGCGCCCGCTCGGCTACTTCCAGCAGATGTGGCAGGCCCTCAACTCCGAGGACCCCAACCGCATGCGGCTGTACTTCGCGCGGCACAACGGCGTGAACCTGTCGGCCGCGACGATGCTCGTCGTCGGCGGGCACGTCTGGTACTCCTACGGCGCGTCGGACAACATCGGGCGCGAGGTCAGGCCCTCGAACGCGATGCAGTGGCGGATGCTGCGCGACGCGTACGCGATGGGTGCCACCGTCTATGACCTGCGCGGCATCTCCGACTCCCTGGACGAGACGGACCACCTCTTCGGTCTGATCCAGTTCAAGGTCGGCACCGGCGGCGAGGCCGCCGAGTACATCGGCGAGTGGGACTTCCCGCTCAACAAGCTGCTGCACAAGGCGCTCGACATCTACATGTCGCGCCGCTGATCCCGCACAATTTCCTTCCATCACTCTGATACACCGCAGACACGAGAAAGGTTTCGGGATCCAGCCATGGCGCTCACGCTCTATGTCGACACCGCGCGCTGGCGGGCACACCAGAAGCACATGCTGGAGCAGTTCCCGGGCATCGTCCCGGTCTGCAAGGGCAATGGCTACGGATTCGGTCATGAGCGCCTGGCCGAGGAAGCCACGCGCTTCGGCTCCGACGTCCTCGCCGTGGGCACCACCTACGAAGCCGCTCGGATCAAGGACTGGTTCAGCGGCGACCTGCTGGTCCTGACCCCGTTCCGGCGGGGCGAGGAGCCCGTGCCGCTGCCCGACCGCGTCATCCGCTCCGTGTCGTCGCTGGACGGCGTGCACGGCCTCGTGGGCGCCCGCGTCGTCATCGAGGTCATGTCCTCGATGAAGCGCCACGGCATCAGCGAGCAGGAGCTCCCGCAGCTGCACGCGGCCATCGAGGACGTACGCCTCGAGGGCTTCGCGATCCACCTGCCGCTGGACCGCACCGACGGCTCGGACGCCGTCGAGGAGGTCATCGGCTGGATGGACCGGCTGCGCGCGGCGCGTCTGCCGCTGCACACGATGTTCGTCAGCCACCTCAAGGCCGGTGAACTCGCCCGGCTGCAGCAGCAGTTCCCGCAGACCCGCTTCCGTGCCCGCATCGGCACGAACCTCTGGCTCGGCGACCACGACGCGACCGAGTACCGCGGCGCCGTCCTCGACGTCACCGCGGTCGCGAAGGGTGACCGTTTCGGCTACCGCCAGCAGAAGGCCGCGTCCGACGGCTGGCTGGTCGTGGTCGCGGGCGGCACGTCGCACGGCGTCGGCCTGGAGGCCCCGAAGGCCCTGCACGGCATGATGCCTCGGGCCAAGGGCGTGGCCCGCGCGGGCCTCGCGACGGTCAACCGCAACCTCTCGCCGTTCGTCTGGGCGGGCAAGCAGCGCTGGTTCGCGGAGCCCCCGCACATGCAGGTCTCCATCCTCTTCGTGCCCTCCGACGCCCCGGAGCCGAAGGTCGGCGAGGAGCTGGTGGCCCATCTGCGGCACACCACCACGCAGTTCGACCGGATCGTCGACCGCTGAGACCGAACTGATCAAGCACCAAAGAGGGCCGGGGCCCAGGCGCGGGGGGCCCGGCCCGTGGCCATGCACACACCGGGCCGCTCCCCACAGGCCATGTTGGCTGTCGGCGAACAGC
>NZ_JBHYJI010000071.1:0-45840 GCF_042740435.1 Streptomyces sp. NPDC059002 | reverse complement strand
CGCGAAGGTGTCCCTGGCGATCTCCACCTGCTGGGTGAGCCGGGACACCGCGGCGACTCTCTGCGCGCGGTCGTCGAGGCCTTCACCAGGGCCGTGCGGCGGGGGGAGGCCGATCCGCGGACCCTCGACGAACTCGACCGGCTCTGCCGGGGGCTCGACGGCGAGCACGCCGTCGCTGCGCGGCCCCTCGCGCTCGCCCTGGTCCGGCACCGGCTCGACGGCGCGGGCCGGGACGAGCTGCCCGACCTGGCGGCCTTCGAAGGGCTGCCGTTGGGGCAGGAGGCCTGGCGGGAGCTGCGCGAGACGTACGGCGCCCGCGCCGACGACGCCCTGTGCCGCAGGCTGCGCGGCCCCATGACCGGCTGGACGGAGCCGCTGCGGCTCGCCCTCGCCGTGGGGGCGGACGGCGGCCCCGGCCTCGCGGAGGCGATGGACAGGATCGCCGCCGCCCTGCTGCACCCCGAGAAGCGCGACTGCGCGCACGCCGTGCGGGTCCTGGAGGACCTCGACAACACGGCGTTGACCCGGCGGGTGCTCCGGCTGCTCATCGTGGGTTTCACGGAGCACAAGCTGGACCGCCTGCGCGACCTCGCCCGCTCGCCGCAGGGCGACTGGCTGCGGCGGAACATCGAGGACGCGCCGCTCACGGTGCGGCTCGCCGCGGCCGCCGCGTACTGGAGCGGGCCACCCGACCATCTGCACGGCGCCGCACTTTTCGGGCGGCTCACCGAACTCCTCGCGGGACAGCGGGTCGAGGACGTCAAGACGCTGAAACTGCTGTGGCGCATGGTGTGGCGCAACGGCCTGCCGGACCACGCCGAACAGCCCTGGGTCGCCCGCACCTGCACGCCGCGCCTGCTGGTGGAGGCCGATCTCGGCCGCCGCGTCATGGGCTGGGTCAAGGAGCCGGACCACTGCGACCGGGAGCTGGTCGAGTTCGCCAGGGTCATGGTCGACGACCGCCAGCTCGGCGCCACCGAACGCGACACGGCGGAGCTGCTCGTCATCGCCCAGGACCTCGCCGACGGGCGGCTCGCCCTCAGCAAGATCGCCGTACGGCGGCTGCGCGAACTGGGCCGCAAGGTGTCACCGCTCGGCGCGGTCCTGCGGCAGGGCGTCGACGAGCGGGTGGGCAGCGCCCTCGCCCGGGCGAACCCCCTCGACCTGTGCGAGGCGCACGGACTGCAGATCCTCGTCGCCGCGGGCCCCGACCTGCTGCGCACCTACCGCGCCCAGCTCCTCGACGACACGGTCTGCGAACGCCTCGTCCACGAACTGCCGGGCAGACCCGCGGAGTTGGCCGCGTACTACCACATCTGGCGGCCCCGGCGACGGCACGGCGTCAGCGCGGAATGGCGCACGGTGGCGGCGGAACTGCTCGACCAGGTGCTCGCACCCGTCCTCGCCCACCTCGACCACCACCATCTCGGCCAGGTCGCCACCGTCCTGCAGCGCGAGGGCCAGGACGTACAGGAATGGACCGCATGGCGGCACCGGGTGGCCCAAGGGCCGCACTGACCTGCTTCTCCCTCTCCCCGGCGAGCCCGGGGCGCACCGGCCGCGGCTCCCCGCGCCGCACCACCCTCCCCACGAAAGGACCAGCGTGAGCGACACCGGCGAGGCAGCCGACAACTTCCCCGGCGGCAGCATGGCGAGCCGCCCCGTGCACTTCATCTGGATGCTCGACTGCTCGGGTTCCATGGGCGTGAACGGCAAGATCGGCGAACTGAACTTCGCCATCCGCGAGGCCATCCCCGAGATGCAGCAGGCCGCCCAGTCCAATCCCGCGGCGTCGCTGCTCGTGCGCGCCGTCACCTTCGCGAGCGGCGCGAGCTGGCATGTCAGCGAGCCGACCCCGGTGGACACGTTCGCCTGGGAGGACGTGCACATCTACGGCGCCACCGACATGGGCGCCGCCTTCAAGCTGGCGGCCGGCGCGCTGCAGACCCCGCCGATGCCGCAGCGGGCCCTGCCGCCCGTCCTCGCGCTCGCCTCCGACGGGCAGCCCACCGACGACTGGCGTGCCGGGCTCCGCGCCATCGACGCCACCCCGTGGGGCAAGCGCGCCGTGCGCGTCGCCGTGGCCATCGGGGACGACGCGGACAAGAGCATGCTCAAGGAGTTCCTCGGCAACCCCGAACTGGAGCCGCTCCAGGCGAAGAACCCGCGCCAGCTGGCCGCCGCCATCCGCTGGATGTCCACCGCGGTCGTCAAGGACGCGTCGACGCCCAAGGTCGACGACGGCGGCAAGCCCGCGACGCCGATCGACGTCCCGTCGATGACCAAGGGCGAAGACGACATCTGGTGAACGGCCCTGGGACAACGACCGGACCGCGGACCGCGCCGGTGCCGGAGCCGGTGGCCGGACCCTGGGCGCTGCTCGGCGGCGCCGTCAAGGGCGTGGCGAAGAAGTACAGCCAGGACAGGGCCGCCGCGCTGCCCGTCGCCGGGGGCCGCGCCGTGGTCCTCGCGGTCGCCGACGGGCACGGCAGCGGCGCGCACTTCCGCAGCGAGATGGGGGCGCGCTGGGCGGTCGAGGAGTTCACGGCGTGCGCGCGGGCCTTCGCCCTCGAGGTGGCGCGCGTCGGCGACGACGCGTCGACCTGGCCCGGCCTGCGCGCGGAGGCCCGCAGGCTGCCCCGGCAGGTGGGGCACCGCTGGCACGAGCGCGCCCTGTGGCACGACGCCAACTCGCCCGCGCACGGCTCCCGTTCGCCGGGCTTCGGCGCCGTGTCGGCCCGTTCCGGCGCGTCCGGGCGCAAGGAGCCGCCGGACCTCGCCGCCTACGGCAGCACCCTCATCGGCGCCGTACTGACCGAAGACATGGTGTTCTGCTGGCAGTTGGGCGACGGCGACATCGTCTTCGTCGACCGGGACGGCGCCCCGCACACCCCGCTCTCCACCGGACCGGACATGGGCGACGAGACGGACTCGCTCTGCGAGCCCGAACCCTGGCGCAAGATGCGCGCGCACTGGCAGCCCTTCACGGGCGGCGTCCCGCCGTGCCTGCTGATCTCCACCGACGGGCTCTCCAAGAGCTTCGCCGACCACCAGGGATTCCTGGACTTCGCCACGGGGCTGCACGACCGCGCCGCCGAACAGGGCGTGGCCGCGGTGCAGGCCCAGCTCCCCGACTGGCTGGCGCGGGCCGCCAGGTTCTCCGGGGACGACACCACCCTCGTGGGCGCCATAGCGGCGCCCCCGGAGCGCAGCGACGCACCGTAAGAGCAGAAAGGCAGAGAGGAACAGCATGGTGAACGGCATGCTCGCCGCCGGAAAGACCCTGGTGGCCGAGTCGGGGGAGAAGCTCAAGGTCGCCGAGCTCTTCGGGTCCGGCGGTCAGGGCGAGGTCTACCGCGTCCGGACGTCCACCGGCGACCGCGCGGTCAAGTGGTACTACCCCCAACTGGCCGACGCGCGCCAGCGGGAGATCCTCGAAGGGCTCATCGCCAAGGGGTGGGACGACGACCGCTTCCTGTGGCCGCGCTCCATCGTGATGGACCCCGAGGGCAAGCAGCCGGGCTTCGGCTACCTCATGGACGTACGGCCCGCCCGGTTCTGCGACCTGCCTGCGCTCTTCCGCCGCGACCCCTCGGTGTCCGCCGCGACGATGCGCACCCTGGTGACCGTGGCGCTGCACACCGTCGAGGCGT
Source organism: Streptomyces sp. NPDC059002 (assembly GCF_042740435.1). Taxonomy (NCBI): domain Bacteria; kingdom Bacillati; phylum Actinomycetota; class Actinomycetes; order Kitasatosporales; family Streptomycetaceae; genus Streptomyces; species Streptomyces sp. NPDC059002. Next base: position 42,187 of record NZ_JBHYJI010000071.1, on the reverse strand, counting down.
ACCGCGCCCTGCACTCCCGGGGCATCGCCTACCGCGACATCAACTGGGGCAACATCTTCTTCGACCCGCGCACCGGCGACGTCCTCGTCTGCGACAACGACAACGCCGTCGTGGAGGGCGCCGAGGCGGCCGTCGCGGGCACCATGGACTTCATGGCGCCCGAGCTGGTGCGCGGCGACAAGGGCGTCCAGCCCGGCACCCAGAGCGACCTGCACTCCCTCGCGGTCCTCCTCTTCTACCTCCTGATGAACGATCACCCCCTCAACGGCGCCCTGGAGTTGAACATCCGCTGCCTCGACATGGCGGCCAAGCGCAAGCTGTACGGCACCGACCCGGTCTTCGTGTACGACCCGAACGACACCCGCAACCGTCCCGTGCCCGGCGAGCAGCCCACCGTCGTGGCCAGCTGGAACGCGCTGCCGCAGATCCTGCGCGACCTGTTCGTGCGCACCTTCACGGACGGTCTGAAGAGCCCCTCCCTCAGGGTGCGCGAATCGCAGTGGCGCGAGGCCCTCAGTCAGGTCCTCGACGCCATCACGCAGTGCGGCTCCTGCGGCAAGCAGAACCTCACCCAGCCGGACGGCGCGCCGCCCGAGTGCTGGAAGTGCCGCACCACCCTGACGCTGCCGCCCCGCCTCGAACTGGTCACCGGTACGGGCACGTTGCGCACCCGGCGCGGCATCCGGCTCGCCCCCAGCGCCCGCGTCTACGCCCACCATCTGCGCGACGACCCGGAGCGGCACGACTTCACCGCCGTGGTCGGCGAGGTCACCGAACACCCGCAGCAGCGCGGCAGGTTCGGGCTCACCAACCGCACCAGGTCGGTGTGGACGGCCCGCAAGGACGACGGGACGGTGCGGGACGTCGAGCCGGGCAAGACGATCGCGCTCCGGTCGGGTCTGCTGATCGAGTTCGGGGGCGGCACGGAGGCGGTCGTGAAGGAATAACTGCCCTGGACCGACCGGCAGTTCAGGGACGCGGGTGCCGCCATCGGTGCCACCACGACATCCACCACGGAGGCGCGGGCGGCACCGGAGGCGGTGGTGGCGAGGGCGGTGGCGCCGCGGGCAGGACCGCGCTGGCCGGTGCCGCCTCGATCGCCACGGCGTCGGGGCGGGCCAGCGGCGTCACGGTGACCACGCACTCGTCGGCCGACACCGGGAGCTCGACCGCGTTCCCGGACCGGTGCGCGCTGCGCGGCACCCGCCGCTGCCCGCCGAGCCGCCCGTCGCTCCAGGACGCGAGCACCAGGACCGCGGGCTCCGGCCAGTCGAAGAGCAGCTCGGCCCGGTCCCGCGCGACACGTCGTACGGACAACTCCGCTATGGCATCCGGGTGTTCGATGACGACGCTCGGGCCGGACACCGCCCGCTCGCCGAGCACGCTCACCGCTGTCATGCGGACCCACTGCCGGGGCGCGGGCGCCAGATCCAGGTGGGACGCGCCGTCAGGCCCTGCGGCAGGCAGCCGCCCCACGAGGTCCGAGACGTCCGTGCCCGGCGCGAGCGGGCCCTTCGGCCACGGCACGAGCACCCCTTCGCCCCGGTCGGGCGGCTGCCATGCGATGGTCACGCGCCCGCCGTCGCCGTCCCGCCGCACGGTGAGCTCCTGCACCGGCGAGGGCCACGCCTCGGCGCGGGCGGTGACGGTGACACCGGGGGACCACACCAGGTCGCCGTCCGGATCGCGGTAGCCGCAGCACACTTCGTACGTGTACGTCCCCGGGGCGAGCGGCACGTCGAGCAGCCCGTCGTGCCCGCACTCCACCCGCACCAGCGAGCCCGCCCCCCAGCCCGCCGCGTCGGCTGCCGTGCCCGAGCGCGTCACACGGACCTCGGCCGCCGCCTCGTCGGGCCGCCAGCGCAGCCGAAGCCCGTCCGGCACGGCGTCGGCGCGCAGGTCGCCCACGTCCGGGGTGAGCAGCACCGGCGCCGAGACGCGCGGCACCCCGGCGAGCCTGTCGCGGCGCAGCGGGAACACCGCGTACCGCAGCGGGCGGCCCACCGGAGCGTCGGCGTCGACGGCCCGCGGGCCGCTCTCCCGCGCCGACGTCTCCACCGCCAACTGCGGGGCGCCGTCCGGGAAGCGCAGCACGCGGTACGCCACCTTGGCGGTCACCCGTGGCGGCTCGCACCAGGACAGCCGTACGGTCCGGTCGTCGAGGCCGGCCGTCACCGCCGCGTCGGCCGGGGCGCACGGATCGTCGGCGAGCAGCGCGGCCACGCGCAGCAGGCCCGTCTGCGCGTGCGCGTCGTCCCTGGCCTGCCGCAGCGCGCCGAGCCAGGCGTCGGCCGCGGCCCGGAGCGCGCCGGCCGACTCCAGGGCCGCGGCGTCGGCGGTCAGCCGGTCGACGTCGGCGGACCGCGCGCGGACGGCGTCGACGAGCGCGGTCAGCCGGTGGTCCTCCGGTCCGTCGGGATGCGCGGAGCCGCGGGGCAGATGGGCCACGAGCCGCTCCGCCTCCCGCAGCCGTACCCCCGGCCATACGTCGTTGAGGGTCTCGGCGGCGTGCCGCGCGGGCCCCGCCGCGGGAAATCCCGTCGCCACCGCGGCGGCGAGCGGACCCGCCTCACTGCGGTGCACGCCGAGGGCGACGGCCTCCTCGGCGCCGGGCGTACCGCCGCCGTCGGCGAGCGTGCGGCACAGCTCCCACAGGACGAGCCTGCGCAGGCCCATCGGGTCGTCCCGCACCACGGTCTCCAGGACGTCGACCAGGGCGGCCGCCGTGTCGGAGCGCGGATCCGACGAGGACAGCCACCGGCCGCGCGCCCGCTGGACGTACCGCAGGTCGACGCGCTGCCAGCTGCCGCCGCGGCCGGGGAACCACAGGCCGTCGAGGACACGGAAGCCGTCGTCCGTCTCGGCCTTGGGGAGCGTGCCGAAGAGCGCGTTGGTCGCGGCCGCGGGGGCCGGGGCGCGCAGCGCGTCCGCCGCGTGCCGGAACCCCGCGTCGCGCAGGGCGTCCCGCAGCGGGAGATAGCCGCGCATCGCGGGGAAGCGCGGCAGCGCGGGCGGTGGAAGCCGGGCGCCGCTCGCCTTCGGGTGCTCGCCGGGGCGCAGGACCGCCATGCCTCAGCCGCCCGGCGCCGTGTAGAAGTACACGCGGACCTCGGCGGTTTCGGGGCGCTTGCCGAGGTTGTGGAAGTCGTCCGTCGCGGTCTTCTTGGTGAACATGTCCGGACGGCCCTTGCCGAGCACGGAGTTGACCCGGTGGGCGTAGTCCGTGCCGTTCGAGCCGCCGCCGAAGGTCAGCACCAGCGCCGCCGTGCGGCCCGACCATCTGCGGGTGCTCCGGGAGATCTGCGCGGCGAGGTCCCCCTTGTCGGTGCCCGACACCTGGAACTCCTGCGGCCTGCGGTCCACCGAGCGGGGGCCCGTGGGCGTGGGAGTGGGGGTGGCGCCCTTGGAGGGCCCGGACGCGGGCCGGTCGTCGGCCTGCGGGTCGGGCCGGTCGGCCATCGACACCAGCGCGAGCACGAGCAGCAGGTCCGCGAAGAGCCACCCCGCGAGCACGACGGTCCCGCTCCGCCTCCCGCGCCGCCCCCGCAGCCGCCCTCGGCTCACGCGCCGCCTCCGTCCGGCGGTGACGCGGGCCGCGGGGCGGAGGCGTCCGAACCGCCTTGGTACGGCGTTCCGTTGGCGGTGTGCGACGCACCTGCGTGCCGGACAGGGGGGAGCCCGGCATTCAGTGCGGGCAGCGCCCCCGCCAGGGTGTCCATCCGGGCGTCGAGGCGGGCCGCCGCGTCCTGCCAGTGGGCCGCCGCCGCGTCCCAGCGCTCCGTGGCCTCGCGCATGCCGTCCACCGCGTCGCCGGTGCGGCCGGTGCTCGACACCAGTGCCTGCGAGGCCCGTTCGGTCGCCTTCGCCACCGACTCGGACTTCATGACGAGCGACTGCTGCGCGGCGACCAGGGCCTTGAGGGACGCCTCGACGGTGTCGCCCGCCGTCTTGACGTGGTCGGCGATCCCGCGGGCCGCGCGCGCGTTGGCCTGTCCTGCCTGGGTGGTCGCGGCCGTGCCGTCGCGCAGGGTGGTCTCGATGCGGTGCGCCGCGTCGCCGAGCCTGGGCACTTCCTTCGTGAGGGCCTCGGCCGCCTGTTTCAGCGTGTCGGTGGCCTGCGCCACGGAGGCCGTCGCGCCGGTGAGGGCCCGGTGGCTGAGCCCCGCCTTCGTGGCCACCTCGTTCATCTCCGCGGCGGCCTTGGTCAGTTCCGCGGTGAACTGCTGCGGCGACGCGCTGCGGTGCGGCGCGAGCAGCATCTGCGTGCGGGTGAGCACCGAGGCGAGCTGGGCGAGGAGCTGGTCCCTGACCGCCTCCTGCGCGGCCTCGTCGCGCTCCGCGTGCTGCCGCACGCGCGCGTGCCACACCGAGAGCGCCACTAAGAGGGCGATCAGGATGACGGCCATCAGGGCCACGTTCTCGAAGCGGCCGTACGAGGAGAGGTGCCCGCCGAAGCCCGACTGCCACAGCTGCAGGAAGGGGCGCGTCGACTGCTTGGGGTCCTCCTTGCTGAGCTCCCCGTACGCGCGCACGGCCTCCCGCAGGCCGAACCAGGTGATCAGGAGCGGGATGAAGACGAGCACCCCGAGGGCGGCCTCCAGGATCCGGTCGCGCCGCCCCGCCGTCGGCTCGGGCGGCGTCCGTACGCTCTCCGGGCGCACGAAGGCGTGCACGAGGTCCAGCTCGGCCCACCGGTCAAGCCGGGTGTTCGAGCCCATGTCCCGGTGCAGCGCGGTCAGTTCGGCGCCGCGCGGCTCCAGCGCGGGCAGGGCCGCGAGACGCTTCAACTCCTTGATGATCAAGGCTTGGTCGAGCAGCTGTGCGGGCGTCAAGCGGTTCCCTCCCTGGGCTACCGTGGCCTCTCCAGGGGGCCTCTATCCGAGGACGTCACCCCTGCCGCGCCGGTTCCTTCCGTCACGGTTCAACCGCCGCAACAACGCCTCGGCGTCGGCGTGTTCAGGATCCCACGTCAGACACTTCCCGAGGGCCTCGATCGCCTCATCCCGTTCCTGGCGCCTGTCCAGTTCCACCGCGTGCCGGTAGGTGCGCTCGGCGAGCAGGCCCCGCACCCGTACGTTCGTCGGATCGTGGTTGTACGCGCACTGGAGCCACTGCTCGGCATCGGCGAAGTGCTCCGGCGCCATGTCGGCCATCGCGGCCGCGCAGTGCACGTCGATCATCGCGTCCAGCATGTCCGCCCCGGTGGGCCTGGTCGCCGCGTCCTGCCAGGCGATGTGCGCGGCCTGCACCGCGTGGTCGTACTGGCCGAGCGACAACAGAGCCTGGGCGCGGGCCAGTTGACGGCGCGACGTGTAGTCGAGGGCCACCGCGGCGACCGGCGGCGGCTGGCCGGGCCCGGTCGGGACGGCCGGGGGAGCGGCATCGGGTACGGCCTGCGGCCTGGTCAGGTCGTCGAGCAGCTCCTGGGCCTCCGCGATGATCTCCCTGAGCAGTCGGCCGGCCTCGTCCGCGCGCCCCTGCCGTACGAGCAGCCTGGCCCGCGCCACGTCGCGGACCTGCCGGGGATCGTGGCCCGCGCCCGCCGCCCGGACGACTTCCGTGCCGTGCCGGGACCCCGCATCGCGCACGTCACCGGGCACGCGCACGGCGCCGGACTCGCGCTCCGCGTCGGCGCCCACCAGCGTCGCCGTGAGCGGCGGGGCGTCGGAGAGGGTGTCCTGACCGGCGGCCGCAGGTTCCAGCGGGCCCTCCTCCAGGGCGGCGGGCCCGGCCGACGCCGCGCCGCCCGCGAGCCGCACCGCGTGCTTCAGGGCGCCGAGGGCGAGCAGTTCCTGCGACGCCTGCACGCTCTGCCTGCCGAGCCCCGCGACCCGTGAACGCACCTGCTCCATCTGGGTGTTGCCGCCCACCAGAAGCAGCGTGTCGACGTCCGACGCGGTCATCCCCGACTGGTCGAGCAGCGCCTGCGCCCGGTCCAGGGTGCGCCGCACATGCCGGTCCAGATACGTGTCCAGGTCGTGCCGGGCGATCCGCACCCACAGCGGGGGGCCTGCGCCCAGCTCCAGATCGAGCACCGCGGCCTGCGGGCCGCCCGGCCTGCCGAGCGCCTCCCGCGCCTGCTGCCCCCGCGCGCGCAGCCCCTGCCACACGGCGGCGTCCACGCCGAGGACCGAGCCCGCGCCGCGGTGCCTGCGAAGCAGCCGGACCGCCGACGCCAGCGTCTCCGCGTCGAACGCGCGGCCCCCCGACGTCGCACCGCCCTCGTAGCCGAGCGAGCGGAAGTGACCGCGCACGCTGCGGATCAGACCGAGTTCGAAGCCTTCGTAGCCCATGCCGTAGACCAGGCAGGTGCCGCTGTCCCGGTCCGTCATGTGGCCGATCACCGCGGCCATCGAGTCGCTGATGAGCCGCGCCGGTTCGAGCCCCGCCTCGCGCGCCGCGTCCCGCAGCGCCGCCCGCTGCGCCGAGCCGAACCGCGCGGGCACGCTGATCACGGTCTGCGCCACCCGCCCCTGCGCCGCCGCCTCCACGCGCTCGCGCAGCGACCGCAGGACGCGCACCACGAGGCCGTCCGCGTCGAACGGCCTGCCGTCCACCTGGACCGGACGCCCGCTGCCGATACGGCTCTTCAGGCTCGGGAAGGTGACGGGCAGCTCGCCCGTCTCGGCGGGCTCGCACAGCAGCCACGGCCCGTCGTCGGGCCCCGGTTCGACGCGCCGACCCGGCCGGTCCGGCAGCGCGAAGAGCGCCCGCAGGCCCGTGCCGCCGAAGTCGATGCCGAGACTGACGGGGGCCGCCGCGTCCTGTGTCATCCGCCCGCCGTCTCTTCCGCGAAGCGCAGGATGCCCTCGTAGTCCGGCTTGTCGGGAAGCGTCGGCACGGCCCGCTCGGACTGCGCCACCGCGACCAGGTTGACGAGGTTGCGGGCCGTCTGGGCGGTCTGCACGCGGTTGCCCTGCCGGTGCGCCTGCTTCACGTACTCGACCGCTTCGTTGATCTGCCGCACCGTGTCCGGCGGCGCGCCCTCGGAGGCGAGTTCGGCCTGCCGGAACTGGCTCGCGAGGCCGCACTGGCGGTACATGTCGTCGAGCAGCAGCTCGGTCAGGCGCTTGTACTCGCCGCTGTCGCCCATGGCCACCGCCCGCTGCGCCTGCTCGATGTCCCTGCGCACCTTCATCGCCTGCACCGGCTCGATGTAGGGCCCGTACCGCTTGAGGAAGTGCTCGGCCTCCCGCTCGGCGAAGCCCAGCTGCTCGCGCAGGACCGCGCTGTCCAGCTCGCCGACGGGCTCGGGCGGCGGGGTGCGCGGCTTCTCCCGGTTGGGCGTGGCCTCCAGGACCATGTCCGTGCCGCGCACCGCGATCTTCACCGTGATGATGCGGTCCGCCGAGTAGTTGAAGGAGACGTCCACCTGGCGGTTGATCTCGATCTCCTGCGGCAGCTCGAACTCGACCACGCCCTGCTCGTGGTTCTCGCTCGCCACCTTGCTGTCGCCCTCGTAGACCGGCACCCGGATGCGGCGGCTGTCCGTCGCGTGGAACGTGCGCTGGCGCGGCTCGGAGAGCGGATAGGGCGAGCCCGCCTCGATGATCTCCACGAACACGTCCCGCTGGCTGCCCTTGATCGCGGCGATGCCCATCGCCATCGGCGTCGACTCGTACAGGCCCGTGTCGCCCTTGGACCGCCCGTCGGCCAGGCTCCGGCCGCAGGCCGCGCAGGTCTCCGCGCCGTACTCGTTGACCTTCGCGCACCGCGCGTCCGAGCACTCGACGCCCCGCAGCGTCTCCGCGAGCACCCCCGCGCCGAACGCCACGCACTCCATCGGATTGATGTTCCTGCGCACCTTGTCCGCGCCGAAGAACGCCTCGACCGCCTCGTACACGGGCCTGGTGAGCGTGCCGCCGCCCACCAGGAGCACGTCCGAGATGTCGTCCGTGGACAGCTCGTAGCGCGCCAGGGTCTCCTGGACCAGGTCCATCGTCCGGGTCACGAGCGGCGCGATCATCTCCTGGAACTCGCCGCGGGTCAGCTTCATCTCGACGTCGATGACGCCGTTCTCGCTGCGGTACGCCGCCGGGATCACGATGTACGTCTCCGGCAGGTCGTTGAGCTCCCGCTTGGCGCGCTCCGCGGCCTTCTTCGCCTGGAACAGGAACGCCTTGTCCCCGGCCGGATCCACATGGTGCTCCGTCCGCATCCAGTGGATGATCCGCTCGACGACGGCCAGGTCGAAGTCGTCGCCGCCCAGCCAGATGTCGCCCGCGGACCGCAGGACCTGGAACTGGCTCCTGCCCTCCTGGTCCTTGACGGCGTTCAGGACCGAGATGTCGAACGTGCCGCCGCCCAGGTCGTACACGAGCACCCGGCTGCGTGCCCCGCCCGGCTTGTGCAGGCCGAACGCGACCGCCGCGGCCGTCGGCTCGTCGACGATCTTCTTCACCACCAGACCCGCCTTCTCCGCGGCCTCACGGGTGGCGGCGCGCTGCGCGTCGCGGAAGTAGGCGGGCACCGTGATCACGGCGTGCGTCACCGGCTCGCCCAGTGTCCGCGCGGCGTCCCTGACCAGCTTGTCCAGGATCACGCTGGAGATCTCCGCGGGCGTACGGGTGCGCCCGCCGAGCATCACGTGCGCCCGCGGATCCTCGTCGGGGCCCGCCACGATCTCGTAGCTCATCCGGTCGCGCGCGCGGGCCACCGAGTCGTCGGCGAAGTCCCGGCCCATCAGCCGCTTCACCGAGACGACGGTCTCCTTGGGCTGTCTGATCGCCCAGTTCAGCGCGTCCTCGCCGACGAGCAGCTGGTCCTTGCCCTCGCGGCGGACGACGCCGACCACGGACGGCGTGAGCCGCTCGCCCTTGCTGTTGGTGAGCACCGCGATGTCCGCGCGGTGCGGATCGTGGGCGGCCACCGCGCTGTTGGTGGTGCCGAGGTCGATGCCGATGGCCTTCATTCCCGCTCCGTCCCTTGCTCGGCGCCGCCGTCCACGGCGACGACCACCCGGGCGGCGCGCAGCACGTGCCCCCGGTATCGATACCCGCGCTGCACGATCTCAAGGACCTCGTCCGCACCGGCCCCCGCCGGCGCGGGCCTGGCCTCGGCCACGTGGTGCGTGGCCGGTTCCGCGCGCTCGCCGACCCGGCCGAGCCGCTCCATCCCCTCGTCGGCGAGCGCGGTCTCCAACTGCCCCGCGATCAGCCCCAGGCTGCGCCGGTACGCCGCCACGTCGTCCGCCGCGCCGTCGGCGAGCAGCCGGTCGAAGGAGTCGAGCACGTCGGCGCAGCGCAGCAACAGCCGTTCGGTGAGCGCCTGGTGGGCGGCGTCGCGGGCGGCCAGGTCGCGGGAGTACTCGAAGGCGAGGCGCGCGGCGGCCGCGGACGGCTCAGACATCGAAGCGCACCAGGTCGTCCAGGAGATGCACGGTGTCCTCGGGGAGCGGGTCGGGCGGCGGGTCCCCCGGGTCGGTCATGGCCGACGTGAGCCGCTCGATCTCCGCGGCGGCCAGCGGGAGTTCGGCCGCGAGGTCCACGTCGTACAGGAGCAGGTCGACGAGCAGCCTGCGGCGCACGGTGCGCAGCTCGTCCCACGCCTGCTGGGTGACCGGGGTCATCAGATGCCGGGCGAGCAGCTCGAAGGAGACGTCCTGCATGTCGGCGTGGCTGGTCCAGGGCGTCACTCCCGCCGGGGCGAGCGCGTCGTAGGGGAAGGGTCCGTCCCCGCTCGCGGAAGGGTCCTTGATCACGCGACTGTGTCTCCTTCGTGTGTTCCTGGCGCCACGGGGCGCCCTGCTGCTTCGTGGTCCGGGGCCAGTTCGCCGAGCCAGCGGTGCACGGCGTCGAGGAAGGCCCGCCTGATCCGTCGCTCGGTGGGCTCCGCGCGGGTGGCGCGGATCAGATGGTGCAGGGCCCACAGGATCTCGCCGCGGCCCAGCGCGTCCTCCGCCTTGTCCGTCAACTCCGCCGCCCAGGACGGCAGATCGTCGTCGTCGGGCGGGGTCTCCCGGGCGTCGCTGCGGATCAGCCGCCCCATGCCCGCGACGCCGAGATGCCGGGTGAGCAGCTTCTCCATCTCGTCGAGGGCCTCGCCGAGCGTCTCGCGGTAGCGGTGCGTCAGGGCCTGCCCGAGCCCGACGTCGAGCAGGCCGAGCGCCTCGTGGAGCAGCCGGAGCCGCGCCGGTACCTCGTGCGTCCGGTCGTCGAGGGTGAAGACGAGGGCCCGCGCGAGATTGTCCCTCGCGTGGTTCGACTCCGGGTTCAGGGCGAGTGCCCGGCGCAGATCGGCCTCCGCGCCGTACACGTCGGAGCGCATGCCGTGCTTGGTGCGGGTGTAGCCGCGCCACACGCCCCGCATGGAGAGCAACGTCGAGAGTTTCGCGTGCAGTTGGACGAGCAGGTCGCGGTCGAGGGGGTGCAGCACCCTGGTCGCCGACTCCACCAGCGTGACGGCCTCGTCCAGGCAGGGGCCGAGCTGGGCGCCGTCCTCGTCGGAGAGCGCCTCGACACGGCCGAGGACCGTACGGATCACGGCCTTCTTGGAGCGGGCCTGCATACCGGCGTTCCGTGACACCCGCACCAGCTCCGTCCACTGGTGCAGCGCCTCGTCGAGTCCGCCGTCGCCGCGCGTCAGGGCCGCCTTGGCGAGCGCGAGACGGATGTGCACGGCCAGTTCGACGCCGTCCTGGAGCAGCCGGGCGTAGCGGCGCGGCAGCCGTACGTACGCCGGGTTGCGCCGCAGGAAGTCCGCGCAGTGCGGGCACCCGTCCGGATGCCCGGGCCCGGCGGGTCCCGCGCAGTCCTCGGGCAGCGTGGTCAGCGTGCGGAACGCGGGCAGGGCACGCAGCGCGGGCTCGAACTTGCGGACCTCCGAGAGGACGAAGCCCTGCGCCAACTCCGAGAACGCCCAGCGCAGTTCACGCACCGCGTACTCGCCGGGGTCCCTGCCCTCCTGCGCCGCCGCGTCCAGGCCCGCGGCGAGCCTGCCGAGCGGCGCCTCGAGGCCCAGCAGCCGCAGATAGCGCGGCCCGCACGCCAGCGTGCCGCCCGCGCCCGGCACGTCCGGCAGGCCGCCCACGTCCTTCAGCACCCGGGCGCCGCCCAGCTCGGCCTCCAGGAGCCCCGCCAACACCTGGTAGGCGGCGGCCTGTTCGGGCCTGTCCTGCTCGGTGTGCCGCTGCTCGTACGCCGAGAGCTGGCCGAACAGATGCTGGCTGAGCTCCCAGCGCAGCGACGCCATGTCCTCGTGCGTCAGATCCCGCTCGTAACAGGCGGCCCGCTCGGCGCGCCAGCCGTCCCAGTAGCCGTCGTCGCTCAGCAGCGTCGCCCAGTACGCGAGCGCCGACTCCCAGGCGGCCACGGCGTGTTCCCACGCACCGCTCTGCTCCAGCTCCTGCGCCTGCCAGAGCCGGGCGGCGGCGAGCCCGTGCACCACGGCCATGTCGCCGGGCGCCGCCCGCAGCCGCCGCTCCCACTCCGCGGCGGCCGCCTCCCGGTCCCTGGCCAGGAGCAGCAGCAACGGCGCGTCCCTCGGGAACCGTTCGCACAGGGCGTCGAGCAGCCCGGGCCCCTCGTCGGGGGAGAGCCCCGCGAGGGCGTCGCGCAGCGCGTCGGGTGAGTGCCACCGGTACAGCAGCGCGTCCAGACGAAGACGGCGGCCCGGCAGCCGCAGCCGCTCCAGGGCGACCCGCTCGTCCCACGACATCGAGCCGCGCTCCAGGAGGGCGTACGAGGCGTTCTTCACGACGTCCATGGAGGCGCCCGGGTCGACACCGGCGTCCCGCAGGGCGAGATACGGGAACGTCGGATCCTTCACCGCGAAAGGATCGGCGACAAGGGGAGTGCCGGTAAGGCCGTCCGCCCAGGGCAGCAGCCCGATGAGCCGCCGCAGCCTCCGGCAGCGCACATCGGCCCGCTCCAGCGCGCCGCCCGCCCGCTCGTACGCGGCGACGGCGCCGCTCCACCGGCCCGCCGCCTCCAGCAACCGCCCCTCCGCGTACGCCAGATGGGCATCCGCGTCCCGGTGCCCCGGGCACTGCCGAAAGGCGTCGGCGGCGCGCCCCCACTCCTGGTGCGCGTCCGCGAGCCGCCCCCGCGCATACGCCACGGCATCCCGCCGCTCCCCGACCGCGTCGGCCTCGGCGACCACTCCGGCCCAGTCCCCGGCGGCCTCGGCGAGCCGCACGCGCGCGTACCGCCCCCGAGCCGCGACATCCACCCCGCCCACGCCCTCAAGCCCGTCATAGGCCCGGATCACCTCCCGCCACTCCTCGACGCCCACAGCCGCCTCTTCACGCACCCGCGCCTCGGCATAGCGCTGCCGTACGACGACGTCCGCCCAGTCGCGGTCCATGCACCGGTACACACCCAGGGCTTCGCCCCAGCGGGAGTCGCGTTCATGGGTGCGGGCCAGGGCGTAGTGGTAGAGGTGGACGGCTTCGGAGTCCTCGTCGTCCTCGTCGTCCTCGTCGGCATGGCTGGGCGACGCGCCGCCCGGGAGCGGCGGAACCCCCTCGGGAAACGCCCGCCCGTAGATGGCGCACGCCGCGTCCCAGTCGTCCGTCTCCTCCGCCCTGCGCCCCTCGGCCTTGCGGCGCAGGGCGGCCACCGCGCCCGCGCGGGCCCCGTCCGGTACGCCGGTGAGGAGACTGAGGACCGCCGCCCAGTCGGCGCGCAGATCGGCGGCCACGCGCGCGCGTGCGTACAGCCGCCGGACGCCGACCTCCCCGTCGGCATAGGCGTCGGGCAGCCGCCCGAACCCGTCGATGACACCGGCCCATTCACCCCGCGCGTCCGCGGCCCGCCCCCGCGAGTACAGCACCCTGTCGGGCACATCGAGCACATCAGAAGGCAGCCCCCCGAACCACCCCACCGCGTCCCCCCACCGCCCCTCCTCCTGACACACCCGCCCACGGGCATACAGACAGAGCCACCAGGCGTCATCGGGAACGCGATCGTCGCCGGCAACCTCACCCTGGGCGCTATCGGCGCAGGCGCCGCCCGAGCCCCCCGCGTCCGCAGACGCGGCCCGCCCGACCCCCGCCTCGGCAGGCCGGTGCTGCTTGCCCCGCACCGTGCCCGAGGCGGCGCCCTCGCCCCCGCAGTCCCCGAACGCCTCCGCCGCCTCGGCCCACTTGCCCGCGGCGGTGGCCAGTTGGCCCTCTGCGTAGCGGCGGCGGGCGCGGGTCGCGCGGTAGTCGGTGGGGAGGGTCGTGAGGTGGGTGAGGGCCGTGGGCCAGTCGGCCGTGTCGGAGGCCGTCACTGCCGCCTCGTACACGCGGTGGCGCAGGTCGCTCAGCCACGGTTCGGTCGGCCGGCCGTGCGCGGCCGCCGCGGTGAGGTCGGTCAGGGCGGCCGCCCAGTCGCCGTTGTCCGAGGCGTCGCGTCCCCGCGCGTACAGGAGGCGTACGTCGCTGTCCTGGAAGCCGTGCGCGGCCGCGTACCCCGCCGTGGCCGCGGCCCACGCCCCGGCCGCCTCGGCCGCGCGGCCGGTGCAGTAGGCGTGCCAGGAGGGGGAGTCGGGGCAGGAGGGTCCCGCACCGCCGAAGGCGTCACGGGCCTTGGCCCAGAGCCCGTGCGCCGCGGCGCCCCGCCCGCGCGCGTACGCCGCCCGGTCCGCGGCGTCGCCGAGCCCCCCGCACGCGCCGTACGCCGCCCCGGCCGTCCGCCAGTCCCCGGCCTCCTCCGCGGCCCGCCCGCCCACGTACGCGGCGCACGCCGCGGCCGCCGCGTGGCCGGGCCGCAGCGCGAGGACCGCGGCGTACGACCGGGCCGCCTCGGCCCAGTCGCCCGCGTCCCGCGCCCGCCCGGCGGTCTCGAAGGCGCGGGCGACGTCCAGTTCGTCGCGGGCGGCGGCAAGGCGCGCCACGGTGTCCCGCGGCCCGTCGGGGCGGACCGCGAGCACCTCCTCGTACCGGCTGATCGCAAGGACCCAGTCCGCCTCGGCCTCCGCGGCGACGGCCTCGTCGACGAGTGCGGCCACCCGCCCGAGCGCGTCGACCTCCGCCGCGAGGCAGCCGGGCAGCGGCCCGGGCAGCGCGTCGCGCACCACGGCGAGCTGCGCGGCCGCGCCCGCCGCGTCCCGTTCCGCGGCGAGCAGCGCGCACAGCTTCTCCAGTTCGGGCCAGGCCAGTTCGAAGGCGGCCTCCGCCCGCATCCGCCGCTGCTCGTCCTCGTAACTCCGGGTCGGCGTCCGCAGCGTCCGCTGCACCTGCGCCCACTGCCCGAGGTCCCGCTGGAAGCGCGCGGCGCCGATCAGGACGGTCGAGTCGACGTGCCCGACGGGGCTCTTGAAGGTGCGCAGCGCCTCCGCGCCCTCGCGCAGCGGATCGGCCGCGGCGCCGTCCTCGTCGCGCACCTCGCGGGCCTTGAAGAGCCAGCCCTGCCGGCACTCCTCGTGCAGGAACAGCGCGGGTGTCGCCCACTCCACGGCGGTGTGCTCGGGCTGGTGCGAGATGCGCAGCCGCGCCGCGGCCATGGACTCGTCGACGGTCCTGTTGGCGGCGATGCCCTTGAGCAGTTCGGGCCCGAACGCGCCCGCGGCCACGTCGCTGACCCGCCCCCGCATCGCCACCACGGCGGGCACACCCCCGCCGATCAGCGCCTGCGCGAGCCCGGAGAACGGCTCCATGCTCGAACTGTCCGCCCCGGAACAGAGGTTGAGCGCGACGAGCCGGAGCCGCTGCGCCTTGAGGAGCAGCCCGCTGAGCAGGTCGGCGGGCACCCGGTCGACGCCGCCGCCGTCCGTCTCCAGGGACACCACGCCCTTGCCGAGCTCGTGGTCGTACGCGCCGTGCGCGATCAGCAGGACGGCCGTGGGCAGTTCGGTGTGCGCGCCGAGCGCCGACTCCAGGCTCGCGCGGGTGGCGCGTTCGACGACCTTGGTCTGTACGGCCACTTCGGAAAGACCCTGCTGGAGCGCGGCCACCTCGGCGGCCGCGCGCAGCGGCGGAAGCCCGCCGGGCGATGCCCAGGCCACCACGAGCCGGATGACGCTCGGCTGGTCCGCGGGGTCGGGCAGCCGCTGCCCCAGGGGGCCGCCCGGCAGCGAACGCACAAGGGAATAGCCGTGGTTGAGCGCGAGGGACTGCTGCGGGCTGCCGGGCGGCGCGCACAGCGACTCCAGGGGGAGGTCGCGCAGTTCGGGCGGCAGGTCGAAGCGGAGCCGGAGCCCGCGCGGCGGCCGCATCCGCTGGGCGCGGTCGAGCGCGGTGTCGACACAGGCGCCGACGTGGCCCCCGACGCCCTCGCAGGACCCGTCCCCCGGGGCCTGGGGCCCGTCACCGGCGCTTCCCCCGCCGCCGAAGAGCAGCCGGAACACCCCGCGCCCGAGCACCCGCAGCTGCTCCACCGTGTGCTGCCCGCCCATCGGCGCGAGGCCGAGCTCCGCCGCGACGAGCCGGTCCCACTGCTCGCGGAACGCCGCGGGCTCGCCGCCCACGGCGATCACCTCGGCCGCGGCGGCGGGCCCGTTGGCCGTGACGAGATAGCGGCCCGCGCCGACGCGGCGGACCCGGATGCGCAGTTCCTCGTACGCGAACACGGCCGTCACGCCCCGCTCTCGTCGGGCTGCCACATGACGTGATCGAGGTCGGCGACCGCGGCCTCCCGCTGTTCTTCGAGGTCGGGGTCGTCAGGGAAGTGGACGAGCGCGGCGGTGAGTTGGTCGATCGCCTCGCGCAGCGTGTCGCGCGCCCCGGACAGGCTTCCCGAGCTCCAGCGGGCCGCGGCGAGCCCGCGCAGCACGATGCCGAGGCTCACCTGGGCGCGCAGGAGGTGCGGGTTGAAGGCCACGGAGCGCCGCAGGTCGGCGGCGGGCTCGTCGAGGAGCGCGGTCTCGTCGTTGGCGACGGAGATGCCCCGGTCGGCGAGCACCCGGGCCAACTGCCCCTCCAGGCGCCCGCGTTCATTGGCGCCGATCACGGAGCGGGTCGTCTCGAGGGTGGCCACCGCGAGGCTCAGACGCCCCGCGCGGTGCGCGTCCCTGGCGGCGCCGAGCGCCATGTCGACGATGGCGGTCTGCGTCTCGCGGTACCGCTCCAGCTCCCTGCTGTGCACCAGGGCGCGCCGCCAGCACGCCGCGGCCGCCCCGAAGTCGGGCCGCTGCGCGCCGAGTTCGGAGCGGCCCATGCTCAGCCGCGCCTCCAGGGCGAGCCCGCGCGCGTCGAGGGCGAGCCTGCGGTGCCGGTCGGGCAGCCCGGCGTACCCGGGGTTCAGCTCGTCGAACCGCGCACACCCTGGCTCGCACACGGCCGCGGTCCCCGGCCCGCCGCCGCGCGTGCGGCAGTCGGGGCAGCGCAGCTCGGTGAGCGCCGCGAGCGCGTCGGCGGCCTTGTCCTGCCCCAACAGGAGCTGGGCGAAGCCGAGTTCGGAGAAGGCGTAGGTCAGTGAGGTGTACGTCATGGAGGTGTACGTCGATGAGGTGGGCGCCGTCGCGGTGGCGGGAGTCCCTGCGTCGGCCACCGGGACGCCCTCCTGGAGCGCCCGGGCCTCCCGCGCGGCGGCGAACGCGCCGAACTCCGCGGTCCTGCCCAACTCGGCGACGCGCAGCGGCCCGCAGAACAGCGGCGCCCCGCCGCGACCGTCGGACGGCAGGCCCCCGGCGCCCGCGAGCAGCTTCGCGGCGTCCGCCTCGCGCCGCAGCAGCGGTCCCGGCGCGACCCGGGTGCCGGAGTCCTCCTCGGGCATGCGCCGCTCCAGGAGCTCGCGCAGTCCGGAGCGGACGCCGGGGAGCAGCGCGTGCTCCACGACCACGCCGTACCGCCGCGCGGCGGAGGCCCGTACCCGCTCCCAGAACCCGTCGTCGTACAACAGGGCGGCCCAGGCGGCGACGCACGACTCCCACGATGAACGACCATCACCGCCAAGGGAGTTCAGCAGAACCAAGGCGAGGGTGTGCGTCACCCGATGATCGGCGGGCTCGCGCCGCGCGGCATCCCGCAACAACGCGACGGCGTCCTCCCGCCGCCCGCCCAGCACGAGCAGCACGGCGTACAACGGACCGAACCCGCTCAGATCCGCCCCGAACCCCCGGGCGGCCCCGGCCAACGCCCCGACCCGCTCATCGACACCGTCCCGGCCCTCCGCCCTCGCCACGGCCGCCGCGAGCAACCGCAGGCCCACCTCGCGCGCGGGCCTGCCCGACAGCGCGGCAAGCACCCAGCGGGCCTCCTCGTCCAGGGGCCCGGTGCGGGCCGCGGCCCGCAGATCGGTGCGGGCGGCCGCGGGGCGTCCCGCGCGCACGTGCACATAGGCGCGCTGGACCAGGCTGCGGGGGTGCGGCACGGGGCAGGCGAGTGCCTCGGTCAGACAGCGCTCGGCGGCGTCGAGATCACCGCGATGCGCGGCGGCGCACCCCAGCCAGTGCAACGGCCCCGCAGCCCCCGGCCGCACCTCCCGAGCCCGCTCGAACTCCCCGACGGCCTCCGCGACTTCCCCACCCGCCAACCGGACCCGCCCCACCCCGGTCCGAGCCCGCGCCACGACACGCGCAACGGCTTCGTCGCTGCCTGGGTTCTCGCTGTCCGGTTTCGCGTTCTCCGGGTTCCCGTCGACCGGCGCCTCGCCCTCGCCCGCCAGGCCCTCGTCCACAGGACCCTCGCCCGCCAATGCGAGCGCCACGCGGAAGTGCCGCTCGGCCGTCTCCCGGTCGCCGCGCGTCAGCGCCGACTCGCCCTCGGCGCAGGCCTGTTCGGCGCGGATCCGGTCCGTGTGCGCAGTCACTGTCAGCCCCCGATCCGCGGCGGATGTGCCGCCGCGTCCTCAGGCCGGCGGGTCAGCCGGCGGCCTCGTCAAGGATCGAGCGCCAGCGGCCCTGGGCGCGGTCGTAGTGCAGGGGGCCGGCGCCGAAGGAGGCCAGGTCGAGCCCGACGAGGCGGTCGTACGCCTCGGCGGGCAGGTCCGGTTCGAGGACGACGTCGAGCCCGGTGGTCTGGTCGCGCAGCACCAGCGGCCGGGCGGGGCGGGCCTCGCCGAGGGCGCCGGGGGCGGGCGCGGAGGGGCGCGCGACCTTGCGTACGACACCCTTGAACGCCTCGTACGCGTCCTTGACCGCCTCCGCGCCGAGGCCGGTCAGGAACGCCTGCAGGGGCAGGGCCGCGAGGACGATCCAGGGAATGTCGGCCGCGCCGCGGTGGTCGAGGGTGCGGCGGACGCGGACCGGCGGTGCGCCCAGCGCACCGAGCGCGGCGACCAGCTCCTGGCGCAGGTCTTCGGGGACCTCTTGGTCCAGGAGCAGCTCCGCTCGCGGCGGCGCATCGGTCATGGAGGTGGTTCCTTCCGGGGACTTGAACGGCAGCCT
The DNA here is from genome assembly GCF_042740435.1 of Streptomyces sp. NPDC059002. Lineage (NCBI taxonomy): Bacteria > Bacillati > Actinomycetota > Actinomycetes > Kitasatosporales > Streptomycetaceae > Streptomyces > Streptomyces sp. NPDC059002. Next base: position 23,938 of record NZ_JBHYJI010000071.1, on the reverse strand, counting down.
AGAGGCGCCGGTCCTCCGCACGCCGGGAAACCGGTGATTCAGTGGGGCAAGGGAGAGAGGGGAGGGGGAGGGGGCGCCGCCCCGTGCCCGTGCGTGCCCCTCGCGCGCCCCCTCGCGCGCCCGATTCACGCGATGGTGCGATCATGTGCCGCCGCCCGGATGCCGATCGAGAGCCCCGGGTAGGGCCGGGCCATGACTCAGCCGTTCGAACTCCCGCACTTCTATCTGCCGCACCCCCCGCGGCTCAACCCGCACCTCGAAGAGGCACGCGCGCACTCCAAGCGGTGGGCGCGCGACATGGGCATGCTGGAGGGCTCCGGCGTCTGGGAGCAGAGCGACCTGGAGGCGCACGACTACGGCCTGTTGTGCGCGTACACGCATCCGGAATGCGACGGGCCGACCCTCTCGCTGATCACGGACTGGTACGTGTGGGTCTTCTTCTTCGACGACCACTTCCTGGACATGTTCAAACGCACCCAGGACCGCGCGGCGGGCAAGGCCCACCTGGACCGGCTGCCCCTCTTCATGCCGATGGACCTCGCCACCCCGATGCCGGAGCCGCGCAACCCGGTCGAGGCGGGCCTCGCCGACCTGTGGCGGCGCACGGTCCCCGCGATGTCCGTGGACTGGCGCCGCCGCTTCGCACGGTCCACGGAGAACCTCCTGAACGAGTCCCTGTGGGAGCTGTCCAACATCAACGAGGGGCGGATCGCCAACCCCGTCGAGTACATCGAGATGCGCCGCAAGGTGGGCGGCGCGCCCTGGTCGGCGGGCCTCATCGAGTTCGCGACCGCCGAAGTGCCCGCGTCGGTCGCGGATTCCAGGCCGCTGCGGGTGCTGATGGAGACGTTCTCCGACAGCGTCCATCTGCGCAACGACCTCTTCTCGTACCAGCGCGAGGTCCAGGACGAGGGCGAGCTCAGCAATGGAGTGCTCGTCCTGGAGACCTTCTTCGACTGCACGACCCAGGAGGCGGCCGACACCGTCAACGACGTCCTGACGTCGCGCCTGCACCAGTTCGAGCACACGGCCTTCACCGAAGTGCCCGCCCTCGCCCTGGAGAAGGGCCTTTCCGGGCCGGAGGCCACCGCGATCGCCGTGTACACGCGGGGACTTCAGGACTGGCAGTCCGGCGGCCACGAGTGGCACCTGCGCTCCAGCCGGTACATGAACGAGGGCGCGCTCCCCACCTCGCCGCTCGCCGGACTCACCGGCATGGGCACGTCCGCGGCCGACATGGGCGCCCTGCTCGCGGCGGCAGCGGCGGACCGGCTGCGGCCCTACACGCATGTGCCGTTCCAGAAGGTGGGGCCTTCCCGGATCCCCGACATCCCCATGCCGTTCGGGCTGCGGCTCAACCCGGAGCTCGAGGGCGCGCGGCACCGGCTCGTCGGCTGGGCGCACGCGATGGGCATCCTGGCGGAGGGCGTGTGGGACGAGGACAAGCTCACCGCGTACGACTTTCCGCTGTGCTCGGCGGGGATCGACCCGGACGGCACCGCGGAGGCCATGGACCTCAGCTCGCAGTGGCTGGCCTGGGGCACCTACGGAGACGACTACTACCCCCTCGTGTTCGGCCGCCGCCACGACATGGCCGCCGCCAAGCTCTGCACCGAGCGCCTCTCCGCCTGCATGCCCGTCGACGGCGAACCGGCCCTGGTGCCCGCGAACGCCATGGAGCGCGGCCTCACCGACCTGTGGCGGTCCACGACCCGCGCCATGACCACCGACCAGCGGCGGTCACTGCGGGACGCCGTGGACACCATGACGGAGGGCTGGCTGTGGGAGCTCTCCAATCAGCTGCAGAATCGCATCCCCGACCCGGTCGACTATCTGGAGATGCGCCGCGCCACCTTCGGCGCCGACCTGACCATGGGCCTGTGCCGGACGGACCACGGCCCGGTGGTGCCGCCCGAGGTCTACCGCAGCGGCCCGGTGCGCTCCCTGGAGAACGCCGCCGTCGACTACGCCATGCTCGTCAACGACGTCTTCTCGTACCAGAAGGAGATCGAGTACGAGGGCGAGATCCACAACGGCATCCTGGTCGTGCAGAACTTCTTCGGCTGTGACTATCCGAGGGCGCTGCGCATCGTCCACGACCTCCTGTCGCAGCGCATGCAGCAGTTCCAGCACGTCGCCGCGCATGAATTCCCGGTCCTGTACGAGGACTTCGGACTGTCGAAGGAGGCGCGCGCGGTCATGGACGGCTACGTCGTCGGGCTGCAGAACTGGATGGCGGCCATCCTGAACTGGCACCGCGACTGCCGCCGTTACGGCGCGGAGGACCTGGCGAGGCGCGCGCACGGCTTCGTGCCCGACCGGATGCCGAGGGTCCCGTCGATCGCGGGACTGCGCTGACCGACCGCCCGATCGGGCGCGGCGCCGGGTCGATCGGGCACATCACCAGGCATGTCGAGGGCCCCACCGGCCGTACCGGTGGGGCCCGTTCGGATGGTTTCATCCGGAATGGTGGATTCGCGGAACTTCGCTGATGCGTCAGGAGTCTTCTGAAGTGAAGGCGGCCTTCGACCGGCCGCGACATGGGGGATGAACACGGGGGTGTTCGATCTTGACCGACATCATTGAGCGCATCACTGACCGACTGCTCGGCGACGAGCCCGGGGCGGCAGCGACGGCGGATGGCGAACTGGTTCCGTACGTGGCGCCGTTGCCCGTCCCGCCGGTGCTGCGTCCCGACAGCGTGGACGTACGCGAAGAGACGGAGATCGCGCTGCGTCCCACCTGGGTCCGGCTGCACCCGCAGCTTCCGCCGACCCTGATGTGGGGGTACGACGGCTCGGTGCCGGGCCCCACCATCGAGGTGCGGCGCGGCCAGCGCATCCGCATCGCCTGGACCAACCGCATCCCGAAGGGCGCCGAATATCCCGTCACGGCCGTCGAGGTCCCGCGCGGCGACCCGCAGAAGGACCCCTCGCCGGGCACCCTGCCCGGCCGCGCGGGCGTGGCGCCGAACAAGGACGTGGCGGCGCTGCCCGCCTGGTCGGTGACCCATCTGCACGGCGCACAGACGGGCGGCGGGAACGACGGCTGGGCGGACAACGCCGTGGGGTACGGCGACGCACAGCTCTCCGAGTACCCGAACGACCACCAGGCGGTGCAGTGGTGGTATCACGACCACGCCATGAACATCACCCGGTGGAACGTGCACACCGGTCTGTACGGCACGTATCTCGTCAGGGACGACGAGGAGGACGCGCTGCAACTCCCCTCCGGTGACCGGGAGATCCCTCTCCTGCTCGCCGACAGGAACCTGGACACGGACGCCGACGGCCGGCTGAACGGCCGCCTGCTGCACAAGACCGTCATCATCGACCCGAAGAACGCCGAGACGGGCAAGCCGGTCTCCCTGCCGTTCACCGGGCCGTACAGCACGGTCAACGGCCGCATCTGGCCGTACGCGGACGTGGACGCGGCCTGGTACCGCTTCCGCCTGGTCAACGCGTCGAACGCGCGCATCTACGACCTCGTCCTCATCGACGAGGACGACCAGCCGGTGACCGGCGTCCTGCACCAGATCGGCAGCGACGGCGGGCTCCTGCCGCGCCCCGTGCCGGTCGACTTCGACGACGCGCTGCCGACGCTCACGGTCGCGCCCGCCGAGCGCATGGACCTGCTCGTCGACTTCCGCGAGCTCGCGGGGCGGCGGCTGCGTCTGGTCAACAAGGGCCGCGCCCAGGCCCCCGGAGTGCCCGACGTGGCGAACGACGTGCGCTATCCGCAGGTCATGGAGTTCCGGGTGAACGAGTGCGGCGAGCCGGACGGCTTCGAGCTGCCGGAGGTCCTCTCGGGCTCGTTCCGCCCGCTCACGCACGACATCGAGCACGGCCACCGCCTCGTCGTGCTGACCCCGCCCGCGACGAAGGGCGGCGGCGGCCACCCGGAGATCTGGGAGATGACCGAGGTCGCGGAGCCGGGCGACATCCAGGTCCCGACCGAGGGAATCATCCAACTGCGCGGTGCGGACGGCAAGGTCAAGACGTATCGGCGCACGGCCCGTACGTTCAACGACGGCCTCGGCTTCACCATCGCCGAGGGCAGCCACGAGCAGTGGAGCTTCCTGAACCTCGCGGTGGACCCGCCGGTGACCCACCCGATGCACATCCACATGGCGGACTTCCAGCTGCTCGGCCGTGACGCGTACGACGTCTCGGGTTTCGACGCCACCATCGGCGGCACCCGCGCGCCGATCGCCTTCGACCCCGACAGGACCATCCCGCTGGCTCCCAACGAGCGCGGCTTGAAGGACGTGTTCCTGGTCCCCGGCGGTCAACAGCTGCGCGTCATGGGCAAGTTCGACGGGGCGTACGGCCGCTTCATGTACCACTGCCATCTGCTCGAACATGAGGACATGGGCATGATGCGGCCCTTCGTGGTCATGCCGAAGGAGGCACTGAAGTTCGACCACGGCGCGGGCCACGGCGGGCACGACGGACACACGGGGTAGGCACCCGGGTCCATCGGCCGCTCCGGCCGCGGCACCGGCCGCACAGCTGGACGTCACCCGTTCGTGAGGCGTCGGCGGCGGGTCACGCCGGGTAGGGCTGTGGCCGGAGGCGAGCCATGGATCAGACCGCGTTGCGTCCCAAGCCGATGCCGGGTGGGCAGTCCGCCACCGGCCGCACGGAATCCCCCCGCAGGACCGCCAGGTGGCGCCTGCGGGGCCCGGGCAGGAACTCCGGGGGCCCGGGGAGCCCAGGGAACCCCGGGAGCCCGGGGAACCTGGGCGGTCCCGGGGCTCCCGGCAAGCCCGGTGCAAGGGGAAAGGGCCACCGCCCGCACGCCCTGCGGCGGCGCGGCAGGCGCCTGACGACCCTGCTGTTCGGCCTGCTCTGCGCGGCGGTCCTGGTGCTCTCCGGCATCGGCATCGGCACGGTGAGCGCCACCGTCATCGGCATGAGCAAACTCGCCGAGATACAGAAGGCGGCGCCACCCGGTGCGCCGGGTGCGTCCGGCGGTCCGGCCGCCAAGCCCCCCGTCGCGGGCACGGCACAGCGCCCGCCCGCGTCCATCGCGCCGGGCGGCCCGCACCGGCCCACCGGCCCCGCCAGGTCCGCCACCCTCGGCGTCGAGGCCGTCGACGCCCCCAGGGGCGCGGGCGCCCTGCTCGTCGGCGTGCACATCCCGGGCCCCGGCTACACCGCGGGCCTGGTGCGCGGCGACACCCTGCTCGCGTTCGGCAGGACCCGCGTCCACTCCGCGGCCGAGCTGGCCGCCGCGGTCGCCGCCGCGCGCCCGGGCAGGCCGGTGACCCTGACGGTCCGCCACGAGGGCGGCGGCCGCCAGGCCCTCTCGGTGCGGCCGGGCATCGTGACATGAGCAGGCGGGTTCGCACTCGCGTGCGGCTGCGGGCAGGATGCTGACGTAGACACTTGGAGGTCCTCATGAGCAGCGCGCCCGCGCCCCGCACCGCCGACGAGCCCGCCCCCTTCACGGCCGACGACTACCAGGCCCGCATGGCGCGCGCCGCCGACGCGGCCGCCGAAGCGGGCCTCGCGGGCCTCGTCGTCGCCCCGGGGCCCGACCTGGTGTGGCTCACCGGCTACCGGCCGACCGCGGCCACCGAGCGGCTCACCGCCCTCGTGCTCGCCGCGGGCCAGGACCCCGTCCTCGTGGTGCCCACCCTGGAGGCCCCGGACGCCGAGCGCGCCGCGGGCGCCCCCGCGCTCACCCTGCGCGACTGGACCGACGGCAAGGACCCGTACGCCGTCACCGCCCCGCTCCTTGCCGCGGACGGCCGCTTCGCGGTGAGCGACAACGCCTGGGCGATGCACCTCCTCGGCTTCCAGAAGGCGCTGCCCGGCACCTCCTACGTCTCCCTCACGGAGGCCCTCCCGATGCTCCGCGCGGTCAAGGACGCCGCGGAGCTCGAGCGCATCGCCGCGGCGGGCGCGGCGGCCGACGCGACGTACGAGGAGATCAAGAAGGTGCCCTTCGCGGGCCGCAGGGAGACGGACGTCGCCGCCGATCTCGCGGACCTGCTGCGCGGGTTCGGGCACTCCCAGGTCGACTTCACCGTCGTCGGCTCGGGCCCGAACGGCGCCAACCCCCACCACGAGGCGGGCGACCGCGTCATCGAGCAGGGCGACATGGTCGTCCTCGACTTCGGCGGCCTGCTGCACGGCTACGGCTCGGACACCTCGCGCACGGTCCACGTCGGCGAGCCGACCGCGGAGGAGCGGCGCGTGCACGACGTGGTGCGCGAGGCGCAGGCCGCGGGCTGCGCGGCGGTCCGGCCCGGCGCGGCCTGCCAGGACGTCGACCGCGCCGCCCGCGCCGTGATCACCGAGTTCGGCTACGGCGAGCGCTTCATCCACCGCACGGGCCACGGCATCGGCGTCACCACCCACGAACCGCCCTACATGATCGAGGGCGAGGAACAGCCGCTCGTACCGGGAATGTGCTTCTCCGTAGAGCCCGGCATCTATCTGCCGGGCCGCTTCGGAGTGCGCATCGAGGACATCGTGACCGTCACGGAGGACGGCGGGCGTCGCCTCAACAGCACCGACCGGGAGATGGCGATCGTCGGCTGAGCCGGGCGGGCAGGCAAGCAGGCGGATACCGGCAGGGCTTCAACTGAAGTCGGTGCGGGGGCCGGTGCGCGGCTCGCGGCCCGGGTAGTACGCGAGCACGTCGTACGGATGGGGCAGCGGCCGCGCGCTCGCCGACGTGAGCCGTTCCTGCTGCTCGGCCGTCAACTCCCAGCCCACGGAGCCGAGATTGTCGGTCAGCTGCGCCACGGACCGCGCCCCGACGATGGGCGCGGTCACCCCCGGCTGCTGGAGGAGCCAGCGCAGGGCGACCTGCGCGGGGGTGCGCCCGGTGTCGTCGGCGATCCCGACGAGCGCGTCGACGACCCGCCAGGTCTCCTCGGTGTCCCGCTGCCGCCAGGCGTGCGAGCCCCGCGCGCCCTTCGGCGGTTCGGCCATGCCGCGCCGGAACTTGCCGGAAAGCCAGCCGCCTTGGAGCGGGCTGTACGGGATGACGCCGACGCCCTCGGCCGCGCTCAGCGGCAGCAGCTCCCACTCGATCTCGCGCGCCAGCAGGTTGTACAGCGGCTGCAGACAGGAGTACGGCTCCCAGTCGTGCGCCCGCGCCACGTCGAGGGCCTTCTGCAGCTGCGCCCCGGAGAGGTTGCTCGCCCCCAGGTAGCGCACCTTGCCCGCCTTCACGAGGGTGTCCAGGGTGGACAGGGTCTCCTCGATCGGCGTCGTCGCGTCCCAGACGTGCGTCTGGTAGACGTCGATGTGGTCGGTGCCAAGGCGCCGCAGGCTCGCGTCCACGGCCGACACGATGTGCTTGCGGCTCAGGCCGCCCGCGTTCGGTGCCTCGCCCATGGTCGCGAACACCTTGGTGGCGACGACGAGTTCGTCCCTGCGGCGGCCCTTGAGCCAGCGGCCGAGGATCTCCTCCGACACGCCGCGCCCGTACATGTCGGCCGTGTCGATGAAGGTGCCGCCCGCCTCCGTGAACGCGTCCAGCATGCGGTGCGAGGTCGCCTCGTCGGCGCCGCTGCCGAACATCATGGCGCCGAAGCACAGTTCACTGACGCGCAGTCCCGTCCGGCCGAGGAATCGCTGCTTCATGTTCCGCCCTCCCCTTGGGTAGGCCCTCAAGATAGGTGCTCGGCGCGGCGGGCAGGCGCTACGAGGCGGCCAGGATCACGCACGACTCGGCGGGCAGCCGCACCGTCCCGTCCGCGTCGGGGGCGTCGACCGGCTCCCACGCGGCGAGCACGCGCGCGTGGCGCCCGCCCAGCGGCACGGCGACCTCTTCCTTGCCGAGGTTCACGGCGATCCGCAGGTCCCCGCGCCGGAACGCGAACCAGCGCGCCTCCTCGTCGTACGCGACCCGCACCGCAGCGAGATCGGGATCCATCAGGTCGCCCCGGGTGCGCCGCAGCGCGATCAGCTCCTTGTGCCAGGCGAGCACGCGCGCGTGGTGGCCGGTCCCCGGCTCGGACCAGTCGAGGCAGGACCGCTCACGGGTGCCGTGGTCCTGCGGATCAGGGATCTCACCCTCGGCCCACCCGTGCGCCGCGAACTCCCGCCGCCTGCCCTGTCGTACGGCCTCGGCGAGTTCGGGATCGGTGTGGTCGGTGAAGAACTGCCAGGGCGTCGTGGCGCCCCACTCCTCGCCCATGAACAGCATCGGCGTGAAGGGACCCGTGAGGGTCAGCGCGGCGGCGCAGGCGAGCAGGCCGGGGGAGAGGGATGCCGCGAGCCGGTCGCCCTGCGCGCGGTTGCCGATCTGGTCGTGGGTCTGCGCAGAGCCGACGAACCGGTGCGCGGGGGTGCGCGCGAGGTCGACGGGGCGGCCGTGCGCGCGGCCGCGGAACGTCGAGTACGTGCCGTCGTGGAAGAAGCCGTGCGTCATCGTCTTGCCGAGCGCGGCCAGCGGGGCCCGCGCGAAGTCCTCGTAGTAGCCCTGCGATTCGCCGGTGAGCGCGGTGTGCAGGGCGTGGTGGAAGTCGTCGTTCCACTGCGCGTGCAGGCCGAGGCCGCCTGCCGCGCGCGGCGTGACGACCCGTGGATCGCCGAGGTCCGACTCGGCGATCAGGGACAGTGGCCTGCCAAGGTCCTCGGACAAGGAGTCGACGGCGGCGGAGAGTTCCTCCAGGAAGTGGCACGCGCGCGTGTCGCGCAGCGCGTGCACCGCGTCGAGCCTGAGGCCGTCGACGCGGTAGTCGCGCAGCCAGGCGAGGGAGCTGCCGATCAGATACGCCCGCACCTCGTCCGAGCCCGGCGCGTCCAGGTTGACTGCCGCGCCCCAGGGCGTGTGGTGCGTCTCGGTGAAGTACGGCCCGAAAGCGGGCAGATGGTTCCCGGACGGGCCGAGGTGGTTGTGGACGACGTCGAGGACGACGCCGATTCCGTGCGCGTGCGCCGCGTCGACAAATCGTTTCAGCGCCTCCGGGCCGCCGTAGGGCTCGTGGACCGCCCACAGCGAAACCCCCTCGTACCCCCAGCCGTACCGGCCGGGAAAGGGGCACAGCGGCATCAGCTCCACATGCGTGACGCCCAGCTCCGCGAGGTGTCCGAGCCGGTCGGCCGCCGCGTCGAGCGTGCCCTCGCGCGTGTACGTCCCCACGTGCAGCTCGTACAGGACCGCGTCCCGCACCCCGCGCCCCGCCCAGGGCGCGCGCCACGCGTACCGGTCGTGGTCGACGACGGCGCTGAGCCCGTCGGGCCCGTCCGGCTGGCGCCGCGAGCGCGGGTCGGGCAGGACGGGTCCGCCGTCGAGCGAGAAGCCGTAGCGCGTCCCGTCCTGGGCCTCCGCGTCCGCCGTCCACCAGCCCGCGCGGTCCGCGTCACGCTCCATCGCACGCGTGCCGCCCGCGCACTCCAGTGCGACCCGCTCGGCCTCCGGAGCCCACACCTCGAACCTCACCGACGGTTCCCCCTCGTCCGCAGTCCGTCACGTCGTCCGTCCCATGGTGCGTCAGGGGCGTGCGGCCCGTGGGGAGAAGCGGCCGATCGGCGTCCGCCCCGGCCATTCTGGACACCCGGGGCGGGATTGGCCGACAATCGCCAAGTGACATCCTCCTTTGAGTTCTCCACATACCCGGCGCGCGTGACGGACGCCGAGCGCGACCGGGCGCTGGACGCACTCAAGGAGGGCGCGGCCGTCGGCAGGCTCTCCCACGACACCTTCCTGCGCCGCATGGAGCTCGTGCTCGCCGCCCGCAAGCCCGACGAACTGGCCGCCCTCACCGCCGACCTGCGCACCGAGGGCCGCTGGCAGCGGATGGTGCTCGGCGGCGTCGAAGCGGTCTCCGGGTTCACGATGAAGCTGCGCAGGGCCTGGCAGGCCGAGCGCCTCCCGAAGCTGATGCTGCCGTCGCCGGACAGCCCCTACCCGCTGCGGATCGGCCGCGATCCGGCCAATGGACTCCGGCTCAGCCACGACACGGTCTCCCGGGTCCACGCCGAGCTGCGCCGGCAGGGCGGCATGTGGGTGCTGCGCGACCTCGGCTCGACCAACGGCACGTCCGTGAACGGCCGCAGGGTGGTCGGCGCCGCCGTCGTCCAGGACGGCGACCTGGTGAGCTTCGGCCGGATGGCCTTCCGTCTCGCCGTGAGCTGATCCCGTTCGAGTGAGTCCGGGTGGGCAAGTGCCCCCGCCGTGTCGATGGATGCAGCGGCGCGGGTGACCGCCCGCGCACCCCCGAGCTCAAGGAACGGTGACGTCATGGCCAGGACGGTACGGAACGCTCTGCTCGCGACGGCGACGGCGGGCGCCCTGCTCGCGGCGGGCACGGCGACGGCGACGGCGCGGTCCGCCCCCGAGCAGTCGCTGCCCGGCAACTGGATGTACGTGGCGGTCATGCAGGGCGACGGCGCCCTCGGCGACCTGGAGGGCACGCTGCTGAACTGCGGCCGGGTGGGCAGCAGTCACCCGGAGGCCGGGAAAGCCTGTCGCCAACTGCGGGCGGCCAAGGGCGACATCAACGAGATCCCGCATCGGGACACGCCCTGCACCATGATCTACAAGCCGGTGACGGCGGCCGCGTACGGCATGTGGGACGGCCGTCGCATGGCGTACGTGAAGAACTTCCCCAACGCGTGCGTGATGGCGTCCGAGACGGGCTCGGTGTTCAAGCTCTCCTGACGGGCTCGGTGTCCAAGCTCTCCTAGTGGGTCACCTGTCCACGCGCGCGTGCCGGTCAGTCGCCCGGTGTGCGCGCGTGCCGGGCGGCGGCGAGCGTGGTCCGCGACTGGTGCTCCACCTGATCCTCCAACGGCACCCAACGCGCCCTGAACCGCTCGGCGAAGGCATTGCTCCAGAGCGTCACGAGCCGCTCCAGGCGGGGCGCCGCCCGGTCGCCCGTCTCCTCCAGGACCCGCAGCAGCATCGCGGCGGCGCGCAGCGGCAGACGGCGGCCGAAGGCGTCGACGCTCCCGATGTACGCCATGGTGGTCCCGGCCGGCGGCAGCCGCCCCCAGTCGTCCGCGAGACCGGGCACCAGGGCGAGCGCCCAGCGCGCGGCCCGCAGCAGCGGCCCCTCGGCACCCGGTGGCAGCCGGGGCAGCGCCTCGCCGAGGATCTCCTCGACAAGACCCGCGTCCCGCCGCAGCCGCCGCGCGAGGCCCCGCATCGCCCGCACCGGGGACGGGTGCGCCGCGTCGTCGTCGACCAGGTCGCTCGCCCACATCGGCACTTCGACGATCGCGGTGCGCCCGCCGTACAGATGCGCGTGGTGCCAGGTGGTGAGCCGGGCGTCCTCGGGCAGGCTCGGGTAGGCGGCGTCCGTGCCCGGGCCGGGCAGCACGTGCACGCCGGGCCCCGACACCGGCCAGCCCGCGGCGTCCGACGCCCCCGCCTCGACCGGGATGTGCAGCTCTGCGGCCGACTTGGCGAACGGCACCGCGAGCCCGGGGATGTCCTTCGTCAACTGCACCCAGCTGCCGCCCAGATCGGTGCCGTGCAGGGACACCTGCAAGTAGGGCCGCAGTTCGTCGATGACGGCCGTCAGGGCGCGCGTCTCGGGTGGCAGCCGATGGGGCGGAAGCACGGAGGGCGACCACTCGGGCTGCTCGGGACCCGCGGGGCGGAAGAAGTTCCGGTGGTAGTCCAGGAGCGTGCGCGGGGCGGGCGTGCGGTGCAGGTCCGCGCCGTCCGGGTCCGCGCAGAGCAGGAAGTGCCAGGAGGTGTCCGCGCGCAGCCGCCAATCGCGCAGTGTCCACTCGGCGAGGTGCAGCAGCGTCGAGCCGCCGGTGGGTTCGTTGGCGTGCGCCCCCGCGACGACGAGGACCGCGCGGGCCGCGCGTCCCACGGAGAGCAGGTGCAGCGGCCTGCCCGCGCGCGAGGCACCGACCTGCCGCAGGGTGCCCAGGTCGGGCCGGTGGGCTACCAACTGGCGTGCGGAGGAGGTGAGTTCAGGAACACTGGGATAGCGCTGCACCGCCAGTTTGACTCACCCCCGTCTGGTCCGTCACTGACGCAATCCGCAGTACGCCACGTGCCGGGGGCGGTGTCAAGGACGCCTGCGCGTGCTCCTCGGCCCCGGCCGCCGTCACCCGTACGGACGTACGGAACCTGCGCGTCGAAGCCCTCGGTGGTCGTCTTGGACACACCCGCGCGGCCGCATGCCGCGCCGACGCACAGGTGGGAGCCCTGCGGTGCGTTGCTTCCCCGGCCCGATAGCCACGCCGCCCCCTGTTCCGCCGACGGAGAAGCGGAATGCCCCGACGCGGCACGCCCCGGAGCCACCCCCACCCGTCCCTGACGCCACGGAACCGGTGCCCGCCCCCGAGTGTCAGCAGCCACCGGCCGTGACGGAGGCGCGGGCGAACGCCCCCTCCGGCGCCCCGGAGGGCCTGTCCGCCGCCCGGGGCGCCCGCTGCCCGGCCGGTGGACGCACGGCGCCGTACCGGGCCGCTGAGGCCCCGCACGGGCGCCGCACGGAGCCGCCCAGTCTGCTGACGCCCGATGCCGGACGCGACCCGCACCCGCTGTACCGGATGCTCCGTGCGGACTTTCCCCTCGTCCGGGACGAGGCCGCCGGGGCGTGGCTGGTCAGCCGGTACCGGGACGTGCGTGCCGCGCTCGCGCGGCCGCGGCTCGTGGCGCTGCCGCCGGGGCGGACCCTCGCGCACCTGGAGGGCGCCTCGCACCTGGCGCACCGGTCGCTGGTCTCGCCCGCGCTGCGCGGCCCCGCCCTGGACGCGCTGGCCGCCGCCACCCACCGCACCGCCTACGTCCTCGCCCGCCGCATCGCCGCCCGCGAGGAGGCCGATCTGGTCGCCGAGTTCTGCCGGTGGCTGCCGACCGCCGCGGCCGTCGCCGCGCTCGGGCTGCCCTACGAAGACACCGCCCGCGTCCAGGAGTTGTGCCGCGGCGGGCTCACGCACCTCGGCGGCGGGCACCCCGGCCTCGACGCCTTTCTCCGCCCCCACCTCGCGCGCCGCAGAAGCCACCCCGGCGACGACCTGCTCTCCGTCCTGTGCACCGCCGAGGTCGAGGGGCGCCCGCTGTCCGACGAGACCGTGACGGGCATCGCGGGGACGCTGCTCGGTGGCGGCGGCGATGCCACGGCGCTCGCGCTCGCCTCGTTCCTCGCCGATCTCCTCGACCATCCGCGCCAGTTGGCCCTCGTCAGGGAGCGGCCGGGCCTCATCCCCGGGGCGTGGGCGGAGTCCCTGCGCCGCGACCCGCCCGCCCCCGTGGTGCTGCGCCGCGCGGTCCGCCCGGTCGCCGTGGCGGGCGTCCCGCTGCCCGCGGGGGCCGTCGTGGCGTGCCTGGTGGGCTCCGCGGGCCGCGACCCCGCGCGGTTCGCCGACCCCGACCGCTACGACATCTTCCGCGCGGATCCCGGCCGCGTCGCGCTCGGCGCGGGCCGCCACTCCTGCCCGGGCGCCGCCCTCGCGGGGCTCGTCGCCGAGTACGGCCTGCGGGCCCTGCTCGACGCGCTGCCGGGGCTGCGCTGGGCGCCGGGGTTCAGACCGGCGCCGGAGGGACTCCTGACCCGCGGGCCGCGCATGCTCCTCGTACGCCCTGGGTGACTGCTACTGCTCGGGCTCCTCGCCGGTCCGGGTGAGAAGCACCACGGGCGAGTCCGCGAAAAGCTCCGCCACGCGCGTGTGCCCCTCGAACTCCCGCTCCGGAGCCAGCACATCGGCCCACCGTCCCGCGGGCAGCGCGAGGTCCGTCCCGCGCCAGCCCCCGGCCTCCGCGAGGCGCAGCGAGAGCCGCGTCACGGCGACCACGACCTCTCCGGAGCGGGCGTAGGCCACGCAGTGCGCCGCGCCGGGACCTTCGGCGGTCAGCGGCTCGTACGTCGCGGTGCCCCCGAAGAGTTCGGGCCGCCGCCCGCGCAGCCGCAGCGCCGCGGCGGTGAGCGCGAGCTTCTCCTCCGAGAGGTCCCAGCGTTCCGGCCGCGTGTCGAGCCGCTCCAGGACGTGCGGCTGGAAGCGCACGGGCCTGCGGTTGTCCGGGTCGACCAGGGCGCGGTACTCGCCCTCCGTGCCCTGGTACAGGTCGGGCACCCCGGGCATCGTCAGATGCAGCAGCGCGGCCCCGAGGACGTTCGCTCGCACATGGGGGCCCAGTTCGCGCGCGAACGACGCGACCGCGTACAGCGGGGGACCGCAGGGACCGGCCTCGGCGAACGCGGTGACCGCCTTCTCGTACGCCTCGTTGGGCTCGGTCCAGCTGGTGTGCAGGCCCGCCTCGCGCACATGCTTCAGGAGGGCGTTCTGCAGCCGCATGTCGTACGGGAAGCCGAAGCCGACCGCGGTCTGCCAGGCCGCCCACGCCAGTTGGGGATCGGGCGCGCACGTGCCGCCCACGCGCGCGGTCTGCTCGGTCACCTCCGCAAGGAGGTCCGCCCACCGCTCCGGGCACTGCGTCAGGACGGCGATGCCCGCGCGCACATCGGCGCTGCGCTTGGTGTCGTGCGTCGTCAAGGCCGTGCCCGAGTAGGGCCAGTCGCGCTGCACGCGCGCGCAGTACGCGTGGAACGTCTCCGCGGAGACCGCGGGCCGCTCGGGCGCGCCGCCCACCTCCGCGGCCGAGAGCAGCGGCGCGTGCCGGTAGAACGCGGTGTCCTCCACCGCCTTGGCGCGCAGCGCGGACGCCGTCTGCGCGAACCGCGTGCGGAACTCCTCCACCGCGCCCCTGGAACGCCCGTCGGCGGCCCCGTGCCGCCCCAGCGCCAACTCCCGTACGACATCGACCGCCGCGGCCTCCTCGGGCACCCCGAAGACCGTCCTGGCCTCCTGCGCGGCCCGGGCGGTGAGGACCGTTTCGGGGGCGGCGCCCCCGGAGGCGTACGGCCGGTAGACGGGGAGCCGCACGAGCAGTTCCCTGAGGGCGGTGCGCAGCGCCCACGGCGCGTGGTCGCGCAGGGCGGGGTCCGTGGCGCAGATCGCGGCGGCCGCGCGCGTGAGACGGTCCACCTCGGCGGCCAGCTCGTGCGTGACGACCTTGTACGCGGCGCGGCGCACGGTCGCCGCCCAGTCGCCGCCCCGGTCGGCGGGCGGCGCGGCGAACCGCCGGTACTGGCCGAGGAGTTCGCCCGCGCCCGCCGGGTCGGTGAAGACGCCGTCGATGTGGTGCAGCGCGTCGTACCCGGTGGTGCCCGCCACCGGCCAGGCGGCGGGCAGCTGTTCGCCGTCGGCGAGGATCTTCTCGACGACCGTCCAGCGCCCCTCGGTCGCCTCGTGCAGCCTCTGGAGGTACGCCCCGGGGTCCGCGAGCCCGTCGGGGTGGTCGATCCGCAGCCCGTCGACGACCCCTTCGCGCAGCAGCCGCAGCACCGTGGCATGGGTCGCATCGAACACCTCGGGGTCCTCGACCCGCACCCCTATGAGGTCCGAAATGGTGAAGAAGCGCCGGTAGTTGAGCTCCGTACGGGCAAGGCGCCACCAGGCGAGGCGGTACCACTGCGCGTCGAGGAGTTCCGGCAGCGGCAGTTCCTCGGTGCCCTCGCGGACCGGGAACGCGTGCTCGTAGTAGCGCAGGACGTGCCCGTCGACCCGCAGCCGGGGGAGTTCGTCGCCGAGTCTGCCGCCGAGGAAGGGCAGCAGGACGCGGCCCTCGTGCGCGTCCCAGTCGATGTCGAACCAGCGCGCGTACGGCGACGTGGGGCCCTCGCGCAGCACCTCCCACAGGGCGTGGTTGTGGCGCGGCACGGCCGCCATGTGGTTCGGCACGATGTCCACGATCAGCCCGAGCCCGGCCGCCGCGGCGGTGCGCGACAGGGCCCGCAGCCCTTCCTCGCCGCCGAGTTCGTCCCGTACGCGCGCGTGGTCGGTCACGTCGTAGCCGTGCGTGGACCCGGGGACCGCGTCGAGCACCGGCGACAGATGCAGATGCGAGACGCCGAGCGAGGCCAGATAAGGGACGGCCGCCTCGGCCGCGTCGAAGGGGAAGTCGGGCTGCAGCTGGAGCCGGTACGTGGCGGTCGGTGCGGGCGGCACCGCGGGCCGTGGGCGCTCAGGCGTCATGCGAACGTACGTACCCGCCTGGACGGCTTTCGTGCCATCGACTCATGCGTGTCTCCGCTACGGCGTCGTTAGCGTCGGACGATGGCTCGGAGCACGCTGGACGCGTATCGCAAGGTGGTCGGGATGACCGGGGTGCCGCTCCCCGTGGTCTCGTTCCTCGGCAGGCTCCCGGTGGCCATGATCCAGTTCGGCAGCGTGCTCCTGGTGACGGAGACCAGCGGGTCGCTGGCCACCGGCGGCATCGTCGCCTGCGCGCTCGCCCTCGGCCAGGTGTCCCTGGGGCCGTTCGTCGGGCGGCTCGCGGACCGGCACGGGCAGCGCACCGTCGTGCTCGCCTTCTCGCTCACCAACGCCGTGGCCATCGCGGCGTACACCCTGGGCGCCCTCGCGGATCTGCCGACCCCGGTGCTGGCGGCCCTGGGCGTGCTCGCGGGCGCGACGGTCCCCGGGATCGGCCCGCTCGCCAGGGCCCGCGTCGTTCCCCTGGTCCGCGCCAAGGGCGGCGACGACCGGCTCGCGGGCGCCGTGCTGTCCCTGGAGAGCACCATGGACGAGCTGTCCTTCGTGCTCGGGCCCGCCCTGGTGGGCCTCGCGTCCGTGGCGGGCCACCCGGCGTACGCCTTCGGCCTCGCCGCGCTCCTTGTCGCCGTCTGCGGGACGGGCTTCGCGCTGCACCCCACCGGGCGCACCACCAGGGCGGCCCCGCAGGGACCGGCACGCGCGCGTGCCCCGCGTCCGCGCCTGCCGCGCTCGGTGTACGTGGTGCGGATCGGACTCGTCTTCCTGGGCGTGCTGCTCGGCGCCTGCGGGGCCGGGATCACCGCGCTCACCGAGGAGTTGGGGCGGCCGGGCCAGGCCGGGCTCGTCTATGCCGCGATGGGCGTGATGAGCGCCGTCGTGGGCCTCTCGATGGCGGCGCTGCCCGAGCGCTTCGGGCTGCTCGCGCGCTGGCGCGTGGCGACGGCCGCCGCGGCGCTCCTCTCGGTGCCCCTGGTGTGGACGGACAGCCTGGCGGGCCTCTACGTAGTGGTCACTTTCTTCGGCGCGATCTATGCGCCGAACCTCATCACGGGCTTCGCCCTGACCGAGCGCGCCATGCCCCCGCAGCGGCTCGCCGAAGGCATGACGTTCGCGGCGAGCGCCTTCGTCGGCGGCCAGGCGGTCACGCTCGCCGTGGCGGGGCGCCTGGCGGAATCCCACGGCGCGGGCGCGGCGTTCGCGCTCGGCAGCGCGGCCGCGGCGGTCGCGTTCGCCATCGCCCTGATCGCCCGAGAGGAGCGGCCCCGGACGTCCCGCGAGCCGCTCAGGTCCTTCGCCGTCACGCCGGACGCTGCAGCACCGTCAGACTCCGGTCGGCCAGCGTGACCCGGTCGCCCGCCCGCACCTTGGGGCCCGGCTCGGGCGGCACCCCGTCCTCCTGCGCCGTGTCGACCACGACCTGCCACTGACGGCCGTGGTTGACCGGCACCACGAACTCCAGTGGTTCCGGGGAGGCGTTGAACATCAGCAGGAACGAATCGTCGGTGATCCGCTCGTCGCGCGGACCCGGTTCCGAGATGGCGTTGCCGTTCAGGAACACGCTCAGGGCCCGCGCCTGCGACGCGCCCCAGTCGCGCTCCGTCATCTCCTCGCCCTCCGGCGTGAACCAGGCGATGTCCGACAGCTCGTCATGGGTGCCCTGGACGGGCCGGCCGTGGAAGAACCGCCGCCTGCGGAAGACCGGATGGTCGCGCCGGAGCATCGCCATCGCGCGCGTGAAGGCCAGGACGGAGCTCTCGCCCTGTGGCCAGTGCACCCACGCCACTTCGTTGTCCTGGCAGTAGGCGTTGTTGTTGCCGCCCTGCGTGCGCGCGAACTCGTCGCCGTGGCTGAGCATCGGCACGCCCTGGGAGAGCATCAGCGTGGCGATGAAGTTCCGCATCTGCCGCGCGCGCAGCGCGAGGACGCCGGGATCGTCCGTCGCGCCCTCGGCGCCGCAGTTCCAGGAGCGGTTGTGGCTCTCGCCGTCCTGATTGTCCTCGCCGTTGGCTTCGTTGTGCTTGTCGTTGTACGAGACGAGGTCGTGCAGCGTGAAACCGTCGTGGCAGGTGGTGAAGTTGATGGAAGCCAACGGGCGCCGCCCGTCGTCCTGGTAGAGGTCGGACGAGCCGGTGAGCCGCGAGGCGAACTCCGCGAGCGTGCGCTGCTCGCCCCGCCACAGGTCGCGGACCGTGTCGCGGTACATGCCGTTCCACTCCGTCCACAACGGCGGGAAGTTGCCGACCTGATAGCCGCCCTCGCCGACGTCCCAGGGCTCGGCGATCAGCTTCACCTGGCTCACCACCGGGTCCTGCTGCACCAGGTCGAAGAACGACGAGAGCCGGTCCACCTCGTGGAACTGCCGGGCAAGGGTGGCCGCGAGGTCGAAGCGGAAGCCGTCGACGCGCATGTCCGTGACCCAGTGCCGCAGCGAATCCATGATCATCTGGAGGACGTGCGGCGAGCGCATCAGCAGCGAATTGCCCGTCCCCGTGGTGTCCATGTAGTACCGGGGATCGTCCATCAGGCGGTAGTACGAGGCGTTGTCCAGGCCCTTGTAGGAGAGCGTGGGGCCCAGGTGGTTGCCCTCGGCCGTGTGGTTGTAGACGACGTCGAGGATCACCTCGATGTCCGCCTCGTGCAGCGCCTTCACGGCCTGCTTGAACTCCAGGACCTGCTCGCCCCGGTCGCCCCAGGAGGCGTACGCGTTGTGCGGGGCGAAGAAGCCGATGGTGTTGTAGCCCCAGTAGTTGTTGAGGCCCATGTCCACCAGGCGGTGGTCGTTCACGAACTGGTGGACCGGCATCAACTCCAGGGCGGTGACGCCCAGTTCGGTGAGGTGCTCGATGATCGCCGGATGCCCGAGCGCCGCGTACGAACCGCGCAGGTCGTCCGGGAGATCGGGATGCAGCATGGTCAGGCCCTTCACATGGGCCTCGTAGATCACGGTCTCGTGGTACGGCGTGCGCGGCGGGCGGTCGTCGCCCCAGTCGAAGTACGGGTTGACCACGACCGACGTCATCATGTGCGGCGCCGAGTCCAGGTCATTGCGTTTTCGGGGGTCTTCGAAGTGATAGCCGTAGACCTCCTCGCCCCACTCGATGCGCCCGCTGACCGCGCGGGCGTACGGATCGAGCAGCAGCTTCGCGGAGTTGCAGCGGTGCCCCTGCTCGGGCGCGTAGGGGCCGTGCACCCGGAAGCCGTACCGCTGGCCCGGCATGATGCCGGGCAGATACGCGTGCCGTACGAAGGCGTCGGACTCGCGCAGTTCGATGGCTGTCTCCGAGCCGTCGTCGTGCAGAAGGCACAACTCCACGCGCTCTGCGGCCTCGGAGAAGACCGCGAAGTTTGTACCGGCTCCGTCATATGTGGCACCTAACGGGTACGCCTGCCCAGGCCAGACCTGCATGACGACGACTCTTCCACTAACGCCCCATCGAGTTGGGGCCACTTCGGCCAGAGTCTCCCCGAAAGTGGGGCAACCACCCAGGAGTTGAGCCCGTCTAACCGTCTGACCACATACTCGGTATGCCCCTTCTTGGGGCTCGTGGGGGAAAAGGGGAGTAAGTGCGAGAGCTAGTCAGACACCACTTGGGGAAGGTGGTGGCGGGCGCGGCAGTAGCGGTGGCCGCCGCCGCGGTGCTGGTGGGCGTCACGCTGCCGGAGTCGGGCGAGTCGGGGGACCGCCAGACCAACGCGGCAGCCGCGAAGCAGGACGCGATCGCGAAGGACGGCGTCGTCGAGGCCGCACCGGACGAGGGCAAGAAGGGCATAGGCAGCGACCCGCTGACCGACGCCGAGACAGCGCTCGCCGAGAAGGCATCGGTGACGGGCGCCATGCGCTCCAGCGCCAGGGACGTCGAGGGCGACCGCGGCCCGCAGCTTCTTTCGACGAACCTCAGCGAGCCCGAGCCCACCGACTCGGGTGCCGCGGCCCCGCGCAGGGCAGAGGTCGTCTACTACGACTACAAGAAGGACGCGGTCATCACCAAGACGGTCAACGTGGAGACCGGCAAGGTGGAGAACACGAACACCACGCTGAACGTCCAGCCGCCGCCCAGCCAGGAAGAGCTCGCCGAGGGTGCCAGGCTGCTGATCGCCGACCCGCTCGGCAAGGGCCTGAAGCAGGACTACAAGCACGCCACGGGCAAGGCGCTGACGGGCCCGGGACAGCTGCAGCTGAGCGGCATGGTCTTCCGCAAGGAGACCGTCGAGCGCGTGCCGTCCGACCTCACCGAGTGCGGCAAGCACCGGTGCCTCCAGGTCGTCACCAAGGTCAAGAACGGCCCGTGGATCGACACCAGGGCCCTCGTCGTCGACCTGAGCACCCGTTCCGTGGGCCGCCTCGGCTGATTCCGGCCGCTCGCGCACGACACCACACTTCTGCTTCTCCTCGTACGAGGGAGTTCACACCGCAATGCACGTCAACAGACTTTCGCGCGCCCGCAGGAAGGCCACCATGGCCCTCGCGGTCTCCGCGCTGATCGGTGGCGCCGCCAACGTCGCCTCGCCCGCTTCTGCCGCCCCTCAGGCGCCGCCGAGCGCCCCCGCGGCGGCCGCCGACTGCAGTGACGCCTACAAGATCGAGCAGACCGTCGACGGCGGCACGACCTGGCGCATGTGCTGGCACTACAACACCCTTTCCGGCCTGATCCTCGACAAGATCAGCTACCAGCCCAAGGGCGAACCGAAGCCGATACCCGTCCTGACCAGCGCCCGGCTCGCCCAGGTCCACGTCCCCTACGACGACGGCCAGGCCGAGTACGACGACGTCACCGGCACCGACTTCGGCCAGGCCCTGCAGAACCTCAACCCCGGCGAGTGTCCCGGCGGCACCATCAAGACCGTGAAGGTTCCGCAGCGCGGCAACGTGAAGGGCCTGTGCGCCACCACGCGCGCGCGGGGGCACGCTTACCGCCTCAACGACGACGAGTCCACCGGCGGCACCGGCAAGGTCTACACCGGCCAGGGCAAGGACCTGCTCGTCTACACCGTGAACAAGGCGTCCTGGTACGAGTACATCACCGAGTGGCGCTTCTCCTCGGACGGCACCATCACCTCCCAGGTCGGCGCGACCGGCAGCCTCTCGCCGTACGACTACGACGGCGGCGACAGCCGCGGCTGGCCCATCGGCAAGGGCGACCAGGCCAAGGCGGAGAGCCACGCGCACAACGTCTTCTGGCGGCTCAACTTCGGCCTCGACGGCTCCCCGAAGGCCAAGGTCGAGCAGTACGACTCCAAGGTCACCCCGCCCACCGGCGACGGCAGCCCCACCACGAAGACCACCCGCACCAAGGTCACCAAGGAACTCGCCGGTGACCGCAAGGACATGCGCTGGTGGCGCGTGGTCAGCGGGGCGGGCAAGAACAAGGACGGTCACCCGCGCTCGTACGAGATCGTGCCGGGCCCCAGCAACAAGCACGCGGGACGCCCCTACACCAAGCACGACGTGTACTTCACCGAGTACAAGAAGTGCGAGCAGTACGCGAGCCAGAACCCCGGGTGTGCCAACGGCGTGCCGACGAGCGTCGACAAGTGGGTGAACGGCCAGACCCTCACCCACCCGGTCACCTGGGTCCACATCGGCTTCCACCACATCGCCCGTGACGAGGACCAGCAGCCGATGCCGGTCCACTGGCAGGGCTTCTCGCTGGCCGCGCGCGATGTCACCGCTATGAGCCCGCTCACTCCGCAGGACCTGGCGAACCAGAACGGCCAGCCCCCGCTCGGTGGTTGAGAAACCACCCTTCCCATCCGGCTGCACCGCCCGCCGCTCCCGGAGTACCCTTCCTTGATCGTTGACTGGGGGAGTGCTCGGGGGAGCGGAAGGCGGTGCGCGGGTGAGCTCGGGTGGGCGGGAGCTGCCCCCTGGTGACGAGGGTCACGAGGGGAGCTCCGTCGACGTTCCCCCCGGAGCGGTGTCCCTGGCACGGCCGATGGAGATGGGATCTCAGATCGGACCCGAACTGGACTGGGGCGCCGACGCCTGGCGTGAGGTCCGCACCCGCGCCCAGCGGGCCGGACGGGCCTACATCTGGCTGAACCTGGTGGAGCAGCGGCTGCGCGCTGTCGTGGCCGCTGTTCTGCGTCCCGTCTACGAACCCGTCCACGCGGAGGACTGGGTGGTGGCCGCCGCGGGCCCGGCCGGGCAGGAGTGGGTGCAGCGGGCCGTCGCCGTGCGCGAGGTGAGCCGCCGCAAGGGCTATCTGCTCGACCCGGCCGACGACAACGTCCTCAGCTTCCTCACCCTGCCCCAGCTGCGCGAGCTGATGGTGCAGCACTGGCCGTGCTTCGAGCCGTACTTCGACGACCGGCGCGACGTCGAACTGGCCCTGGACGAGCTGGAAGTCACCCGGAACGTCGTCTCCCGCAACCGCGCCCTGTCCGAGGCGGTCCTCGCCCAGGCCGAGCGCGCATCCGCCAGGCTCCTGGACATACTCGGCACGGGCACCGACACGCCCTCCGCGCGGCGGCTGCCCGTCGACGCGGTCGAGGACCTGGTCGGCGACCGGTACGCGGACGTGGTGGCGGTGCACCCGGACCGGGTGCGGCTGCTCCGGCAGTTCCCCGCCGAGGACATCTTCGGCGGCGCGCGCCGCCTCGACGCGATCGGCATAGGGCTCAACCTCCTCGTGCAGAACTTCTCCGGGCGCCGCCTGGTCAGGCTCGCCGAGTCGGGCTGCCGGGTGCGGCTGCTCTTCCTGAACCCGGCGAGCAGCGCGGTCAAGCGCAGGGAGCGCGAACTGGGCCTGAAGAAGGGGGAGTTGAGCCGTTCCGTCGAGATGAACATCCTGCACTCGCGCCGGGTGCGGGCGCGGCTGCGCGATCCGGACGCCTTCGAGATCCAGGTCTTCGACGAGACGCCGCGGTTCACGGCCTATCTGGTCGACGGCGACGGCGCGGACGGCATCGCGGTCGTCCAGACGTATCTGCGCAGGACCCGCGGGATGGAGGCGCCGGTGCTCGTCCTGCGCGGCGGCGGCCGGGTGGTCAGGCCGGGCGACGCCGGTGAGGGCGGGCTCTTCTCGACCTACCGCGAGGAGTTCGAGCTGGCGTGGGCGGACTCGCGGCCGGTGTCGTGAGCACGGGGACGGGCGAAGCGGAACGCGGCCCTCGGATTGTCAGTGGCGCATGGGATCGTGGTGGTCACTGGGGGAAAGCACCACGAAGAAGGGGGCGGCCATGGGCTGGCACCGGGAGCTGCTGATCGGTTTCGACCTGGAGACGACAGGGACGGACCCGGCCGAGGCGCGCATCGTCACGGGCGCGGTGATCGAGGTCAAGGCCGGCGAGACGCTCGGCCGCCGCGAGTGGCTCGCGGATCCGGGAGTCCCGATCCCGGCGGACGCGGTGGCGGTGCACGGCATCACGAACGAACGCGCGACGGCCGAAGGACGGCCCGCCGCCGAAGTGGCGGACGCGCTCGCGGACGTCCTCACGACCTACTGGCAGTCGGGCGTCCCGGTCGTCGCGTACAACGCGGTCTTCGACCTGAGCCTGCTCTCCGCGGAGCTGCGGCGGCACGGCCTGCCGTCCCTGCGCGACCGCCTCGGCGGCGTCGACCCGGGACCCGTCATCGACCCGTACACCATCGACCGCTCCGTGGACCGCTACCGCAAGGGCAAGCGCAACCTGGAAGCGGTCTGCACGGAGTACGGCGTGGTGCTCGAATCCGCGCACAACGCCTCCGCCGACGCGCGCGCCGCGGCGGGGCTCGCCTGCGCGATAGCCGAGCGCCATCCCAAGGTCGCCGCCCTCGGCCCGGCGGAGCTGCATCGCCGCCAGGTCGCGTGGTACGCGGAGTGGGCGGCGGACTTCCAGAACTTCCTCCGGAAGAGGGGGGACGCCGACGCGGTCGTGGAGGGGGACTGGCCTCTCCGGGCGGAGGGCTAGCGCTCCCCCCCCCATTACTTTCTACGTAGCCCCGCAACGGGGTTACCGGCCTTCGGAGT
>NZ_JBHYJI010000070.1:0-48428 GCF_042740435.1 Streptomyces sp. NPDC059002 | reverse complement strand
CTGCTGAGCAGTGGCCCCGGCCCTCGTTTGTGTCTCGCGTGTGTGTCTCGATGCCCTGCGGGCGGGGGTGCCCCGCCCGCAGGAAGTGGATCAGCGCGGCAGCTGCGGGTCGTCCGGGCGCGGGGTGCGCGTCCGGGGCTCGTCGTCCCTGATGACCTCGCCCTGGACGACCTTGCCGTCCGGGCGGTGCATACGGGCCTGCTGGAAGGCGTCGCCAAGGCCGCCGGGGGTCGCCTCGCGCACCTTGCGCTCGAACGTCCGCTCCGCGTACCGCCCGAGCGCCTTCTGGACCGGCGGGATCAGCAGGATCAGGCCGAGCGCGTCCGAGATGAGGCCCGGCAGGATGATCAGGAGGCCGCCCAGCATCGTCAGGGCGCCGCCGCCACCGCTGGTCTCCGGGGCGGGCGTCAGGCCGCTCTGCTGCTGTTGCACCGCCTCGCTGAGCTTGCGGAAGGCCCTGCGCCCCGCGCGCTTGATCACCGCGGAGCCGAGCACGAGGCCGGCGACCAGGAGCAGGAAGACCACGAGGCCGCTCGTGGCCCCCGCCACGACCGTGAGCAGCCAGATCTCGAGGACCAGCCACGCGGCGATGCCGAGCGGAAGGAACCTCAGGGGCCCGGAGCGCCGGGGCCGGGCAGTGCGATGGGGAGGCGGTGCGCCAGTCGTCATGCTCCCAGTGTGCCTGGGCCCGCCTCAGTCCGGGATAAGGGGATGATCAAGAGGGCGGGCCGGGAACCGTGGGCCCGCCGCGAGGGCGGGCCGGGAGCGCCGTCCTCAGGGCTGCTTGCGGCCGACGACGCGGCCGACCCGCTCCCCCACGCCCCAGGCGGTGACCCGCCACAGCGCCTCGACCACGATGTTCTGGCTCATCTTGCTGTCCCCGAGCTCCCGCTCGACGAACGTGATGGGCACCTCGACGACGTGGTAACCGGCCTTGACCGCACGGCGGGCGAGGTCGACCTGGAAGCAGTACCCCTGCGACTCGACCTCGCCGAGGCCGAGGCCCTCCAGGGTCTCGCGGCGGAACGCGCGGTAGCCGCCCGTCACGTCCCTGATGGGCACGTCGAGCAGCAGCCGCGAGTAGGTGCTGCCGCCGCGCGAGATGAACTCCCGGTACTTGGGCCAGTTGACGACCCGGCCGCCCGGCACCCAGCGCGAGCCGAGCACGAGGTCGGCGCCCTTCAGCGCGGTGAGCAGCCGGGGCAGCTCCTCCGGCTGGTGCGAGCCGTCGGCGTCCATCTCGATGATGACGCCGTAGCCGTTGTCGAGACCCCAGCGGAAGCCCGCGAGATAGGCGGCGCCGAGGCCTTCCTTGCCCTTGCGGTGCAGCACGTGGACGTGGTCGTCCTCGGCCACCAGCTCATCGGCGATCTTGCCGGTGCCGTCGGGGCTGTTGTCGTCGGCCACCAAGACGTGCGCGTCCGGCACGGAGGCTCGCACCCGGCCGACGATGGACTGGATGTTCTCCGCCTCGTTGTAGGTCGGAATGATCACCAAGGCCGTGCCGAGCGGGCCGAATTCTCTCCCCTGGTCCCCTGATTCGGAGACCCGACCGCCGTCGTTCACTACTGCCCCTTCGTTCGTACGCAGAGGACCACCATAGTGGCCGCGGCCTGCGCCGCAGCGGCGGCACGGAGGTCGGGGCGGAAGTACCCGAGATGTACCGGGTCGCACCCGCTCCGGGACGTTCGGGACGTACTGCGGATCGGGGCCCGGCACCCTTCGGGCCGACCTGGGACCCGCTGGCTGCGGATCGACCGAGAGCCGTTGTCTACTGAGCGTCCGGGCCCCACCCGGGTCACACCTGCCGATCGGCTGATACGTTCCCTCGCCTCCGCGTCGCGGGCGCTGGACCTGGCTCCCAGTGGTGGTGCGCCGGTGCGGCACACCACCCATGACCCAGCGGCGTTCGACGACTGCGTGGAGGTTCGCCGGTCGGACGTCCTGTGGTGGACCCGGCCGAACCTACCCGCCGACGGCGGCTCTCTGTCAATAGCCATGTGACCTGGGGCTATGGCGTGGAGCGGCAGGTCAATGCCGAGGATTCCCAGGTCGTACGACGGACGGGCGGGCCGCGATCCGCGGCGCGCATCGCCGTGACATCACTCGTCCGGCCCCACGAAGACCGGCCGCCCGCCCACCACGGTGCGCAGACAGACGGGGAGATCGGCGCCCGGCGTCAGGTCGGGCAGGCCGGGGGTACCGGAGCGCGGGTCGGTCGACCAGCGGGCCACGCGGTCGTCCGGGGCCTGCACCACCAGATCGGCGGTGCGCCACACGGCGTAGTCCGCGGGCGCGCCGGGCACCAGGACGCCCGCGTCGTCGCGGCCGACGGCCCGCCAGCCGCCGCGCGTGTGGGCGGTGAACGCCGCGCGCACCGAGACGCGGTGCTCGGGCGTGTGGTGGAAGGCGGCGGCGCGCACGGTGCCCCACGGGTCGAGCGGGGTGACCGGGCTGTCCGAGCCGAAGGCGAGCGGGACGCCGGTGCGCAGGAGGGCGGCGTACGGGTTGAGGGTGCGGGCGCGTTCGGCGCCGAGGCGCTGGGCGTACATGCCGTCGTCGCCGCCCCACAGCGCGTCGAAGGCGGGCTGGACGGAGGCGGTGAGGCCGAACTCGGCGAAGGCCGCGATGGTCTCGGGGGTGAGCATCTCGGCGTGCTCCACGCGGTGCCTCGCGGCGCGGACGCGGGCCAGGCCGACCGTCTCGGCGGCCGCGCGCATGCCGTCGGCCACGGCGCCCACGGCGGCGTCCCCGATGGCGTGGAAGCCCGCCTGGAGGCCCGCCTCGGTGCAGGCCACGACGTGGGCCGCGACGTCGGCGGCGTCGAGGTAGGCGGTGCCGGTGTGGGCGACGTCGGTGTAGGGATCGTGCAGGCAGGCCGTGTGCGAGCCGAGGGCGCCGTCCACGAAGAGGTCGCCCGCGGCGCCGAGGGCACCCAACTCGCGGGCGCGCGCGACACCTTCGGCGCCCTGCTCCGCCCAGTAGCCGACCACGCGCGGGCCCGCCTCCGCCGCGGCGAGCCGCAGCAGGCCCGTGAAGTCGTCCTCGTCGGAGATCTGCGGGCCCGCGCACTCGTGGACCGAGCCGATGCCGAGGGACGCGGCGCGGCGCAGGGCGGCGCGCTGGGCCTCCGTGCGCTGCCGGGGCGTGATCGCGGCGAGGGCGGCGGCGCGGATGCCGTGGTGGGCGTCGCCGGTCAGCGGGGCGTCGGGGTGGAAGCCGGTGCGTTCCGTGATGCCGGGGACCAGGTCGAGCAGGGCGGTGGTGGCGACCGCCGAGTGGACGTCGATGCGGGACAGGTAGAGCGGACGACCACCGGTCGCCTCGTCGAGTTCCGCGCGCGTGGGCGGGCGGCCGCCGGGCCAGCGTGCGGCGTCCCAGCCGTGGCCGAGCAGCACGACGTCGTCCGGCCGCGCCGCGGTGTGTTCGCGTACGAGAACGAGCGCTTCGTCGAGCGAACGGGCCCCTGTCAGATCGAGTCCCGTCAGCGCGAGGCCGGTGGCGGTGGTGTGCACGTGGGCATCGGTGAATGCCGGGGTGACCAGGCACCCTTCGAGGTCGACGACCTCGTCGACGCCGTCGGCGAAGGCGTCGGCCGCGCCCTCGGAGCCGACCCAGGCGACATGCCCGCGCTCGACGACCATCGCGGTCGCGAACGGGTCGGCGGGGCTGTGGACCTCTCCGCCTCGCAGCAGCACGGTGCGGTGGTCCTGGGGGGCCTGGGGGTCCTGGGAATGCATCCCTGGGGCGGTGCTCTCGCTCATGGGACCAGTCTCGCCCCTCGGGGCGGGCGGCCGACGCGGGGGTCGGCCGGTGTGCCGTGCGCGCGGTCAGACCTGCGGCGGACGCGCCTCGTACGGCGTGGAGAGGACGACCGTCGTGCGCGTGGAGACGCCCGCGAGGGCGCGCAGCCTGCTCAGCAGGTGTTCCAGTTCCAGCGGGGTGGCGACGCGCACCTTGAGGATGTAGTTCTCGTCGCCCGCGACGCTGTGGCACGCCTCGATCTCCGGGACGCCCGCGAGGCGTTCGGCGATGTCGTCGGGGGCGCTGGGGTCGAACGGCTTCACCGAGATGAACGCGGTGAGCGGCAGCCCGACGGCCTCGGGGTCGACGACCGCGGCATAGCCGCGGATGACGCCGCGCTGCTCTAGGCGTCGCACCCGCTGGTGCACGGCCGACGTGGACAGGCCCGTGGCCTTGCCCAGGTCGGTGTAGCTCATCCGCCCGTCCTTGACGAGCAGCTGCACGATCTGTCGGTCCAGCTCCTCCATGCGCCGAACCTACAGGGCTCTTGATCCCCCGGGATACCCGAGCACCCGAAGGGGGCGTCCGACCGGCGGTTTCCCGGGTCGCCGAGCGGCAACTCCGCACGGCATGTGACGAACGACACATCCCTGTGACCGTGTCCTTCGGGATGCAACGATTACGCCCACGACGGGACGGGAAGTGCTTGCTGTGGTCGAGGCCGCAGCGCCTTGTCGGCCCACCCAAGGGGGAGATTCCCATGCAGAATTTGAAGCGCCCCGGCCGGTCTGCCCGCAGCAAGCAGCAGCCGGTCGCCGAACCCGAGCCGGAGGGCGTCGAACCGGCGGACGACACGCTCGACGCCTACGACACCTTCGAGATGTACCGGGTCAACTGCCCCGACTGCGGGCAGCCGATCGCGCTCCTTGCCGACGAGGACGTCCTGCCCGAGCACGCGCTGTGCCCCACCCCGTGGAACCCGTTCGGGCTCACGGTCTGCGCCGGCACCGGCCGTGCGGCCGGCGACGCCGCGCCCGCCGACGAGTCGATGGAGGCTCAGGAGCAGGACACCGCCCTGCTCCTGACGCTCCCTCAGGGACTCGACTGGCGGACGCAGCCCTTCTCGCACGTGGGCGGTCCCGGCTCGCGCCCCATGGTCCGCGTGCCCCAGCAGCACCGGCCCGCCGCCTGAGCCACCGTCACCAGTAGCTGCCCTGCACCATGGCCGCCAGGCTGTCGTGGTGCAGGATCAGCATGTCCGCCTCCTCGGCGCTCCCCGGCACCTCGGCCTCGCCGAAGTGGACCTGGCGGTAGGCGACGCGCAGCATCACGACGGCGTGCCGCAGCGCCGCGTACAGCGTGTAGAAGTCCATGCTGCGCGGCGTGTGCCCGGTGAGCCGCGCATACGTCTCCTCGATGTGCTCGCGGCGCAGGAAGTCCGGCAGGCCCGGCTGCCCGAAGCTCTCCGTCAAGTCCTGGAAGAACCGGTGCAGATAGACGGTCCAGCCGATGTCGACCTCGCGCGGGGCCAGGGACGCCATCTCCCAGTCGAGGACGGCCACGGGGTCGAAACCGGCGTAGATGATGTTCCCGATGCGTGCGTCGCCCCAGTTGAGGACCGGGTCGCCCTCGTCGTCCGGCCACATCTCCTCGAGCCGGGCGAAGGCGCTCTCGATCAGCGGCGAGCGGGGCAGGCCGCTCACCACCCATGCGTAGTAGGCGCGTTGGGACGCGACGTGGCGGCGCAGTGGGGTGCCGTCGCCGGGCAGTGCGAGGAACTGCGCCTGCGACACCGGCACCTGGTCGTGCAGGCGGGCGATGATCCGGACCGACGCCTCCGCCAGGTGCGCACGCTCGGCGTCGCTCGCGGAGTGCAGCCAATTCCCCTCGTACGTATAGGGCATGACGTCCGGCGGCACCCGGCCCTCGACGCGTTCCATGACGAAGAACGGTGCGCCCAGCGGTCCCGGGTCCTCCTCCAGCCACAGCACGCGCGGCACCGGCACGTCGGTGTGCTCGGCGACGAGCCGCATCGTGCGGTACTGGCGCGGCATGTCGTAGACGGGGAAGATCGTGTACGCCGCCGGGTCGGCCGCCACCCGCAACGCGCAGGACTTCAGGGGCGGTTCGGGGTGCTCGATGGAGAAGAGCAGGGTCTCGCTGGACATGCCGTTGGACTCGGGGACGGTCACGTCGACCGCCTTGGCGCCGGGCAGGCGACTGCCGAGCCAGGCGGTCAGGCGGCGGGCGAGCTCTTCCGGTTCGCGTGTCGTGGTGCGGGGTCGGGGCGGCGTGGCCATGCCCGTGCTCCTCTCCCGGCCGCTCAGGGCGCGACCGAGTCGAATCCGGTGAACCCGCTCGGGTCGTGGCGGCCGAAGCTGCCGTGCTCGAAGATTCCGTAGCCCGTCCGCCCGTTGAGGGTGAAGCGGGCGGCGTGGTCGATGACGCCGTACGCGGCGAGCGGGTGGGCCGCGGGGTCCGCGAGGTCGTAGGTGCGCCGGTCGGTCCAGTCGCGGCCGCGCCAGGTGCCGTGCTGCCAGTCGTCGGCAGGCGGGTAGCCCGCGCCCACGGCGAGCGGCAGCGAGGCGAGGACCCGCACGTCGAGTTCCACGGGCTTGCGGTCGTCGGGGTCGGTGAGGTGGATGACGGCGCTCTCCGGGTGGCGGGTGCCCGGGCGGTAGGTGATGTCGGCCTGGGGCCAGCCGAGTTGGCGGTCGGGGTGGCCGTCGCGGACGAGGGTGGCGTCGTTCAGGGTGCGGTAGCCGTCCGCGTCCTCCTGGGCGATGACCATGAGGAAACGGTCGTCGAAGCGCACCGGGCACCAGATCCAGTGGAAGCCCTCGGTGGCGAACTCCTCCTCGAGGCGCCCGCGTTCCTCGCCCGGGATGGGCCGCACGCCCCAGCTGCGGTCGCGCGTGCCGGTCCACTCCCGCTCCGTCACCCGGATCTCCTCGGATCCGACGCGGATCACCCCGGCCGGGCGGCCCGCCTGGACGAAGCGGCGCCCTTCGAGGCTCAGCCGGTCGCCGCGGCGCTGGATGTGGTGCGGCTCCCAGAGCGCCGGGAAGTCGGCGGTCCAAGTGAGGTCGTACGTGAGGGAGTCCGGGTCGGCCGGGTCGGCGGTGCACTCCAGGCGCAGGCGGCGCAGCGGCTCGTCGACGGTGATGCGCAGGGGGCCGACGGAGAGGTTCATCCGGTCGTCGCCCAGGGCGTCGGAGGCGCGTACGGCGTGCAGCGTATCGCCGATGCGCAGGGTGGCGTACGCGTCGATGACACCGGTGTTCGGGTAGACGCCGAGGCCGAGGATGAGCAGCGCGCGGCCCTCGTGGTCGAAGAGGTGGAAGATGCACCGGTCGTAGGCGTTGCGGTCGCCCGTCGCGACGTGCTTCATCGACAGCGGGACCTGGTGCACGGGGTACTCGTCGAGCGGGACCGGACGGTCGTCTGCCACGGCAAACCTCCCTGGATGCACGGCAGTTCAGGGTGGCGGGAGGCGGTGCGGGCCTCCGGCGCGCAGATGACGGTACGTCAGATCAAGGGACGGAGCCAGACGCGTGTCAGGCCGCGTTCACGGGCCGCACCCCGGCCGTGCGCGCGCTGTTGCCGCGCCACGCGCGGGCCGTTCTCGTGCCGCGCGAGAGTCCGCCTCCGGCGCGCGGGCGGGGCCGTACAGCCGTCCACGCGGACGCCCGCACCGCCGCACGGGCATGCCGCGAACTCACGGTCGAATCCATGGAGCGGTGACTTCGACGCTGCGCCAGGCGTTGGCCCGGCATGACCCCCACGGACATGGGCCCGGCGCATATCCCCACCGGCCGCCGACGGCGCGCGCTGGTGGCGGTGCCCGCCTCCGCAGAATCGGTTCCCCAGCGGCCCCAGCGCCCCCCACAGGCACAGCCCCACCAGCCACCGCATCCGCCCCACGCGCCGGGGCACCCGTACCAGCCCCACGCTCAGCCGCCCGCGCAGCCGCACCCGCAGCCCGCGTTCCAGCAGCCGCACCTCCAGGACCCGCCGATCTACCGCGCGCTGATCCGCCACTGGTCCGACCGCGGCCGCACCCTGCCGGGACACCCCGACCCGGAGTGGGTCCGGCTCGCGGCGCCGCCGGTGCGGCACGGCCAGTTCGGCGCGGCCCTGGACCTCAGCGGGAGTCGGGACCCGCGAGGTGACGCGCGATGACCATGCGCTGGATCTGATTGGTGCCCTCGACGATCTGCAGCACCTTGGCCTCGCGCATGAAGCGCTCCACCGGGAAGTCCGCGGTGTAGCCATAGCCCCCGAGGACCTGCACGGCGTCCGTCGTGACCTTCATCGCGGCGTCCGTGCACAGCAGCTTGGCCATGGCCGCCTGCTTGGAGAACGACCTGCCCGCGTCGCGCAGCCTGCCCGCGGCCAGATAGAGCGCCCGGCCCGCCTCGATCTGCGTCGCCATGTCCGCGAGCATGAAGCGAAGGCCCTGGAAGTCCGCGATGGGCCGGCCGAACTGCCGGCGCTCGGTGGCGTACGACACCGCCTCGTCGAGGGCCGCCTGGGCCACCCCGATCGCGCAGGCCGCGATGCCGAGCCGCCCCGAGTCGAGCGCGGAGAGGGCGATGGCGAAGCCCTGTCCCTCGTCGCCGATGCGGCGGGAGTCGGGGACACGGACGCCGTCGAAGTTGATCTGGGCGGTGGGCG
Organism: Streptomyces sp. NPDC059002; assembly: GCF_042740435.1. Lineage (NCBI taxonomy): Bacteria > Bacillati > Actinomycetota > Actinomycetes > Kitasatosporales > Streptomycetaceae > Streptomyces > Streptomyces sp. NPDC059002. Next base: position 40,007 of record NZ_JBHYJI010000070.1, on the reverse strand, counting down.
AGCCCTTCATGCCCATCTTCTTCTCGGGCACCGCGGCGTTCAGGCCCTCCGCGTCGCCCGGCACCAGGAAGGCCGTGACGCCGCGGGCGCCCTCGCCGCCGGTGCGGGCGAGGACGGTGTAGAAGTCGGCGATGCCGCCGTGCGTGATCCAGGCCTTGGTGCCGGTGATGACCCAGTCGTCACCGTCCCTGACGGCCTTGGTGCGCAGGGACGCGGCATCGGATCCCGAGGCGGGCTCGGAGAGGCAGTACGCGCCGAGGAGGCCGCCGCCGAGCATGTCCGGCAGGTGCTCGGCCTGCTGCTCCTTGGTGCCGTAGCCCCCGAGAGCGTGGCAGGACAGGGAGTGCACGCTGACGCCGAGGCCGACGGTCAGACGGGCGGCCGCGAGCTCTTCGAGGACCTGGAGGTAGACCTCGTACGGCTGGTCGCCGCCGCCGAATTCGGAGGCGTACGGCAGACCGAGCAGACCCGATTCGGACAACAGGGTGAAGACCTCGCGGGGGAAGCGCCCGGCTTCCTCTTCTTCCGCGGCCCGCGGCGCGATCTCGCGCTGGACGATGTCCCGGACGAGTGAGAGCAGATCCCTGGCCTCGTCCGTGGGCAGCTGACGGTCCACCGGCTGCGGGACTCCCTGATCGGGCATGTCGCTCTCCTCCCTGTGGGGCTTCGGCGGACGCCCGCGCTGGGTGGGGGCGGCGTCGCCGCGAAACGATGCCGGGCCGGGGTCTCCTTCCGGGTCACGGAAGCTGCTGACCAGCGGCTCTGGCGCGTTGAGTATGCCCGATCCGCGCCAGCCAGTCACTAGTTAACGACCGCTTACTCGAAAGATAGCCGAAGATCGACGGTCGCCCCTTAATTGGTACGAACCATTGACGCACTGGTCTAGTCCTCCTACTGTTCCCCCGAACGTCTTAACGCGTTCATGCCAAGACGCACACGCAGGTCCACAGCACCACTTCCCCCCTCCCTGTTTCCCCCCACGAGGAGACACGATGCTCAGACCGCACACCTCCCGCGCCTCCTTCCGGGCGCTCATCGCCACCGCCTGTTGCGCCGTGCTCGGCGCGGGCCTGCTGGCCGGCGCGGGCAGCGCCGCCGCCGGGCAGGACAGCGGCTCCGGCACACGGGCCGCCGCCGGTTCCAAGGTCGTCGGCTACTTCACCGAATGGGGCGTCTACGACCGGAACTACCACGTCAAGAACGTCGAGACGTCAGGCTCCGCCGACAAGCTCACGCACATCAACTACGCCTTCGGCAACGTCCAGGGCGGCAAGTGCACGATGGGCGACGCCTATGCGGCCACCGACAAGGCGTACACCGCTGACCAGTCCGTGGACGGCGTCGCCGACACCTGGGACCAGGATCTGCGGGGCAACTTCAACCAGCTGCGCAAGCTGAAGAAGAAGCACCCCGACCTCAAGGTCCTCTGGTCCTTCGGCGGTTGGACCTGGTCGGGCGGCTTCACCGAGGCGGCCAAGAACCCCGCCGCGTTCGCCCAGTCCTGCTACGACCTGGTCGAGAACTCCAAGTGGGCCGATGTCTTCGACGGCATCGACATCGACTGGGAGTACCCCAACGCCTGCGGTCTGACCTGTGACACCAGCGGGCGCGAGGCGTACAAGAGCCTGATGTCCGCGGTGCGTTCGAAGTTCGGCGCTGGCAACCTCGTGACCGCGGCGATCCCGGCGGACGCCGCGGACGGCGGGAAGATCGACGCCGCCGACTACGCGGGCGCCGCGCAGTACGTCGACTGGTACAACCCCATGACGTACGACTTCTTCGGTGCCTGGGACGCGAAGGGGCCGACCGCGCCGCACTCGCCGCTCACCTCCTACAGCGGCATCCCGAAGGAGTCCTGGAACTCCGACGCCACCATCAAGAAGCTGAAGGGGCTCGGCATCCCCTCCGAGAAGCTGCTGCTCGGCATCGGCTTCTACGGCCGCGGCTGGACGGGCGTCACGCAGAAGGAGCCCGGCGGCACCGCGACGGGACCCGCCGCGGGCAAGTACGAGCAGGGCATCGACGACTACAAGGAACTGAAGACCAAGTGCCCGGCCAACGGCACGGTCGGCGGGACCGCGTACGCGTACTGCGGGAACAACTGGTGGAGCTACGACACCCCGGCGACCATCGCGGGGAAGATGGACTACAAGAACCAGCAGGGCCTCGGCGGCACGTTCTTCTGGGAGCTCAGCGGTGACACGTCGGGCGGTGAGCTGATCAAGGCCATCAACTGACGCACCGTGGGAGAGGGTGGGGGCGGGAGCCGGTCGGCGGCTCCCGCCCTCCCGTCTCCCACCACCGCCCTTTCAAGGCCGCGCTCCGCGCCTTTCACTTCCTCATGGGCGCGGCGGCGCGGGATAGGAGGGCTCGAAGTCCTCGATCACGCGCAGGGTGTCGCCGAGGGTCCGTACGAGCAGGTCGCAGACCGTCTCACGCGGCAGGCCCTGGTGGCCGATCCAGTCCAGTGCGATGCCCTCGACGCTGCACAGCCAGCCGAGCAGCGCGGTGCGGGCGAGGCGCGGTATGTCCTTGCGGCCGTAGGCCCCTTCGGCGATCGCGCCGATCATCGCCTCGCGCACGCCGTCCCGTATGGCGTGCACCTCGGCGTCGAAGCCGACGCCGCCGCTGATGATGGTGCGGTACGCGGCCTGGTGGTGCTCGGCGTAGCGCAGATAGCCGTCGATGGTGCGGTGCACCCGCTCCGCGGGCGGCAGGTCGTCGTGGCGTCCGGCGCGCGCGACGAGGTCGGCGACGGAGTCCTCGATGATCGCCAGGTAGTAGCCCCGCTTGGACTTGAAGTAGTAGTAGATCAGCCCTTTGGCGACGCCTGCCTGCTTCGCGATGTCGTCCATGGACAGGGCGTCGTAGGACGTGTCGGCGAACAACTTCCGGCCGATGACGATGAGTTCGGCACGGCGCGCCGCGGAGCGGTCGGTGCCGCGCTGTTGACTATTATTCAATTTCGGCCCTAGTCTCCAACTGCCTCGGGATGTCCGCAGTATGGCAGAACGGTGCCACCTGCCGGTTCGGCTCCCGACGGCACTTCACGCACTCCCCTTACGCACGCTTACGCACAGGCACGACGTACGGGAGGAAGACAGTGGGCGCAGCACGCAACGCGTTACGCGAGGGCAGAACCAACTGGAAGAAGACGGCGGTGGTGGCCCTGCCCGCCGTCCTCGCCGTCGGCGTGATGGCCTCCGTGATGGCCGAGGGCGCGCTCGCCGCGTCCTTCGCCGTCTCCGGGACCAGCTTCCAGGTCTCGTCGGGCAAGCTGACCAGCGAGGGCCTGTCCTCGTACGTCCAGACCGACCGGGACATCGACGGCAAGGGGCACCCGGTGGCGCTCCTCGGGATCGGTGACGCCACGCTCTCCGACATCTGCCAGGCCGCCGAGGTCAAGACACCTGTCGGCACCGTCGTCTTCAAACTGACCGCAGGCGGCGACGCGGGCAACGTCACCGCGAGCAACCTCGTCATCGACGGCGAGGACCTGGTGGGCGACGCCCGCTTCGGCACCGCGCAGATCGGCCGGGACGCCTCCACCCTCGACGAGGTGCCCGGAGTCAAGGGCGAGAAGGGCAAGTTCGGGCTGCAGGCCGGGGACATCGAGGTCGCCGGGGTGAAGTCGCACGCCTGGTCGGCCACCGGCGGGAACTTCCGGCTCAAGGGCATGAAGGTCGATGTCAGCATCGGCGGCAAGAAGTGCTTCTGACCGGTGGCGGCAGAGCCGGGGTCAGGCCCTTCCGCAGGGACGGCGGCGGGTGGCTCGACCGCCGCCTGCCGTGGCCCGATCAGCGCCGGGTGGTGCGCAGATGGCGGCGCACCCGGCCGTTCTGGGGCGGCCTGCTGCTGATACTCGGCGGCGCCGAGCTCCTGCTCGTGCCGCTGTCACCGCTCACCGTCCTGGTCAGCCTGGGGCTCGGCGGGATCGCGGCGGTCGGCATCGGGATCGCGCTGTTCGTCGCCGGACTCTTCCTGTGGTTGCTGCCGCACACCCACCACTATGTGAGCGTCAACGCCCTGATCCTGTCGGTGCTTTCGTTCGCGGCCACCAATCTCGGCGGATTCCTGGTCGGCATGCTCCTCGGCATCGCGGGCAGCGCCATGGGGTTCGGCTGGAGCCCCGTGCCCGAGGACGCCGAGGAGGATCCGGACCGGCCCAAGGCGCGGGACGGGCAGGGTACGCGGACCCTGGCCGTGCTCCTTCCCGTGCTGATCGTCGCCGGGATCATGAACGGGAACCCGGCGAAGGCCGCCCCGTCCGCCGCCGACGCGATCGTGGCGCCGCGCGTGCCGCCGACCGTGACCACGACCCTCTTCGCGCCGCAGGGCTTCACGCTGGCGGGCGTCCGCGAGATCCCCACCGCGGACGGACCGTTGAAGGTGATGGTGCTGCGGATGAAGGCCGCCTCGCTCACGGACTACCGGCTCACCACCCGCGACGGCAAGGAAGAACTCGCCCTGGGCGCCGACACCTTGGACCTGAGCGGCTCGGTCACGCTGTATCTGACCAAGTTCAAGGGGTGCCTCGAAGGCATCCTCTGTCTGACCTTCACGCCCGACAAGCTGCCGGTGCCGCCCGTCGTACCGCCGTTCGTCTTCATGACGGACGTCAGCGCCGAACAGGCCCTGGTCACCTCGGACGTGATCGTGGCGGGCGGGCTCACCCTCAAGGCATCCGCGTGAAGGCCCCGGCATGAAGGGCCCGGCATGATCCAGATCCAGGCCGCCCTCTTCTGGGCGTACGCGATCGGTGCGACGTTCGCCGTCTCGGCGGGGCGGCAGCTGCAGGTGTGGGAGCGGATCAACGCGGGCGAGGGGCCGCGCACGCGCAGCAGGGCCGCCAATCCGTATCTCGCGCTCACCGCGCTGTTCGCCGCCGTCCTGATGGTGCCGACGGGCCTCTTCCTACTGTGGCAGAACCCCGCATGGGCGACCATGCACGTCGCGTCGGGGCACGAGGACGTCTGGGCGGGGTTCGTGCTGTTCTACGCGGGCGGGATCCCGGTCGCCGCGATCCTCGGGTTCCTGGTGGCGCAGTCGCTGGTGCTCGTGGGGGCGGGCTACTGGGCGTACCTGCAGTGCGTGGGCGGATACTTCCTGCTCTTCGGGACGCTGGTCCACGGGTGGGACGGCAGCGGCTACGAGCGCTTCCTCTCCCCCGGCGCGAAGGACTTCGCCGACTGGCCGAAGGACAGCGTCGTCAATCACGCCCTGGACTTCCTGACGTCCGGGACGTTCCTCGCGCTGCTGCTCTTCGGCGCCGCCGTGATCGGCACGATGCTGATGACCGAGATCGGCTGGCTCATGGAGGGGTGGTCGCTGCCGGGCGCCGACGAGGACCGCAAGGTGCCGCGGATCCTCGGCATCGCGATCGCGGCGGCCGGGGTCTACGGGCTGCCGTTCCTCGGCGCCGTCCTCGCCAGCGTGCTGGTGCGCCTCGTCGGCGGGTGGCTCGGGCTGCCGCTGTTCGCGGTGCTCGCGGGGGTCACGCTGCTGCACGGGCGCTCGCCGGTGCGGTGGCTGTACGGCCTGGTGGGCGTGCCGGGGCGGCACTGGCGGGCCGGTCTGGACGACGACGGCTACGCGAGCGGGGTCACAGCAGACCGGCCTGCGTGACGAGCATCGCGAGGACGACGACGAGGGTCCAGCCCGCGAGGTGCTCCAGGAGCTTCGGCCCGTCGTCCTTGGGACCGCCGGTGCGGGCCTTGGCGCGGACGGCGGTGGCAGAGGTCGCAGTCATGTCTTCTCGCTGACGTGTGTCTGGCAGTGGCTCCCCCACGGGGTCCCTCGCGGTGACTTCCCCCCGCGGGACCCCCTCCACCTTGCCAGCAGGAGGCACTCCCGCGGGAGAGACCTTGGTCACCCCACAACTCGGACGGATGGCCGCGCGTCTAAGTACCCACGACGGGGTATCTCCCCCGTCCGTTCGCCCGTGCACCGTACGACCGAGAGGTTCCCGATGAGCACGAACCGGACGATGCCCCGCCGCAGAGCGCGGCTCGCCCTCGCGGCCGCGATCACCGCCGCTGCCGCCCTCACCGCACCGGTATCGCAGGCCGCACCGGCCACCGCGGAGAAGCCGTCGCCCGGCGCGCCCGGCCTCGGCGACCCGCTCTTCCCGCTCGACGGGAACGGCGGCTACCGGGTCGAGCGCTACTACCTGGACTTCGACTGGCAGGCGCCGAAGACGCCCTTCGAGGCGACCACGACGATCAAGGCGCGGTCCACCCAGGCGCTCTCCCGCTTCAACCTGGACTTCGGCGGCAACACCCTGCACAAGGTGACGGTCAACGGCTCCCCGGCCGCCACCTCCCGCACCGGCGACGAGCTGACCGTCACGCCCAAGTCCCCGATAGCCAAGGGCGGTTCGTTCACCGTCAAGGTCAGCTACACCGCCGACCCGACCCAGACCAGGCACCGCGACGACGCGATCGAGGACTACGGCTGGATCCCCACGCCCGACGGCACCGTGCTCTACCCCCAGCCGAACGGCGCCCGGCTGATCTTCCCCGGCAACGACCACCCGAGCCAGCGCGCGCCGATCACCTTCCGCATCACCACGCCGGGCGACCGCACGGCCGTCGCCAACGGCAGGCTGGTCTCGCGCACCGAGCGCCCCGACGGCCGGGTCCGCTGGACGTACGACTCCGAACAGCCGCTCTCCACGCAGCTGGTGCAGCTGGCGGTCGGCAAGTTCCAGCTGGTCGACGGCGAGGGCCCCGGTGGCCTTCCGCTGCGTGACGTCGTCCCCGACGCGCTGGTCGAACCGACGGCCGCGTACCGCAAACTCACCCCCGACCACCTGAAGTGGCTCGAGGAGCGGCTCGGCCCCTATCCCTTCAACCGCTACGGCATCCTCGTCGGCGACACCGACCTCGGCGTGGCACTGGAGACGCAGACGCTCTCGCTCGTCCCGAAGGCCGACCTGCTCGGCAACCAGGTCGACGCCGAGCGGAACATGGTGCACGAGCTGACCCACCAGTGGTTCGGCGACAGCGTGGCCCTCAAGAGCTGGTCCGACCTGTGGGTGAGCGAGGGGCACGCCCGCTTCTACGACCGGCTGTACTCCGAGGGGCACGGCGGCGAGAACTTCGAGGCCACCATGAAGGCCGCCTACCAGGCCCACGACCAGTGGCGGCGCGACTACGGCGCGCCCGCGGAGCCGACCGAGCCGAACCTCTTCAAGCGCATGCGGTACGACGGTTCCGCGCTGGTCCTGTACGCGCTGCGGGAGAAGGTCGGCGACGCCACGTTCCGGAAGATCGAACGCGCGTGGGTGACCGAGTTCAAGGGCCGTACGGCGGGCACGCAGGACTTCGTCGACCTGGCGTCGAAGGTCGCGGGCGAGGACCTCGACGGCTTCCTGCACCCGTGGCTCTACGGCGCCAAGACCCCGCCGATGCCGGGACACCCGGACTGGGTGGTGGACCCGGCCAGGTGAGGGGTGGGCGGGCGCCGCGCAGGTCGGCGCAGGTGCCCGCCGTCCGGCCGCCAGGGCGGCGAGGCCCCCTCCCCGGCCGGCGGCGGAGGGGGCTTCGCGTCGCTCGCGTCAGCGGATCCCGACCGCCGCGAGCGCCTTGCGCTGGGCGGTCGAGAGCTTCGTCGGGAAGTACAGGTAGCAGACGCCGCCCGTGCCGGAGACGACCTTGCCCGAGGCGTTGTAGCGCTTGGTCCTGAGCCAGATGTTCTCCCACTCGCGCCGCTTGTAGACGCGGCGCACCGCCGGGTCGGACGGGGACGCGGGGTCGTTGGCGATCACGTCGCCGGTCGCGGTGAAGCCGATGACCGTCATCAGGTGGCCCGCCGTGCCGTAGCCGGCGCCGGTCAGTTCCTCCTTGCGGAAGGACTGGGACGTAATGGCCGGGATGCCCGCGGCGATCAGCGACTCCAGTTCCGTGAGGGAGGCGAGGCGGGTCACGACGCCCTGGAGGTCCCGGTACGTGGCCGCGTACGCCGCGTTGAACGGCCAGTTGCCGCAGCCCTCGTACTGGTAATCGAAGGTGAAGCGGGCCGCGTGGCAGACCTGTGGATCGGCGTAGGAGGGGTCGACCCAGGCGAGGTCCTCCGCGGTGGGCTTGCGTCCCCAGTACTCGATGATCATCTGCGAGGAGGTGGGGCTGCACCAGGCCTCGCCGCCGTTGTCGTACTCCGGGTACTGGCCCGCGTGGATCTCCTGCGAGTAGCGCGGGACCGTCAGTTCCTTGGCGAGGCCCGGGGACGACGCGGGGACCGTGAAGCGGTCGGGGATCGCGGAGGCCATCGCGCCGAGCCGCCAGACCGTGGGGGTCGCGGTGCTGCCCGGCGTGCGGTACAGCGTCAGGCGCAGCTGGTAGGAGGTGATCCGCAGGCTCGTGGTCGTGTCGTTCAGGGAGAGCGTGTCCGTCCAGACGGTGGACTTGCCGTCGGTCTGGTCGTCGACCGAGGTCCGCCGGATGTCGGTCTCCTTGTCGTCGCCCGAGGTCCAGCGGCCCATCACGTACCAGGGGGTCTTGGTCTTGTCGGAGTACGTGCCCCGCAGCTCGACCTGGAGCCAGGTGCCTTTCGGGGTGCGCGCGTTCCAGGAGGCGATGGCCTCCGTCGCGGGCACGGTGGAGCGGTGCACGGGCGCCGTCCACCGGGCGTACTCCCAGGTGGCGGTCCTGCCGGTGTGCGGGTCGGTGTAGTCGGTGCGGCCCGCGGCCTTGGCGATCCGCAGGCCGGGGCGGCTCCCGGCGACGGCGGTGGTGCCCTCGGCGGTGCCTTCGCGCCAGTCCTCGTACGAGGTCCAGAAGCGGTTGTCCACGAGCCGGTCCGCGCGCGGCGGGCGGGCGGCGGACCCCGCGCCTGCCAGGGCGGGGCTCGCGGTCACCGCGAGGGCGGCCACCGCGGCCGCCGTGGTGAGCACGGTTCTGCGGGACATGTCATCTGCTCGGTCAGCTCGGTCCATGGCGGGACCCCCAGTCGACGTGGTCTCCGGCGGGGTGCCGGAAGGGTCGGAACAGGTGCACGGAAGTGGGCCAACTATGGCCGGTCCCGGCCGACTTCTGCCAGCGCTTCGGGCACTGCCGCGCGCATCATTATTGGCCTTTACCAATGGCATGACCTGCGGCGGCGCGCGGAACACCTGCTTCCGCGGTCGTACGCTTGCGGGTCATGACCAGGCACCCGCGACCGCACCCGCGCCCAGGACCGCACGCCGCGCTCCCCCGCCTCGCCGACGCCCTGCGCCGGCTGCCGCCCTCCTGCGGCCCGGTCCGGCTGATCGCCGTGGACGGGCACGCGGGCTCGGGGAAGTCGACGTTCGCGCGCGGGCTCGCCGACGCGCTCGGCGGGGCGCCCGTGCTGCGGCTCGACGACATCGCGAGCCACGACGCGCTGTTCGACTGGACGGAGCGGCTGCGGCGGCAGGTCCTCGCGCCGCTCGAACGGGGCGAGACGGCGCACTATGCGGCGTACGACTGGCACGAGCGCCACTTCGGACCCGCCGATCAGGTGCTGCCGCCCGCCCCCGTGGTGATCGTCGAGGGGGTCGGCGCGGGCCGTGCGGCGCTGCGCCCGCACCTCGCCCAGCTGATGTGGATGGATGTGCCGCGCGAGGAGGCCTGGGCGAGGGGCCGCCACCGGGACGGGGCGGTCCAGAGTGAGTTCTGGGACGGCTGGGAGCCCAGGGAACGCCGGCACTTCTCCGAGGATCCTTCACGGCCGTTCGCGCATCTTTTGGTGCGACAGGGCCCAGAGGGATACGAGTTGCTTCAGGGCCCCACTGAGACGCCAGTCGGGACCCAAGTCGTCACACAGAGTTAAGGATCATCGGCGGTCCGCTGAACCCCCGGAAAACCACTTCCACTTGGCCCTGCGAGTTTCGGCGAGTGCCCCAACTCGGCTTGACCCAGGGGCCTTACAGGACTTACGTTCTGAATGTGCGGTCTTACGAGGCCGCCCGCAGACGCGAAGCCCCCGGTTGTTCCCCCGTGATCGGGGGCTTCGTTCTGCCTCCGGGGCCCGATTTTCGGACGCCGCCAGCGGCCATTCGCTCACCCTCGGTCACCATCGGACCCCCTGCTTTCCGGCCCCGCGCGGCCGATCCCGCGGTGCGGCACCCTACGGCCGACCGCTCCCCCGCAGGTACGATGCCACTCGGTGCGCCTTTCGGACGGCTGCAGCTCTGCGCACCGGATCAACTCCCGTCCGCAGCACGGCGGTTCAGCGAAGTGGCCGACGGGCACCACCCGGCGGTACGCACACGGGGGCACGGTTTGTGGGGGACGTGATGGACTTCGACGCGGTGGGCTCACCCGCCCCGGCCGACCTCGCCTGGCTGAGGGGCGTCGACGCCTACACGATGGGCGCCTATCCGCAGGCGGAGGAGGAGTTCCGCACCGCGGTACGGATGGATCCCGGGATGGCCGACGGCTGGCTCGGGCTGCACGCGCTGCGCATCGACACGACGACGGCTTTACTGCGGATGTTCCAGCACAGGGACCGGTTCGGGGAGCAGCGCGCCCGGCACACCAGGACCCTCAACTCCTGGTACTGGCTGGGATGGTGGGTCCAGCCCGTCCTGGAGAGCACCCGCGACCTGCTGCTCGCGCACGCCTCGCACTGGCTGGACGGACGCCATGTGCCCGAGCTCGACCGGGCGCTCGCGGGCCTGCCGCCCGTCGACGCGGACCCGCAGGTGCGCTTTCTGCACGCCTGCCGCTCCTACCTGGTCAAGGACTGGGAGCAGCTGGTCCGACACACCGACCCGCTGATCGACGACCCGATGCTGGGCATCGAGGCGGGGCTCTTCGGCGGCATGGCACGGGTGCGCCTGGAGATGTACGGACAGGCCGAACCGCTCCTGTCCGCCGCCCTGATGCGCTGCCGCAGCGAGCAGCCGCAGCGCAAGGAGCTGCGCTACTGGCTGGCCCGCGCGCACGAGGGCACCGGGCGCTCGGCGGCGGCCCTGCCGCTGTACCGCGCCGTGCACCGGGTGGATCCCGCGTTCATGGACACCTCCGCGCGGCTCGCGGCGATCGCCGAGGGCGACGGGTACGACGAGGCGGCCGACCTGGCCGCCGCGATCAGCCTGGCCGGGGCGGGCCCCGATCTCCTCGAGGGGCCCGAGGGCATCGAGCCGCTGTTCGGCGCGGAGGGCCGCGACCTGAAGGTCACCGACCCCGAACCGCCGCCGGGCGGCGGGCCGCCCGGATCCTCGGGCCCCACGGGCCCACCCGGATCTGCCGCTCCCTCCGGGCCCTCCGCATCCGACACGGTCCGCGAGAAGGCGATCATCCCGATCAAGGCGGGCCTGCCGCAGCTGCCGTCGGGCCCCACCGACCCCGCGCTCCTGGAGGCCGCGCTCGCCGAACTCGAGGGCATGGTCGGCCTCGAACCGGTGAAGCGACAGGTCAAGGCGCTGTCCGCGCAGCTGAACATGGCGCGGCTTCGGGCCGCCCAGGGCCTGCCCGTCCAGCCGCCGAAACGACACTTCGTCTTCTCCGGCCCCTCCGGCACCGGCAAGACCACCGTGGCCCGCATCCTCGGCCGGGTCTTCTACGCACTCGGACTGCTCGGCGGCGACCATCTGGTGGAGGCGCAGCGCGCCGATCTGGTCGGCGAGTATCTGGGCCAGACCGCCGTGAAGGCCAACGAACTGATCGACTCCGCGATCGGCGGCGTCCTCTTCGTCGACGAGGCGTACGCCCTGTCCAACTCGGGCTACGGCAAGGGCGACGCGTACGGCGACGAGGCCCTCCAGGTCCTCCTCAAGCGCGCCGAGGACAACCGCGACCACCTCGTCGTGATCCTCGCCGGCTACCCCGAGGGCATGGACCGGCTGCTCGCCGCCAACCCCGGCCTGTCCTCACGCTTCACGACGCGCGTCGACTTCCCCTCGTACCGCCCCTTGGAGCTCACCTCCATCGGCGAGGTCCTCGCGGCCGACAACGGCGACGTGTGGGACGAGGAGGCCCTCGACGAGCTGCGCTCCATCAGCGGGCACGTCGTCGACCAGGCGTGGATCGACGAGCTGGGCAACGGCCGCTTCCTGCGCACCCTGTACGAGAAGAGCTGCGCCTACCGCGATCTGCGCCTGTCCGGCTACCCGGGCGAGCCGGACAGGGACGACCTGTCGACGCTGCGCCTGCCGGACCTCATGCAGGCGTACGGCGAGGTGCTCTCGGGGCGGGGGCCGCAGAACCCGTCCGGCATCTGAGGACGCGCTGCGCGGGGCCCCGCCCCGGGGCCTCAGCCCACCAGGGCGCCGTCGCGTGCCTCCTGGGCCTTGCGGGGCACCGCGACCCGGTGCGCCGGGTCGCGGACCTCGCCGACCAGGAGTTCCAGGACGTCTTCGAGGGCGACCAGGCCGAGCACCTTGCCCGACGCGTCAGCGACCTGCGCCAGATGCGTCGCGGCGCGGCGCATCACGGTCAGGGCGTCGTCCAGCGGGAGTTCGGCCCGCAGGGTCGTCATCGGCCGCCAGACCTGCTGCGGCACGGCGCGGTCCGTCTCCTCCAGGTCCAGTACGTCCTTCACGTGGAGGTAGCCCATGAAGGCGCCGTTCTCCGCGCGGACCGGGAAGCGGGAGTAGCCGGTGCGCCCGGTGAGTTCGACGACCTGGCCCGGGGTGACCGAGGGGCCCACGGTCACCAGTGACGCACGGTCGAGCAGCACGTCCGTCACCGGGCGCGAGCCCAGCTCCAGGGCGTCCTCCAGGCGCTCCTGCTCCTCGGGGTCGAGCAGGCCCGCCTGGCCCGAGTCCTCGACCAGACGGTTCAGCTGTTCACTGGTGAAGACCGCCTCGACCTCGTCCTTCGGCTCGACGCCGAAGAGCTTCAGGACGACCCTGGCGCACGCGCCGAGCGCCACCGTCACCGGACGGCACAGCCGCGCGAAGGCGACCAGGCCGGGGCTGAACCAGAGCGCGGTCTTCTCCGGCGCCGCCATCGCGAGGTTCTTCGGGACCATCTCGCCGATGACGAGGTGGAGGAAGACGACGACGGCGAGCGCGATCACATAGCCGAGCGGATGGATCATGCCCGCGGGCAGATGGGCCGCCTCGAAGAGCGGCTCCAGGAGATGCGCGACGGTCGGCTCGGCGACCGCGCCGAGCGTCAACGAGCAGACGGTGATGCCGAACTGGGCGGCCGCCATCATCTGCGGCAGATGCTCGAGGCCGTACAGGACCTGGCGGGCCCGCTTGGACTCCAGGGGCTCGATCTGGCTGCGGCGTACGGAGACGAGCGCGAACTCGGCGCCCACGAAGAAGCCGTTGGCCAGCACGAGCAGGACGGCGAACAGGAGTTGGAGCAGGCTCATCGGACCGCCTCCGCGACGGCGGCGTGGGCCGGGGCCTCGGACATGGCGACGATCCTGACCCGCTCGGCGCGGTAGTGCCCGACCTGGCGCACCGCGAGCCGCCAGCCGGGGAGTTCGGCCCGGTCGCCGGGGGCGGGGATGCGCCCGAGCAGACCGGCGACGAGTCCGGCCACGGTCTCGTACGGCCCCTCGGGCACGTCGAGTCCTATACGCCGGAGCGTATCGATCCGGCAGCTGCCGTCGGCGTCCCACGCGGGCCTGCCGTCCTCGGGCGGCGCCACGCAGAGCTCGGGCAGATCGTGCAGGTCGTGCTCGTCGCGGACCTCGCCGACGAGTTCCTCGACGATGTCCTCCAGGGTGACGACGCCCGCCGTGCCGCCGTACTCGTCGACGACGACCGCGATGGGCTGCTCGCTGCGCAGCCGCTCCAGCAGGGGCTGCACGGGCAGGGTCTCCGGGACGAGCAGGGGCGACTGCGCGATCCGGCTCACGGGGGTCCGCAGGCGCTCGTGGGCGGCCACCGCGAGGGCGTCCTTGAGGTGCACCATGCCGACGATCTCGTCGATCCGCTCGCGGTAGACCGGGAAGCGGGACAGACCGGTGGCGCGGGTCAGGTTCACCACGTCCTCGGCGGTCGCCGACGACTGCAGGGCGCTGACCTTCACGCGCGGCGTCATGACGTGCTGCGCGGTCAGCTCGCCTAGCGAGAGGGTGCGGACGAACAGGTCGGCGGTGTCCTGCTCCAGGGCACCGGCCTGCGCCGAGTGCCGGGCCAGGGAGACCAGTTCGCCGGGGGTGCGGGCGGAGGCCAGCTCCTCGGCGGGCTCGACCCCGAGGGCGCGCACCAGGCGGTTGGCGACCCTGTTCAGGAGGGAGATCACCGGGCGGAAGAGGCGCGCGAAGACATGCTGCGGGCCCGCGACGAACCGCGCGACCTGCAGCGGCCTCGACACCGCCCAGTTCTTGGGCACCAGCTCCCCGATCACCATCTGCACGGCGGACGCGAGCAGCATGCCGACGACCACGGAGACACCGCCGACGGCGCCCTCCGGGATGCCGGTCGCCGTGAACGGGCCCGCGAGCAGATGCGCGAGGGCCGGTTCGGCGAGCATGCCGACGACGAGCGAGGTGATGGTGATGCCGAGCTGGGTGCCGGAGAGCTGGAAGGACAGCTCCTTGAGGGAACTGACGACTGTGCGGGCCCGACGGTCGCCGTCGGCCGCGGCCTTCTCCGCTTCCGGGCGTTCGACGGTGACGAGGCCGAACTCGGCCGCCACGAAGAAGCCGTTGGCGAGAATCAGCAGGAATGCCGCCCCGAGAAGCAGCAGGGGGACTGTCATGCCGCCGCCTCCCCGGTCGTGCCGGTCCCGGTATGTCGGGAGGGGGCGGCGCAGGTACTACAGGACGATCCGTCCATCGCCGGAGGGAGTCACTCCTCGGGTAGCAGGAGCCCCTGGGGGCCGGGCGGGCCCGTCAGGGGCGGGGCGGCACACCATGCGTGCCCCGCCACCAGATTAATCAAGACCGGGCGCGGAGCGTCAGTCCCCGCGAGCGGTCCGGGCGTCGGCGAGCGCGCGCAGGGCGCGGGCGTCGCCGATGGCCTGCTGCCGTGCGATGCCCGGCTGGATGCCGAGCACGGGCAGGCTGGTGCCGTCGCTGAGGTTCAGGAACACCCAGGGGTCGCCGGGCCGGAGATTGACCTGCACGATCTCGGCCCAGGCGAGGCGCCTGCTGGTGGCGATGTTGACGACGGTGACGCCGGATTCGTCGGCGACGACCTTGGGCCTGCTGAGCAGCACGAGCACACCGCACAGCAGCGCGCCGGTGAAGACGAAGCTGGTGCGCTCCCCCGGGCTGAGCGTGGGCAGCAGGAAGGCGATGACCGTGAGGACCACGAACATCGCGGCGCCCGCGGTGAGCAGGACGGCCCGGGTGCGCGTCGGCCGGAAGGTGACGGGCAGGGCGGGCGGTGCGGAAACGTCGGACATGGCGGGGGTCTCCTGCCGGGTCAGAGGCGGCAGGCGTGGATGGCGGTGGTCAGGATGGCCCGTGCACCGATGGCGTACAGGTCGTCCATGATCCGCTGGGCCTCCTTGGCCGGGACCATCGAGCGGACGGCCACCCAGCCTTCGTTGTGCAGCGGGGAGATCGTCGGCGATTCCAGGCCCGGGGTGAGGGCGACGGCCTGCTCCAGGTGCTCGGCGCGGCAGTCGTAGTCCATCATCACGTACGACCTGGCGACCAGGACGCCCTGGAGGCGGCGCAGGAACTGCTCCACCTTCGGCTGCACGGCGTCGTCGGTGCCCGCGCCGGAGCGGCGGATGACGACCGCCTCGGACTTCATGATCGGCTCGCCGAAGACCTCGAGGCCCGCGTTGCGCAGGGAGGTGCCGGTCTCCACGACGTCCGCGATGACCTGGGCGACGCCCAGCTCGATGGCGGTCTCGACGGCGCCGTCCAGGTGGACGACGGAGGCGTCGACGCCCTGCTCGGCGAGGTGCTTGGCGACGATGCCCTCGTAGGAGGTGGCGACGGTCTTGCCCGCCAGGTCCTCGATGCCGTTCGCGGTGCCGGGCTTGGCGGCGAAGCGGAAGGTGGAGCGGGCGAAGCCGAGCGGCAGGATGGTCTCGGCGTTGGCCCCGGAGTCGATCAGGAGGTCCTGTCCGGTGATGCCGATGTCGAGCTTGCCGGCCGAGACATAGATCGCGATGTCCTTGGGCCGCAGATAGAAGAACTCGACCTCGTTGTCCGGGTCGACCAGGACGAGTTCCTTGGATTCCTTGCGCTGCTGGTATCCGGCCTCATGGAGCATCGCCGACGCAGGTCCGGACAGTGAACCCTTGTTGGGGACGGCGATGCGCAGCATGAGGTCGGATTCCTTTGCGTGATGGGTGAGTTGGACGAGCCGGTGACGCGGGGCTCAGAGGTGGGCGTACACGTCGTCGAGGGAGATGCCGCGGGCGACCATCATCACCTGTACGTGGTACAGGAGCTGGGAGATCTCCTCGGCGGCGGCTTCCTTGCCCTCGTACTCGGCGGCCATCCAGACTTCGGCGGCCTCCTCGACGACCTTCTTGCCGATGGCATGGACGCCCTTGTCGACCAGCTCGGCGGTGCGGGAGGTCGTGGGGTCGCCGTTGGCGGCCTTGTGCTGGAGCTCGGTGAAGAGCTCCTCGAAAGTCTTCTTGGACATGATGCCGTTCACTCTACGCGCCCGCGCGGCGCCGCTCAGCGCCAGGGTTCGGAGATGGTACGGAGCGTGGTCGCGGTGGCCACGGCCGCGGTGACCGCTTCGTGCCCCTTGTCCTCGCGGGATCCCTCGATGCCCGCGCGGTCCAGGGCCTGCTCCTCGGTGTCGCAGGTCAGGACGCCGAAGCCGACCGGTACCCCGGTGTCGACGGAGACCTGGGTGAGGCCCTGCGTCACGCCCTGGCACACGTACTCGAAGTGCGGGGTGCCGCCGCGGATGACGACGCCGAGCGCGACGATCGCGTCGTAGCCGCGTCCGGCGAGGACCTTCGCGACGACCGGCAGCTCGAAGCTGCCCGGCACGCGCAGGACCGTCGGCTCGCTGATGCCGAGCTCGTGCAGGGCGCGCAGGGCGCCGTCGACGAGGCCGTCCATGACCTTCTCGTGCCACTGCGCGGCGATCACCGCGACCCGCAGGTCGCCGCAGTTCTTCACACTCAGTTCGGGTGCACCCTTGCCGCTCACGCGCTTCTCCTGGTCGCTCTCGTGGTGTGTGTACGTCGCTTGCTGGTACGGGACTACTGGTTGCCGCAGGGCGAGACACCGGGGGTGTCGAGCCAGGGCAGGTCGTGGCCCATCCGGTCCCGCTTGGTGCGCAGGTACCGGAGGTTGTGCTCGCCGGCCTTGACCGGCATGGGCTCGCGCCCGGTGACCTTCAGGCCGTGCCGCAGCACGGCGGCGGTCTTGTCGGGGTTGTTGGTCATCAGGCGGACGCTGCGGACGCCGAGGTCGTCGAGGATCCGCGCGCCCGCGCCGTAGTCGCGGGAGTCGGCGGGCAGGCCGAGCTCCAGGTTGGCGTCCAGGGTGTCGCTGCCGCGCTCCTGGAGTTCGTACGCGCGCAGCTTGGAGAGCAGGCCGATGCCGCGCCCCTCGTGGCCGCGCAGATAGACGATGACGCCGCGGCCCTCCTCGGTGACGCGCCGCATGGAGGCCTCCAGCTGGGGCCCGCAGTCGCAGCGCAGGGAGTGGAAGATGTCGCCGGTCAGGCACTCGGAGTGCAGCCGGGCAAGCACGTCGTCGCCGTCGCCGATGTCGCCGTGGACGAGGGCGACGTGCTCGACGCCGTCGACCGTGGAGCGGTAGCCGTACGCCGTGAAGTCGCCGAAGGCGGTGGGCAGGTTGACCTCGGCCTCGCGGCGGACGGTCGGCTCCGATGAGCGGCGGTAGGCGATCAGGTCCTCGATGGAGATGATCGTCAGGCCGTGCTTGCGGGCGAACGGGACCAGCTCGGGAAGGCGGAGCATCTTGCCGTCCTCGCCCGCGATCTCCACGATGGCCCCGGCGGGGCGCAGGCCCGCGAGCCTGGCGAGGTCGACGGCGGCCTCGGTGTGGCCGCCCCGCACGAGCACGCCGCCGGGCTTGGCGCGCAGCGGGAAGATGTGTCCGGGGCGCACGAAGTCGTCCGGTCCCGCCTCGCCGCCCGCGAGGAGCCGGAGCGTGGTGGCGCGGTCGGCGGCGGAGATGCCGGTGCTCACGCCGTGCGCGCCGGAGGCGTCGACGGTGACGGTGAAGGCCGTGCTCATCGACTCGGTGTTGTGGTCGACCATCTGCGGGAGCCGGAGCCTGTCGAGCTCGTCGGCCTCCATGGGCGCGCAGATCAGGCCGCGGCACTCGCTCATCATGAAGGCGACGATCTCGGGGGTCGCCTTCTCGGCGGCGATGACGAGGTCGCCCTCGTTCTCGCGGTCCTCGTCGTCGACGACGACCACGGGGCGGCCCGCCGCGATGTCGCGGATGGCCTGCTCGACGGGGTCGAGGGAGAGGTCTTCGGCGTTGTCGGTGCTGTACCAGAGGGGTGCCACAGTCATGCCGGGGCTCCTTCCATGACGGGCTGCGAGGCCGCCGCGCGGGAGCGCAGCCACCAGTCGCGCAGGCCCCAGAGGACGAGGGCGAGGTAGACGACGTAGACCAGGCCGGAGAAGGCCAGGCCGCTGCTGAAGGCGAGGGGCACGCCGACCACGTCGACGAGCAGCCAGGCGAACCAGAACTCGACGAGCCCGCGGGCCTGGGCGACCATCGCGGCGAGCGTGCCGACGAAGATGTAGGCGTCCGGCCAGGGGTTCCAGGACAGCGAGGGGACGGCGGCGAACAGGGCGCCGACCGCGAGCGTGCCGGCGGCGGTGCCCGCGAGCAGGATGCCCCGCTCCTTCCAGGTGGCGAAGCGGATGGCGATGGAGCCGTCCTGCGCCTGCTGTCTGCCGCGGGTCCACTGCCGCCAGCCCCACAGCGCGACGCCGATGACGAGGAGCTGCTTGCCGACGCCGCCGGACAGCTGTGCGGAGGCGTACGCGGCGACGAGGATCACGCCGGACAGGAACTGGGCGGGCCAGGTCCAGATCGAGCGCCGCCAGCCGAGCGCGAGGGCGATCAGGCCGATGGTGTTGCCGATCATGTCGGACCACATGATGTGCTGGTCGAAGGCCGTGAAGGCTTCGGAGTTGAGCCAGTTCACTGGGTGGCCTCCCGACCCGGGACCTGGGCGCGGTCGCCGATGAGGCGCTCCACGTACTTGGCGATGATGTCGACCTCGAGGTTGACCGGGTCGCCGGGCTGCTTGATGCCGAGCGTGGTCAGCGCGAGGGTGGTGGGGATGAGGCTGATGGTGAAGTGGTCGGGGCCCGCGTCGACGACGGTGAGGCTGACGCCGTCGACCGTGATGGAGCCCTTCTCCACGACATAGCGGGACAGGTCGGCGGGGAGCGAGACCTTGACGATCTCCCAGTTCTCGGACGGCTTGCGCTCGAGGACGGTGCCGACCGAATCAACGTGTCCCTGCACGATGTGCCCGCCCAGGCGCGCGCCGACCGAGGTGGGGCGCTCCAGGTTGACGCGGGAGCCGACCGTGAGCGCGCCGAGGCTGGAGCGGTTCAGGGTCTCGGCCATCACATCGGCGGTGAACTCGTCGCCCTCGTGCTCCACGACCGTCAGACAGACGCCGTTGACGGCGATGGAGTCGCCGTGCTTGGCGCCCTCGGTGACGACGGGGCCGCGCAGGCGGAAGCGGGAGGCGTCGGGGAGGTTCTCGACGGCGGTGATCTCGCCCAGCTCTTCGACGATTCCGGTGAACACTTCAGTGCTCCTTCGCTACGAGGTTCGCGGTGATGCGCAGATCGGGTCCGATGCGGACGGTCTCGCCCATGTCGAGCCGCAACGCTTCGGTGATGGTCGTGATTCCGCCGCCGGTGAGGGCGGCGGGGCCCGCGCCGAGCAGGACGGGGGCGAGGTAGCCGACGACGCGGTCGACGAGGCCGGCGGCGACGAAGGCCCCGGCGAGCGTCGCGCCGCCTTCGAGGAGCACGGAGCGCACCCCGCGCGCGTGGAGCACGTCGAGGAGGGTTGGAATGTCCAACCCGCCCTCCGCGCGCGGGAGTCGGACCATGTCGTCGGCTGTGTACGCCGGAGTGGCGTCGTCGGCGACGGCGATCAGGGTGGGTGCCGCGTCGTCCAGGACGCGGGCGCCGGGCGTGACCGCCGTGCCGTTCGTGTCGACGACGACGCGCAGCGGCTGGGTCGCGCCCTCGATGCCGCGCACGGCGAGGTGCGGGTCGTCGGCGCGCTGGGTGCCGGAGCCCACGACGACCGCGTCGCACGCGGCGCGCAGCCGGTGCACGTCGGCGCGGGACTCGGCGGAGGTGATCCAGCGGCTCGTGCCGTCGGCGGCGGCGGTGCGGCCGTCGAGCGTGGCGGCGTACTTCCAGGTGACGTGGGGGCGACCGAGCCGTACGGAGGTCAGCCAGGCGGCGTTCCCCTCGGCGGCCTCGGCCTCCAGCAGGCCCTGCGCCACGTCGATCCCGGCCGCACGCAGGGTCTGCGCGCCGCCGGTCGCGGTGGGGTTGGGGTCGCCGACCGCATAGACGACGCGGGCGATCCCGGCGTCGATGAGGGCCTGGGCGCAGGGGCCCGTGCGACCGGTGTGGTTGCAGGGTTCGAGGGTGACGAGGGCGGTGCCGCCGCGGGCCCGGTCTCCCGCCGCGCGCAGGGCGTGCACCTCGGCGTGCGGGCCGCCCGCGCGCTGGTGCCAGCCCTCGCCGACGGTCTCGCCCGCGGCGTCGAGGACGACGCAGCCGACGACCGGATTGGGGCTGGTAGCTCCGAGGCCGCGCGCTGCGAGCGCGATGGCGCGCTGCATGGCGGCTGCTTCGGCTACGGCGGTGGCCACCGGGTCCTCCTGCCTCTTCGGGCACGGACTCCGGGGCCTGTCGATGACGACAGAACGTACGGACGAGCACACCGGGAGCGACGCCTGCGCCGGAATGACACCTGTCCCCTGGAAATCCAGGAACAAGCCACTACGGCGGCGTGCACGGATGCCCGCCCGCCGCGCACTGCCTCCCATCCGGACTTTCACCGTCGGTCCAGGAATTTCACCTGGTCAACCGGTCGCTGGAGGCGATCGGGTCGCGGACTGTAACCGCCGGTTCGGAATTACACCGACCCCGGAGTGCGCTGCTTCTGGTACGAGGTCAGTGTGCCACGCCTGATCGTCGGCCATACGGGTGAGCGGCTGTGGGGTGGCTCACAGCCCATGGGTGCTAAGCAGACCGTTAGGTCGCCTTTAGAGATCCTCCCCAGACTCCTGGAGACACGGCCCGGGCCAGAGGCGCCCGCCGCTACGGGAGCCTGGGAGGAATCCTCTCCGTGAACACTCCGAACGTCCGTCCGTCCCCACCCGCGCGGGAGCGCCTGCACACCCTCTACTTCCTGGCCGGAATCCGCTCGTTCTCGCCCGTCCATCTGGACACCGAGGTCGAGATGGACGGGGTGCTCGCGCATCGCGCCAGTACGGCCACCGATGCGCGCCGCTACTCCGTGGTCAGCTATGTGCTGCACACGACGGCGCGGGTGCTCAAGGAGCATCCGCACGCGAACGCGGCCCTGAACGGCCGACTGCGGCCGCGCGTCGCCGAGTACCCGTCGGTCAACGGAAAGCTCGCGCTCGACGCGACGCTGTCCGGCCGCCGCGTGGTCCTCTCGGCCGTCTTCCCCGGTCTCGAACGGGCGGACCTGGACGAGATCCAGGACCAGGTGGACCACTACCGGAACGCGGACTTCGACGCGCTGCCCGAGTTCGCGGGCGTGCGCGCCCTGCACAAGGTGCCCCGCTGGCTGGGCGGCCGGCTCTTCCGGCGCACCGTGGGACCGCTGTCGGCACGTGCGGAGCGGCTCGGCACCTTCTCGGTGTCCTCGCTCGGCCACCGGCCCGTGGACGGATTCCACTCGGTCGGTGGCACCACCGTGACGCTCGGCGTGGGCCGCATCACCGACCGGCCCGTCGTGCGCGACGGGGAGGTGGTGATCGCCCCCGTGATGCGGCTCAGCCTCACCTTCGACCACCGCGTGATCGACGGCGCGGAGGCCGCGGACGTGCTCGGCGAGATCAAGGACGGTCTGGAGGGCTACAAGCCCGCAGCGGGCCATGCGCCCACAGGGGGAGAAGGATCATGAACGACATCGCGGAACTCAAGCAGTTCATCACCGTCCACGCCAAGGCCCAGAACCTGCCGCAGGAGCTGTACGAAGGGGTCCTCGCGCGGGTGAACCACGACGGGCAGGGACCCGGCTCCTGGGCGCACGAGTGGTCGGCGGCCGCCGAGCGCCTGGAAGGCGACGAGGCCCAGCTGCTGCTGGCCTTCCTCTGCCACAACATGGCCCGCTTCCCCTTCGTGGACGGGCCCGCGCGACAGGACGCCGACCGGGCGCGGCTCGCCGTCTTCGAGCGGTGGCGCCGCCAGCAGCCCGACATCGAGGCGGTCCAAGTGACGCTGGACGGCGGCGGATTCACGGCGTGGGCCAGCGGCCTCGACACGGCGGCGAGCAAGCCGCTGCTCGTCGTCATGGGCGGCATCGTCAGCACCAAGGAGCAGTGGGCGCCGATCCTCCTCCAGGCCGAACTGCTCGGCATGGCGATGGTCGTGACCGAACTGCCCGGCGTGGGCGAGAACACCCTGCCGTACGACGCCGACGGCTGGCGGATGCTGCCCGCCCTGCTCGACGCGGTCGCCGACCGGGCCGACGTCACCAGGACGTACGCCGTGGCCAACAGCTTCAGCGGCCATCTGGCGCTGCGCGCCGCGACCCGGGACGAGCGCCTGCGCGGCATCGTCACGACCGGCGCGCCCGTCAGCGACTTCTTCACCGATGCCGAGTGGCAGCGGCAGCTGCCCCGGATCACCGTGGACACCCTCGTGGGTCTGACGGGCGCCGAGCCGGAGCGGCTGCCCGACGTGCTGCGCGCCTGGGCGCTGACCGACGAGGAACTCGCGGGCCTGGAGATCCCCGTCGCGTACACCGCGAGCCTGCGGGACGAGATCATCCCCGCCGGTGACATCGACGCGCTGAGGAAGCACGTCCGCGGGCTGCGCCTCAACGAGTTCGACGACGTCCACGCCTCGCCCGCACACGTCGAGCAGACGATGCAGTGGACCGTCGAGTCCCTGATCGGGATGCTCGCCGACCCCGCGTCGGCATGACCACCTCCCCCACCCGCCACCCCTGAGAGAGGCGACAGGATGGACGTCGCAGACATTCACATACTCTCGGTCGGCACCGCGCTCCCCGGTCCTCCGGTGGACAACGCGACGCTGGCCGGGCACTTCGGCATGGGCAACGTCTGGGAACAGTGGATCGACGCGTTCGTCGGCACCCGTACCCGGCACCTCGCCGTCGACCTGGAGTCCGGGCAGGTCAGCCACTCGCTGGCGGACCTCGGCGAGAGTGCGGCGCGCCAGGCCCTCGAACGGGCCGGGCTCGACGCCATCGACATCGACGTGGTGGTGCTCAACACCGCCACCCCCGACCAGCTCATGCCGACCACCGCGAACATCGTCGCGGACCGCCTCGGCATCAACAACATCCCCACCTACCAGGTGCAGTCCGGCTGTTCGGGTGCCGTGCAGGCCATCGAGCTGGGGCGGCTCCTGCTGCTCGCGGGCGGCCACCGCACGGCGCTGGTGATCGGCGGCGACCTGTGCGCCCGCTTCTTCGACCCGAAGACCGACCTGAACGCGCTGCCGCCGGGCGAGCTGGTGAACATGGTGCTCTTCGGGGACGGCGCGGGGGCCGTGGTGCTGAGCACCGAGCCGACCCCCGGCGCGACGCTGCTGCGCTCCCCCGTCAGCCGGTTCACCGGACTCGGGCGGGCCCCCGGGCAGGCCCTGGAGTGGTTCGGCGCCACCGACCAGGACGGCAGGCCGTTCGCGGTGGAGGACTACAAGGCCATCGAGCAGCACGTGCCCGAGATGGCCGCCGAGATCCTCGACGAGCTGCTGGACGAACTCGACTGGGACCGCGGCGAGTTGACGCATCTACTGCCGCCCCAGCTGTCCGGCAAGATGACCCGGACGATCATGGAGAGGCTCGGCGACCTGCCGCTGAACGAGATCAGCTGTGTGGCCGACACCGGCAACACCGGCAACGGCCTGCCCTACCTCCAGCTCGAGCGCGCCGTCGCCGAGATGGGCCCCGGTGACCGGGCCATCGGCATCGCGATCGAGTCCAGCAAGTGGATCGCCTCCGGCTACGCCCTCGAAAGGCTCTGACCCGCATGTCCGAGGAACTGTCCGAGCTGCACCGGCAGGGGCGCCTCGCCGCCGAGTACCCGCGGGTGCGCGCCCTGCTCGCCGAGGCGGGTGATGCCGGGCTGCGCCGCGCGGGGCAGCTCCTTGCCCGCACCACCGCCGACGACGTGCTGCGCGAGCACCCGGACACCCCCGTGGTGTCCGTGGCCGTCACCGGCAACAGCGTCGTGTCCGGGCTCGTCGCGCCCCTGACGACCGAACTCGCCCGGCACGGACTGCTGTTGCGCCCGCACGTCGCCGACTTCAACTCCTATGTCTTCGACCTCTCCGACCCCGGCAGCGAGCTGTACGCGGCCGGGGCCGACCTGGTGGTCTGCGCGCTCGACGCGAGCGTCGTCTTCGACGAGGTGCCCGTCCAGTGGCGCCCCGACGACGTCGAACGCGTCCTCGCGGGCAAGGTCGAGCTGCTCGCCAAGCTGGCCGCGACGTTCGCGTCCGTCGGGCGCGGCACGCTGGTCCTCAACACCCTGCCGCTGCCCCGCGACCGGATGGCCGAACTGGTCGGCCACCGCGACCGGGCACTCCTTGGCGCCGTGTGGCGGGAGGCCAACGCGCGGCTGCTCCGTCTGGTCGCCGACCAGCCCTCGCTGGTGGTCCTCGACCTGGAGCCGCTGCTCGGCACCGGCCTGCCGCTGCGCGACGCCCGCCTCGGGACGTACGCCAAGACGCAGCTCTCCCCCGAGATCACCGGGCGCTATGCCCGCGAACTCGCCCATCTGGCCCGCGGGTTGTCGGGCCGCGCCAAGAAGGCCCTCGTCCTCGACCTGGACAACACCACCTGGGGCGGGGTGCTCGGCGACGACGGGATCGAGGGCATCGAGGTCGCGGGCAGCTACCGCGGCGAGGCGTTCCGCGCCCTGCAGCGCACGGCCAAGCAGCTCGCCGCCCAGGGGGTGCTGCTCGCCGCCGTCAGCAAGAACGACATCGAGCCGGTGACGCAGGTCCTGCGCGAGCACCCGGACATGACGCTGCGCGAGGACGACTTCGTGCGGGTCGTCGCCAACTGGGCGCCCAAGCACGAGAATCTGCGCGCGCTCGCCGCCGATCTCAACCTGGGCATCGACAGTTTCGTGTTCGCCGACGACAGCGCGTACGAATGCGGTCTGGTGCGCAGGGAGCTGCCCGAGGTCACCGTCCTGCACCTGGACGACGATCCGGCCCTGCACGTGGAACGCATCCTCGCGGACGACTGGTTCGCCGTCCCCGACGTCACCACGGACGACCTCAAGCGCCCCGAGCGCTACCGCGAGGAGCTGGTCCGCAAGGACTTCCTGGACAGCTTCTCCTCGCTCGACGACTATCTGCGCGAGCTGGACGTGACCGTGGAGCTGGCCGCGGCCCGCCCCGCCGACCTGGCCAGGGTCTCCCAGATCACGCTGCGCACCAACCAGTTCAACCTCACCACGCACCGGCTGCAGCAGACCGACGTGGAGGCGCTCGCGGACTCCCCCGACGCCCATGTGCTCACCATCCGCTCCCGCGACAGGTTCGGGGACAACGGTGTGGTGGGTGCGGTCTTCGTGGCCGCCGAAGGGCCCGTGTGGCGCATCGACAACTTCCTGCTCAGCTGCCGGGTGTTCTCCCGCGGCATCGAGCAGGCCTGCCTGAGCGCGGTGCTCGAACACGCCCGCGACCACGGCGCACGCGAGGTCGTGGCCGGCTACCGGGCGTCCGCGAAGAACGGCAAGGTGCGCGACTTCTACCCGCGCAACGGCTTCGTGGCACAGCCGGGCGCGGACGGCCCCCCCGCAGACGACGCAGACGACGCAGACGACGACGCGCTCGTCTTCCGCCACGACCTGGCAGAGATCGCCGGACCGCCCGCCCACGTCCGGCTCACCCGATCCATCGAGGGCCCCGAAGGGAACCGACCGTGATGACCATTGACGAGTTCGTCGAGCTGGTGGGGGACGAGACCGGACTGCCGGTCACCCCCGACGACGCGGCCCTCGGCTTCGACCAGCTGCCCGGCTGGGACTCGCTCCAGCTGCTCGTGCTGCTCAGCGCCCTGGAACGCGAGACGGGCCGCCGGGTCTCCCTGCCCCAGGTGCTGGAGTCGGGAAGCCTGGCCGACATCTACCGCGTGGTGACGGCGGAGGCATGACCGCCGGCGCGGGATACGCCCCCTACGGCACCGCGTACCTGCTGCCACGACAGCCGGACCCGAGCTCGGCCCGGATCCGGCTGCTCTGCTTCCACCACGCGGGCGGGGCCGCGTCCAGCTTCGCCGGATGGCGACGGGCGTTCCCCGCCGACGTGGCGGTCGTGCCCGTGCAGCTGCCCGGCCGCGAGCACCTGGCCGACCGGCGCGCGCACCACGACGCCAGGACGCTCGTCGCCGAACTCGACGCGGAGCTCGGCCCGCTGCTCGAACTGCCGCACGCCTTCTACGGTCACAGCATGGGCGGCCTGATCGCCCATGCGCTCGCCGACCGCAGGCACCGCAGGGGCGCGCGGACACCGGAGCTGCTCGCGGTGGGCGCGATGCCCGCGCCGCACCTGGAGCGGCCCGTCGAAGCGGTGCGGGGCGCGTCGGACGCGGAACTGGTCCAGTGGATGATCGAGGTCGGCGGGGTGCCCGACCTCGTTCTGCGCTATCCGGAGTGGCTGGCCACGGCCGCCGCCCTGCTCCGCGCCGACCTGATGCTCGGCAGCGACTCCGCGGGGTGGACGCGCGACAGCGTGCCGCTGCCCTGCCCGATCCATGTGCTCGCAGGCTCCCGCGACCCCCTCCTCACCCCGGAGGGGGCGGCCGCGTGGGCCCGCTACACCGCCGCGGGCTGCCGGGTGCACGAGATGCCCGGCGGCCATTTCTTCACGAGGGAACACAGCGGGGCGGTGACCGGGCTCCTCAGCAGGCTGCTCGCCGACCGCCCCGGCAAAGGAGTTGAGCGCCCGTGACGGGCAACACAGCCAACGAGACCACCGACAACGAAGCCAAGCTCGTCGCCTATCTGCAGCGGGTGACGGTCGACCTGCACGAGACCCGCCGCCGGCTGAGCGAGGTCCAGGAGCGGGGCCGGGAGCCGATCGCCATCACCGGCATGGCCTGCCGCTTCCCCGGCGGGGTGCGCAGCCCCGAGGAGCTGTGGGACCTCGTCGCGAACGGCACCGACGCGATCGGCCCGTTCCCCACCGACCGCGGCTGGGACGTGGAGAAGCTGTACGACCCCGACCCGGACGCGGTCGGTACGACGTACACCCGGCAGGGCGGATTCCTGCACGACGCCGCCGACTTCGACGCCGGGTTCTTCGGCCTCAGCCCCCGCGAGGCGGCGGCCACCGACCCGCAGCAGCGGCTGCTCCTGGAAACCTCCTGGGAGGCCATCGAGCGGGCCGGGATCGACCCCGGCACGCTGCGCGGCACCGGCACCGGTGTGTTCATGGGCGTCATGTACAACGACTACGCGAGCCGCCTGCGGCCCGTGCCCGACGGCTACGAGGGGTACATCGGCAGCGGCAGCGCGGGCAGTGTGGCCTCCGGCCGCATCTCGTACACGCTGGGCCTCGAAGGTCCCGCCGTGTCCGTGGACACCGCCTGCTCCTCCTCCCTCACCGCACTGCACCTGGCCGTGCGCGCGCTGCGCGCGGGCGAGTGCTCGCTGGCGCTGGTGGGCGGGGTCAGCGTGATGTCGACGCCGGGCGTGTTCGTCGAGTTCAGCCGCCAGCGCGGGCTCGCGTCCGACGGGCGCTGCAAGGCGTTCTCGGCGTCCGCCGACGGGGCGGGCTGGAGCGAGGGCGCGGGCGTCCTGCTCGTCGAGCGGCTCTCCGACGCGCAGCGGCTCGGCCACCCCGTCCTCGCGGTGGTCCGCGGTTCCGCGGTCAACCAGGACGGCGCGAGCAACGGCCTCACGGCGCCCAACGGCCCTTCCCAGGAACGGGTGATCGGCCAGGCGCTCGCCGACAGCGGCCTCACCGCCGACCGGATCGACGCGATCGAGGGGCACGGCACGGGCACCACGCTCGGCGACCCGATCGAGGCGCGCGCCCTGATCGCCACGTACGGCCCCGGCCGCCCCGACGACCGCCCCGCCTGGCTCGGCTCCCTCAAGTCGAACATCGGGCACACCCAGGCGGCCGCGGGCGTGGGCGGCATCATCAAGATGGTGATGGCCATGCGCAACGGCGTCCTGCCGCGCAGCCTGTACTCCGAGCAGCCTTCGCCGCACGTGGACTGGTCGGCGGGGAACGTGAAGCTGCTCTCCGCGGCCCGGCCGTGGCAGCGCGACGGCGAACGGCCGCGCCGCGCCGCGGTGTCCTCCTTCGGGATCAGCGGCACCAACGCGCATGTCATCGTGGAGGAGGCCCCCGCGCCCCGCGCGGTCCCCACCGAGGAGACGCCGGGATCCACGGCGCCCGCCGTGCTGCCCTGGCTCCTGTCGGGCCGGTCCGCGGAGGCGGTGCGCGCCCAGGCGGCGCGGCTGCTCGAAGGCACCGCGGGATCCGGCGCCGACGCGTGCCCCGACCCGCACCCGGCGGCCGTGGCCCGCGCCCTTGCCACCGGGCGCACCGCGTTCGACCACCGCGCCGCGGTCGTCGGCCGCGACACCGAATCCCTGCGCGCCGCCCTGACACGCCTGGCCGCCGGGGAGAGCGCACCCGATGTCGTACGCGGTGTCCGGCGCCCCGGCGAAGCGGCCAGGCCCGCCGTCCTCTTCACCGGTCAGGGCTCCCAACGCCCCGGCATGGGGCGTGAGTTGTACGAGGAGGTGCCCGCGTTCGCGCGCATCCTCGACGAGACGTGCGCGACCCTGGACCCGCATCTCGAACGGCCGCTGCGCGACGTGCTGTTCGCCGCTCCCGGCAGCCCCGAGGCCGAGCTCCTGGACCGTACCGACTGGACGCAGCCCGCCCTTTTCGCCCTTGAGGTGTCCCTCTACCGGCTGATCGAGCAGTGGGGCGTCCGTCCCGGACAGCTCATCGGGCACTCGGTCGGCGGGATCTCCGCCGCGCATGTCGCCGGGGTCTTCTCGCTCGACGACGCCGCCCGCCTGATCACCGCCCGTGGCCGCCTGATGCGCGAACTGCCGCCGGGCGGCTCGATGCTGGCGGCCCAGGCTCCCGAGGAGGCACTGCTCCCGCTCCTGGAGAAGTTCGAGGGGATCGCCGTCGGCGCGGTCAACGGGCCCGACGCGACGGTCCTCTCCGGTGACGCGGAGGAACTGCGCCGGGTCGCGACACTGCTGCGCAAGCAGGGCGTCAAGACCAAGCGGCTGCGGGTCAGCCACGCCTTCCACTCGCCGCTGATGGACCCGATGCTGCCCGAGTTCCGCCGGGTCGCCGCGTCCGTCGAGTACCACGAGCCGACGCTGACCGTGGTGTCGGACCTGACCGGTGAGGTCGCCGGTCCCGGGCTGCTCACCGACCCCGAGTACTGGGTGCGGCACGCCCGCGGCACCGTCCGCTTCGGCGAGGGCGTGCGCGCGCT
The DNA here is from genome assembly GCF_042740435.1 of Streptomyces sp. NPDC059002. Classification (NCBI taxonomy): domain Bacteria; kingdom Bacillati; phylum Actinomycetota; class Actinomycetes; order Kitasatosporales; family Streptomycetaceae; genus Streptomyces; species Streptomyces sp. NPDC059002. The sequence continues at coordinate 10,463 of NZ_JBHYJI010000070.1, read as the reverse complement.
GCGCGAGAACGGCGCAGGGATCTTCCTCGAACTGGGCCCCGACGCGGTGCTCACCCCGCTCGCGCAGACCGCCCTGCCCGCCGAACCCGCCGCGGACCAGGCCGTGTTCGTGCCCGCGCTGCGCCGCGACCGGCCGGAGGCCCCCGGCCTGCTGGCCGCCGTGGCCCAGCTGCACACGTACGGCACGGCCGTGGACTGGCCGACCGTCCTGGACGGCGCGCCCGAGGGCCATGTGGACCTGCCGACCTACCCCTTCCAGCGGCGCCGCCACTGGCTGGACGCGGTCGACGAGACACCGGCCCCCGGCGGCACACCGGGTTCCGGCGCCAGCGCGGACGACGCGTTCTGGTCGGCGATCACGGACTCCGACCTCGACTCGCTGACCGACGCACTCGCCCTGGACGCGGAGGACCACCCGGCGCTCCGGGCGATCCTGCCGCGGCTCTCGGCGTACCGGCGCAGCGGCGGCTGGTGGTACCGCACCGGCTGGGAGGGCCTCACGGACGCGGGCGCGCCCGCGCTCCCCGGCCACTGGCTGATCGTCACGGGCCCCGACGGCACGGCGGACGACGGCACCGCGGACGACGGTCTCGCCGAGTGGGCCGCCGACGCGGTGCGCCGGGCGGGGGCGCGGGCCACCGTGGTGGTCCGCCCGGACGGTCCCACGGGCCAGGGCGGCGTACTCGACGCCGTCGCGCGGGACGCCGAGGGCTCCGTCGACGGCGTGCTCTCGCTGCTCTCCGGCGTCGGTCCCACCCTTGAGCTGGTACGCGAAGTGGCGGACGCCCTGCCCTCGGCGAAGCTGTGGATCGGCACCCGTGGCGCCGTGTCCGTGGACGCGTCCGACGGCGAGGGCGACCCGGAAGGTGCCCGGCTGTGGGGCATCGGGCAGGCCGTCGCGCTGGAGCACCCGAAGCTGTGGGGCGGTCTCATCGACTTCCCCGGCCTCCTCGGCGAGCGCACCGCCACCCGGGCGGCCGCCGCGCTCGCCGGGCACGGCGGCGAGAACCAGCTCGCGGTCCGCGCCAGCGGCAGCCACGCACGACGTCTCCTGCACGCGCCCCTCGGCGACGAGAAGGCGGCGCCCCGGCAGCGCGCGGGCGGCACGGTGCTCGTGACGGTGGACGCAGCCGCGGCCGCCGCGGCGGATGCCGGTGCCTCCGGCGACCTCGGGCTCTCGGCCGCGCTCCGGCTCGCCCGCAGCGGGGCGCGGCACGTGCTGCTCGTGCAGTCGCCCGGTGGCTCCGGGCAGGCCCTGACCGTCGAGGCCGAGGCCGAACTCCTCGCCCTGGGCATCGAGGTGACCGTCGCCACCTGCGACCTCACCGATGTCGCGGCGCTCACGGAGCTGCGGGCCGGACTGCCCGACGACCGGCCGCTCACCGCCGTGGTGCACGCGCGCAGGACGGCGGGCGACCGGCTCCTCGCCGATCTCGACCCGGCGGAGGCGGCCCGCGTCATCGACGCCGCGACCGCCGCCGCGCTCGCCCTGCACGAACTGGCCGCGCAGCCCGACGGCGACGGTCTCGTGCCCGCGCTGTTCCTGCTCTCCCCCGCCACCGCGGGCCCGGGCGCTCCCGGCCGGGCCGTGGACCTCGCGACGGGCGCGTTCCTCGACGCACTCGCCGAGCGGCGCCGCGCAGCCGGTCTGCCCGCGAAGTCCGTGACCGTCGGGCCGTGGACGGACGGCGGCCCGGACGACAAGGAGCAGCCCGGGGTCCGCCCGGTGCATCTGCCGCTGGTCGTCGCGGCGCTCGCCAGGGCCGCCACGCACGACGCGCCCGCGCTGATCACCGTGGACGCCGACTGGGCGCGGCTCGCGCCGAGGCTGGGCGCGTCCGCCCTCGCTCCCCTGCTGCGCCGGCTCCCCGAGGCGGCCGCGCACCTCGACGACCGGGACGACGTGTCCGGGTCCGACGCCGACTCCGGTGCCGCGCTGCCCGCGCTGCCGCTGGAGCCGGAGTCGCTGCGGCTGCTGCTCGCCAAGTCGCCCGCGGGCGACCGGGAACGGCTGCTGCTCCGCCTGGTGCGCGACCGTACGTCGACCGTGCTCGACCGGGGCGCGCACGACGCCGTGGGCGCGGACGAGCAGTTCCTGGACATGGGCTTCTCGTCGTTCATGGCGCTGCAGCTGCGCAACGAGCTGAGCGCGGTGACCGGTGTCGACCTGCCCGTGACGGCGGTCTTCGACCACCCGACCCCTGAGGACCTGTCCCGGATGCTCAGCGGTGAGCTGGCCGGGGACCACGAGCAGGTGTAGCACCGGCTCCGCACTCCCCCGTACGACCTGATCCTCCGGCCCCACCACGGGACCGGAGGATCAGTCATGTGCGGGGCCTACGGCTGTACGCATACGCCCCTCGGTCAACTCACGCCCACGCGAAGAGCCGGCCCCCAGGACCGTTCTCGGTCCTGGGGGCCGGCTCTGTCACCGCGGGGGCGGCCGCGCTCAGTCCAGCGCGGACATCCCCAGCTCCTCGTCGAGCGCCTCGAACAGCTCGTCGTCGGTGGCCGACGACAGATCGTCCTCCGGCGCCCCGCCGCTCTGCCAGCCGCGCAGCAGCTCCGCGAGGCGGGCGCCGATCTCCGCGTGCTCCTCGGGGCCGCTCGGGCCCGCGGCGAGCGCCGCGGCGAGGCGGTCGATCTCCGCGGCGACCGTCACCGCGGTCCCCGGCTCGTCGGGCAGCAGCCGCTCGCCCAGATGGGCGGCGAGCCCCGCGGCCGTCGGATAGTCGAAGACGAGGGTGGTCGGGAGCCGGAGCCCGGTCGCCGCGCCGAGGCGGTTGCGCAGTTCCACGGCGGTGAGCGAGTCGAGCCCCATGTCCTGCAGGCCCTGCTGGGGGTCGACGGTGCGCGCGTCGGCATGGCCGAGGACGCCCGCGACCTCTTCCCGTACGAGGGTGAGCAGGGTCTGCTCGCGTTCGTCGGCCGGGAGCGCGGCGAGCCGGTCGGCCAGCGACCGCTGTGCGCCGTCCGTGCCGCCCGCCGCTGCCGCGGCCCGGCGCGCGGGGACGCGCACCAGGGACTTCAGGAGCGGCAGGAGCCGCCCGTCGGCCGCTTCGGTGCGCAGCGCCGCCAGGTCCAACTTGGCGGGTACGAGGACGGGTTCGCCCGCGACGAGGGCCGCGTCGAGGAGCGCGAGCGCCTCCCGTGCGGTCATCGGGGCGATGCCGGAGCGGGCGAGCCGGGCGCGGTCGGCGTCCTGGAGGGCGCCGGTCATGCCGCCGCTCTCGTCCCACAGGCCCCACCCGAGCGAGAGGCCCGGGAGTCCTTCGGCGCGCCGGTGTGCGGCGAGTCCGTCCAGGAAGGCGTTGGCTGCCGCGTAGTTGGCCTGGCCCGCGGTGCCCACTGTGGCGGCGACCGAGGAGAAGAGCAGGAACGCCGAGAGGCCGAGGTCCCTGGTGAGTTCGTGCAGGTTCCAGGCGGCGTCCACCTTGGGGCGCAGGACCGCGTCGAGCCGTTCGGGGGTGAGCCCGGTGAGCACGCCGTCGTCGAGGACGCCCGCGATGTGCGCGACCGCCGTCAGCGGCCGGTCGTCCGGCACGGCGGCGAGCAGTCCGGCGAGCGCCGTCCGGTCGGCGGCGTCGCAGGCCCGCAGGGTGACGGTGGCGCCCGCCGCTTCGAGGCCCGCGACGAGTTCGGCCGCGCCGGGGGCGTCCGGTCCGCTGCGGCTGGTGAGCAGCAGGTTCTTGACGCCGTGTGCGGTCACCAGGTGCTCGGCGACCAGGCCGCCGAGGAGTCCGGTGGCGCCGGTGACCAGGACGGTGCCGTCCTGGCCGAACGCGGCGGGCGCCGGGTCGGTGGCCGTGGCGGTGCGGTCGGCCGCGCTGAGCCGGGCCGCGTGGACGATGCCCTGGCGTACGGCCGTACGCGGTTCGCCGGAGGCCACCGCGGCGGCCAGGGACCGGTCGGAGTCGGGGTGTTCGTCGAGGTCGACCAGGGCGATGCGGCCCGGGTGTTCGGCCTGCGCGGCGGCGAGCAGGCCGTGCACGGCACAGGCCGCGAGGCCCGGTGTCTCGCCGGGGAACACGGCCGCGCCGTGCCGGGTGAGGACCGCGAGGCGGGTGCCGTCGAGGCCGTCGGTGGCGAGCCATCCCTGGACGAGGCCGAGGAGGCGGTGGGTGGCGGCGCGCACGGCGGCGGGCGCATCGTGGTCGTCGGCGGCGGCCGCGTCGACCAGCAGGACGTCCGGCGGCGTCGCACCGGCCGCGAGGCCCTCGCGCAGGGCGGCGAGGTCGGCGTAGGCGGTGGCCGCGCCGTGCGACGGGGCGGTCGTGCCGAGCACCGCCCATCGGGCCAGGTCCGGGGCCGCGCTCTCGGTGAGCGCGGTCCAGTCGACCCGGTACAGGCCGCCGCCCGACGCGTTCTGCCGCGCCGCGCGCAACTGCCCGGCGTCCAGCGGGCGCAGGGCGATCTCCTCGACGAGGGCGACGGGCCGCCCGTCCTGGTCGGCGATCTGCAGGCTGTACGTGTCGGACCCCTCGGCGGGCGCGATGCGGACGCGTGCCGCCGTGGTGCCGGTCGCGTACAGCGTCACGCCGCCGAAGGAGAAGGGCAGCCTGACGCCGTCGCCTTCGGTGCCTCCGGTGTCCTGCGCGGGTGCGAGCAGCCGCAGTGCGCTGTCGAGCAGCGCGGGGTGGATGCCGTACGCGTCGGTGCCCGTGGCGCTCTGTTCGGCCGCCTCGGGGAGGCGGACCTCCGCGTAGCGCACGTCGTCCCGCTGCCAGGCGGCGTGCAGCCCCTGGAAGGCGGGGCCGAAGCCGAGTCCGGCATCGGTGAGGCGCTCGTCGAGGGCCTCGGTGTCGACGGGCCGTGCGCCGGACGGCGGCCAGGCGGTGGTGAACTCGTCCCAGGGCAGGGCCGGTTCGGGGGTGCGGGCCGCGAGGGTTCCGGACGCGTGCCGGATCCACTGGCCGTCGCCGTCGGCCTTGCTGTGCACGGCGAAGGGCCGTGCGCCGGAGGCGTCGGGTGCCTTGACACCGATCTGGAGCCGCAACGCGCCGTCGTCGGGCAGCACCAGCGGGGCGTGCAGGGTGAGTTCCTCGACCCGGTCGCAGCCGGCCCGGTCGCCCGCCCGTACCGCGAGGTCGGCGAAGGCCGCGCCCGGCAGGAGCACATGTCCGGCCACCACATGGTCGGCGAGCCAGGGCTGGGCGCCGCGGGAGAGCCGTCCGGTGAGCAACAGCTCCTGCCCTTCGGCGAGTTCGACCTCGGCGCCGAGCAGCGGGTGGTCGACGGTGTCCTGTCCCGCGCCCGTGGCGTCGGTCGCGGCGGCCGGTGCGTCGAGCCAGTACCGCTTGTGCTGGAAGGGATAGGTGGGCAGCGGCTCGCGGCTCTCGCGTCCGGTGCCGTGCAGCGTGCTCCAGTCGACGGCGGTGCCGTGGGTGTACGCGGCGGCCAGCGCGACCGGCAGCGTCCGTGCCTCGGCGTGCCCGGCGCGCAGTGCTGCGGCGGCCACGACCGGGGCGCCGCCGTCGGCGTCGTCGCCGAGGCTGCCGCGGACCATGGCGGTCAGGACGGGGTCGGGGCCCAGCTCCAGATAGGTGGTGACGGACTGCTCGCGCAGCGCCCGTACCCCGTCGTGGAAGCGGACTCCGGCGCGAATGTGTCCCGTCCAGTAGTCGGCCGTCGTCAGCTCGCCCTCGGCCGCGATCCGGCCGCTGACGTTCGAGACGACGGGGATCGACGGCTCGTGGTACGTCACCGCCTGCGCGACCCGGCGGAACTCTTCCAGGACGCCGTCCATGTGCGGCGAGTGGAAGGCGTGGCTGACCCGCAGCTCCTTGGTCTTCACACCCCGCTCGGCGAACCGCCCGGCGATCTCGCGCACCGCGTCCGCGTCACCGGAGATGACGGTGGACTCGGGGCCGTTGACGGCGGCGACGCTCACGAGGGCTTCGTGGGCGGCCAGTTCGGGCAGGACGTCGGACTCGGGGGCCCGGACGGCGATCATCACGCCGCCCTCCTGGGCGCTGTCCATCAGCCTGCCGCGCGCGGCGACCAGGGCCGCGGCGTCCGCGAGGGAGAACACCCCGGCCACGTGCGCCGCCGTCAGCTCGCCGACCGAGTGGCCGATCACGGCGTCGGGGCGCACCCCGAACGACTCGACGAGCCGGTACAGGGACGTCTCGACGGCGAACAGGGCGGGCTGGGTGAAGGCGGTGCGGTGCAGCAACTCCTCCTCCGCACTCCCCTCCGCCGCGAACACCAGCTCGCGCAACGACCGGCCGAGCAGCGGGTCGAACGCCGCGCACACCTCGTCGAAGGCCGCCGCGAACACCGGGAACGCCTCGTACAACTCACGTCCCATGCCCGGGCGTTGACTGCCCTGGCCGGTGAACATCAGGGCCGTGCCGCCGCGGTCCGCGCTCGTGCCGCGCACCGCGCCCGGCGTGTGCTCGCCGCGTGCCAGCGCGGCGAGGCCGTCGAGCAGCTCCGTCCGGTCGTCGCCGAGCACCACGGCCCGGTGGTCGAAGGCGGTGCGGCCCGCGGTGAGGGTGCGGGCGATCTCGCGGGGCCGGAACGTGTCGTCGGACGCGAGGTGCGCGTGCAGGCGCGCCGCCTGGTCCCGCAGGGCCTCGGGGGAACGCCCGGACAGCGCCCAGGCGGTCGGGGCCGCGGACGGCTCCTCCTCGCCCGGCTGCGCGGTGTCCGCCTCCGGGGCGGCCTGTTCGAGGATGACGTGGGCGTTGGTGCCGCTGATGCCGAAGGAGGAGACGGCGGCGCGGCGCGGCCGGTCCAGCTCGGGCCAGGCCTGTTCCTCGGCGAGCAGCGAGACCGCGCCCGTCGACCAGTCGACGTGCGGCGACGGCTCCTCGACGTACAGCGTGCGGGGCAGCACCCCGGCCTGGAGCGCCGTCACCATCTTGATGACACCGCCGACACCGGCGGCGGCCTGCGTGTGGCCGATGTTGGACTTCAACGAGCCGAGCCACAACGGCTGTTCGGCCGTGTGCTCCTGCCCGTACGTGGCGAGCAGCGCCTGCGCCTCGATCGGGTCGCCGAGCCGGGTGCCGGTGCCGTGCGCCTCCACCGCGTCCACCTCGGACGCGGTCAGGCCCGCGCTGTGCAGCGCCTGGCGGATGACCCGCTCCTGGGAGGGGCCGTTCGGCGCGGTGAGGCCGTTGCTCGCGCCGTCCTGGTTGACGGCGGAGCCGCGCAGCACGGCGAGGACGGGGTGGCCGTTCTTGCGTGCGTCGGAGAGGCGCTCCACCAGGAGCATGCCGACGCCCTCGGACCAGCCCGCGCCGTCCGCGTCGGCGGAGAACGACTTGCACCGTCCGTCGGGGGCCATGCCGCGCTGCCTGCTGAACTCGATGAAGACGCTCGGCGTGGCCATGACGGTGACGCCGCCCGCGAGCGCGAGGGAGCACTCGCCCTGGCGCAGCGCCTGCGCCGCGAGGTGCAGGGCGACCAGGGACGACGAGCACGCCGTGTCCACGGTCACCGCGGGGCCCTCGAAGCCGAAGGTGTAGGAGACGCGGCCGGTGGCGACGCTGCCCCGGCTGCCGTTGTTCAGGTAGCCCTCGAACCCTTCGGGGGTGGTGTGCAGGCGCGAGCCGTAGTCGTCGTACATCACACCGGCGAACACGCCGGTGCTGCTGCCGCGCAGGCTGTGCGGGTCGATCCCGGCCCGCTCGACGGCCTCCCACGACGTCTCCAGGAGCAGCCGCTGCTGCGGGTCCATGGCGAGCGCCTCGCGGGGGCTGATGCCGAAGAACTCCGCGTCGAAGCCGTCGGCGTCGTAGAGGAAGCCGCCCTCCTTCGCGTACGTGGTGCCCTCGCGGTCGGGGTCGGGGTGGTAGAGCCGCTCCGCGTCCCAGCCGCGTCCTTCGGGGAACTCCCCGACGGCGTCGACGCCTTCGGCCACGACGCGCCACAGGTCCTCCGGCGAGCCGACGCCGCCGGGGTAGCGGCAGCTCATGGCGACGATCGCGATCGGGTCGTCGTCGGCGGCCCCGGCCCTCGGTCCCTGCACGGCGACGGGGGCGGCGGTGCCGCTCACGCGCCCGGCTATGTGCGCCACGACCGCGTCGGGCGTCGGGTGGTCGAAGACGAGGGTGGCGGGGAGCTGGAGGCCGGTGGCCGCGTTCAGACGGTTGCGCAGTTCGACGGAGATCAGCGAGTCGAAGCCCGCGTCCTTGAAGCTGCGCGCGCCGTCGACGGACGTGGCGTCGGCGTGCCCGAGGACGGTGGCGACCTGCGTACGGACCAGGTCCCGCAGGGCGGCGGTCCGTTCGGTGTCCGGGAGCGCGGCGACGCGCTCCGCCCAGGAGGCGCCGCCCGCCGTGGTGGCGGCCGCCGCGGCCCGGCGTGCGGGGGCCCTGACGAGCCCGCGCAGGACGGCGGGCAGCAGCCCGGATCCGGCCTGGGCGCGCAGCGCCTGCTGGTCGAGCTTCGCCGGTACGAGGACGGGCCTGTCGGCGGCGAGCGCCGCGTCCAGCAGGGCGAGGCCCTGTTCGGAGGTCATCGGCGCGACACCGCCGCGCGACATCCGCGCGATGTCGGCCGCGTCCAGGTGGCCCGTCATGCCGGTGGCCTGGCCCCACAGCCCCCAGGCGAGGGAGGTCGCGGGCAGGCCGTGGGCGCGGCGGCGCCGGGCGAGGGCGTCCAGGAAGCCGTTCGCCGCGGTGTAGTTGGCCTGGCCCGCGTTGCCGAGGGCCGCCGTCACCGACGAGAACAGCACGAACGCGGACAGGTCCAGGTCGCGGGTGAGCTCGTGGAGGTGCCAGGCCGCGTCGGCCTTCGGGCGCAGCACGGCGTCGAACCGCTCGGGGGTGAGACCGGCGAGCGTGCCGTCGTCGAGGGTGCCCGCGGTGTGGAACACGGCGGTCAGCGGGTGTGCGGCCGGGATGTCCGCGAGGAGTGCGGCGAGCGCGTCGCGGTCGGCGACGTCGCAGGCGGCGACCGTCACCTCGGCGCCCAGGGCGGCGAGTTCGGCCGTCAGGTCGGCCGTGCCGGGCGCTTCGGCGCCGCGCCGGCTCGCCAGCAGGAGCCGGGTGGCCCCGTGGCCGGTGACGAGGTGCCTGGCGACCAGGCCGCCGAGGGTGCCGGAGGCCCCGGTGATCAGGACGGTGCCGTCCGACAGTGCCTGCCGGGTGTCCTGCGGTTCTTCATTCGGCTCGACCCGGACGAGCCTGGGGAGCCGTGCCGTGCCGTCCCGCAGGGCGAGTTCGGGCTCCGTGTCCGCGGCGAGGTGGGCGAGCAGGGCGGCCGGGGACGCCTCGTGCGTGTCGACGTCGGCGAGGGTGATCCTGCCGGGCTGCTCGGCGCGCACGCTCCTGGCCAGGCCCCATGCGGCGGCCACGGCCGGGTCCGCGACGTCCTGTTCGGGGTCGACCACCGCGCCGCCGCGGGTCACGAGCACGAGGCGGGTGCCGGACAGGGCGTCCGCGCCCGCCCACTCCTGGAGTTCGGCGAGCACCCGGTGGGTGACGGCGCGCACCGCTGCGGGCGCGTCGGCGCCTTCGGCGGTCCTGTCGACGGCCAGCAGCACGACGTCCGGTGCCGGGGCTCCCGCCTCGACGGCGGCGCGCAGCGCGGCGGCGTCCGGGTGGACGGCCGCGGTGGCGTCGAAGGACCGTACGGCGGCGGTCAGGTCGGCGGTGAGGGGTGCGTCGGCGCCGAGCACGGACCAGGCGGACGTGCCGGCGGCCTGCTCGGCGGCGGGCGCCGTGGTCCACTCCTGCGCGTACAGCGAGTCGTTCGCCGCGGGTCCTGCCGGGGCCAGGGCCCCGCCGGGGACGGGGCGCAGCGCGAGCGAGGCGACGGAGGCGACGGGGCGCCCCTCCGCGTCGGCCGCGTCGACGGCGAGGGTGTGCGGGCCCACGGGGGCCAGCCGCACCCGCAGCACCGTCGCACCGGTCGCGTGCAGACGCACGCCGGACCAGACGAAGGGCAGCTGCGGGACCGCGTCCGCGGTGTCGTCCGCCGCCTCGCCCGACGGGATGAGACCCGCGTGCAGGGCGGCGTCGAGGAGGGCGGGGTGCAGGCCGAACTCGGCGGCGGACGCCTGCTGTTCGTCGGCGAGCAGCACCTCGGCGTAGGTCGCGTCCGCGGTGTGCCAGGCGGCTCGTACGCCCTGGAAGACGGGGCCGTAGTCGTAGCCGCGCCCGGCGAGGGAGGCGTACAGCGCGTCGATGTCCAGGGGGCGTGCGCCGGACGGGGGCCAGGCCCGCAGATCGTCCGGTGCGGTGGCCGCCGCGGGCGCGGCGGGCGCGAGGACGCCGGTGGCGTGCCGGGTCCAGGGGCCGGGCTCGACGTCGTCCGCCACGTCCGTCCTCGCGTACACGCTCACGGAGCGGCGTCCCGTCTCGTCCGGCGCCTCGACGGACACCTGGAGCCGCACCGCGTCGCCGGGGGCGAGCAGGAGCGGTGCTTCCAGGGTGAGTTCGGCCAGTTCGTCGCAGCCGACCTGGTCGCCCGCGTGGAGGGCGAGGTCGACGAAGGCGGTGCCGGGCAGC
>NZ_JBHYJI010000069.1:22077-48734 GCF_042740435.1 Streptomyces sp. NPDC059002 | reverse complement strand
GGCGTCCAGCGACTCAGTCGTGGCGTTCACGAACTCCGGCGCGTTGACGGCTCCCACCCGCAGGCTGTGGAACTCCCGGTATGCGTCCTGCATGAACTCCCAGAAGGACGTGTGTCGTTCAGGAGGGCTGGCTCGCCAAGGCGCCCATGTGTACACCGCCCATTCGCCGTGCTCGTCCACGTCCTCCGGGTCCAGCATGATGTCCACGGCATCGGATTCCACCGCCAGTTCAAGCCCCCGGGTCCAGATCGTGGCCCCCAGGATCTCCTCCCGCGTTGCTTCCTCGTCCAGGTCCTCCTGGACGATCTCAGCGAGTTCCACGCCGTCCTCGTGCCAGCGGGCTCCCTCCGTGCCCGCGAGCAGCCACACGAATGCGCCTGCATGCCGCCAGCCATCGGTGACCTCCAGGAACGTCCGGTACGACGGCGGAAGCCGGTGCCCAAGGCGCTCTTCGAGGGCCGCGATGCGCGCAGGTGTCGCGGGTTGGAAGCCCAGCCAGCGGGCGCGGCGGGCCTCCTCGTCGCCGACGTCCCGCACTTCACCGGGATCGCATGCGTCCGCCCACTCTTCGCTCCACCGCGTGAGGAAACCCTGCCAGTCGTAACTCGCGCCAGCCATCTCAGTCATGAGTGCGATCGTCGCACCCGGCACTGACATCAACGCCCGCCCACGGGGCGCGGGGCGGGCCCGGAACATGACAGCATCCAAGGCAGCTCCGGCCTCATGGACGCTCCCACGACATCGCCCGCCCCACCACCCGCGCAGTCCGCATCCGGCTTCAACCTCGCCAGCGCATGCCGATCGCGCTCGGGAGGGAATGCCGTGGTCATGCGGGACTTACCGGTTCTGAGGAAGCTCCTCCTGCCGCAGGTGGCCGGGCTGGTCTACTCGACAGGGTCCTCCTCGGCGTGCCGGACAGCCTTCTGCACGGCCTGCTCGCCGTCCTAGACACGGGTCTGGTGCGACAGCGGAACTCGGTCGTGGATGGTCACGAGCCGCGCGGCGCGTGGATCTGGACGGACAGCCGCCTTGTAGCGACATGAGCCATGGAGGGCTCCACGGCAGGTCCCCACGTATGCGAGCCACTCGCGGGCCAGTCCCGAGCCACCGCCGGACCACCTCGGCTCTCCCCACTGCGAGGTGGGCATCGGAGCCGGGAATTTCTGTGTTCGATTCCCCTTGCCTCGGTTCAGGTGTCGCGCCAAGTGATCGGGGGTGGACCGGCGGCGGGCCATCGCACACGCCGGACCATTCGCCCGTGTCTGGCGCGGCGCTGGCGTGCGGGTGGGCCGCTTGTGGCACGAGGGGTTGGGAGGTGTGGCGGCGGAAGTTGTCCGCACCGCTCACGGGAGTTGCCGCCATGCACCACCGTCACCACGCCCACCATCCCTCCGCCCGTCCGCAGGGCGCCGTTCGTTCCCCGCTCGGGGAGCTGGAGCAGGCGTTCCTGGCCCTCGCGCACCGGGTGGAGCCGCTCACACTGCCCGCCCAGCTGGTGTGCGACGAACCCGATCGGGCTGCGTGGCCGGTCGACGTCGTCCGCACTCATCTTGCCCACCCCTCGACCCGGCCGGAGTTGCGGGAGCGGACCTGGCGCGAGGTGGTCCGGCGCGCCCACGAGCTGGGTGAGCCGTGGGACGTGGTGGCGGTGGCCATGACCGTTCCGGTGCTGCGCCGGATGCTCGCCCGGCTGGCCCGCCCTGCGCATCTGGAGCGTGCTGAGGTCGAGCAGGAGGCCTTGGCCGCCGTCGCCACGTCCCTGCATACGGTGAACCCTGGCATGGAGCGTGTGGACCGCGAGCTGTTCCGGGCCGCCGACCGGGCCGTACACCGGCTGGTGTACGCCGCATGCCGCCGCGCGCGGCGCGAAACCACCCCTGCGGCCACGGACCTCAACCGCCTCTGCGCCGCCCCACAGGCCGAGTGCGGTGAACCGGTGGACGAGCTGACGGTCCTGGCCCAGGCCGTGCAGGCCCACGTGGTGGACGTCACCGAGGCGCGGCTGATCGCCCGGACCCGCCTGGAGGGTGAGCCCATGCACCGGCTGGCGGCCGAGCACGGGGTGAGCGTGCGTCAGCTCTATCGGCACCGCAGCGCCGCCGAGCAGCACCTGGCCGCTCACCTGCGACGCCAGCTGCAGGACCGGTAGTACGCCCGGCGGAGGGATCTTCGGCGGCGGGACGTCAATTCCCGCCGCCGGGATCTCTATTCACGAATGGAAGGGGGTGCCACCGGCACTCCTTCCGCCCGGGTCCGGGGCGGCGGCCACTGCCCCGGACCCGTCGGTACTCCGTGCGGGGTGAGCACGACCGTCTCGTGCTGACACCCGAGAATCCGCCCCTGCCGCGCCCTCGTAAGGAGGACGGCGCCCAGGCCAAGGGTCGGGCTCACCCCGCACCGAGCCTCGTAACACCATCGCTGCCCCCACCCTCTCCCGCCCCTGCCCGGCTGCCCCGATGGAGGTGTGCTGCCATGCCCGCAAGGCTCCCTCGGCCACGCCAACCGCTCATCCGCTGGTCCTCACGCATCGCTCTCACCGCCGCCCTCACCACGTACGTGCTCCTGGTGAACCCGCCGCTGGTGTGGGCGGTCGCGGACATCCCGACCGTCATCTCGAATCTGCGGAACTGGATCGTGGGCATCCTCGGCGGTCTGGCCACCCTGTTCCTGACCTTCGGCGGGCTGCGCTACCTCATGGCCGGAGGCGATCCGGGCGAAGTCGAGGCCGCCAAGCGGGCGTTGAGGGCCGCGGCCATCGGATACGGCCTGGCCCTTCTCGCCCCGGTGATCGTGGTCGTGCTGCGCGGCATCGTCGGCGCGGGCGATGGCGGGGGCGGACAGTGAGCCGCGCCCGGCGTCTCATCCGCACCCTGCCGCGTCTCTGCGCATTGGGCGTCTTCGTCCTGGTGCCGCTCTCCATTCAGTTCGTCCCCACGCACATCGCGTACGCCGCACCTCAGCAGGCGCCCGCGGCGCCTGAGCCGGAACCGCAGCCCGCGCCCGCCCCCTCACCTCCGGACCCCGGCCCGGAGCCGAAGCCCGAGCCCGCGCCGGGTCCGACGCCCTCACCAGGGCGCCCCTCCCCGGAGCCAGAGCGGCCCTCCCCGCCGGAGCCGACTCCCGGCCCGACTCCGGCGGCCTGTGAGGCGGACGGCGATCCCAGTGACTGCGACAAGGGCACCGCGTGGGGCCTGGACAGCCTTCTCGACATCCCCGGCATGATCGTGAACGCGGTCACGGCGTTCCTGGGCATGCTCGTCGAGCAGGCCATGAAGCCGCTGCGGGAGTTGCTGGCCGACACCCTGCTGGCCACGCCTGACGTCACCGAGCACGCGGACATCAAGCGCCTGTGGACCAACTGCATGGCGATCACTGCCTGTATCTACGTGCTGTTCGTGACCGGCGGCGGGATCACGGTCATGGGCTATGAGACGGTGCAGACCCGCTACGCCCTCCAGCAGATCGCCCCGCGGCTGCTGGTCGGGATCGTCACAGCGGCCGCCTCGCTGACCGTGATGGGCAAGGCGATCGGCCTGTCCAACGCCCTGGCCCACGCCATCATGGCCACCGACATGGCCGACGCGGGCCAGGGCCTGGTGGAACGAGCCCTGCCCTTCAGCCTGTTCGGCGGCACGGGCATCGCCATCTACCTGCTGCTGCTCGCCGTCGTCGAACTCGTTCTCGTCCTGGCCGTGCTGGTCGGCTTCATCGTGCGCGTCGCTCTGATGGCGCTGCTCGCCGTGATCGCGCCGCTCGCGCTGGCCTGCCACGCCCATCCGGTGACCGATCCGATCGCCCGGCTGTGGTGGCGGGGGTTGGCGGGATGTCTCGTCATCCAGATCGCGCAGTCGATGACGTTCATCCTCGCTTTGAAGCTGTTCTTCGCCCCGGGCGCCACCACGCTCGGCATCCCCAAGGCCGATGAACTCGGCACACTGCTGGCCGGACTGGCCCTGTTCTGGGCGCTGTTCAAGATCCCCGGCTGGACACTGCAGGTCATCCTGCGCGGCACGCCCATCCAGCAGCCGCACGCGCCCGCACCGGTGCGCATGCTCCGCCACCTGGCCCTGTACCAGCTGATGCACCACTACCTGCCCGCCCGCACCCCCGGCCGCGGGCCGGGAGGCGGTGGTCCTCGCGGAGCCGGGCGCGGCCAGCCCGGCGGCGGACGTGGACCGCGCGGGGCCGGGGGCAGCCCCGGTCCAGGGCGGGGTGGTCCCGGTGGCGGGCCGCGGCCGGGCGGCGGCGCGGGTGGACGGGGCCGAGGGGTTCCGGGCGGCCCGGCCCACCCCGCTCCCGGTGGGGCGGGTCCCGTGTCTCCCGGCCGTCCCGGCCCCGGACCTGCGGGAGGAGGGCCTGGAGGCGGGGCCGGTCCTGCCGACAGTCCCGCCGGTCCGACTCCCGCCCCCGCTCGCCGGGGCACTCCCGCGCCAGGTCACCGACCTGCGGGGCCCGCGCCGGGGGTGCCCCCAGCACCCCGTCCGGCTGCCGCCCCTGGCCCCGTTCCCCGGCCGCCCGGCGGCCAGTTGCCCCCACGGCATGGTCAGCGTGCTGCTCCTCATCCGCGTACGCCACAAGGCCCCCGCGCCACACCGCACACAGCCCCGGCACAGCGCAGACGGCCGGTGGCCCACCCCCTGCCGCCGCATCAAGCACCCGCCCACCCGGTGCGGTCCTCCCATGCCGGGGTGCCGCCAGGCACCAGGCGGACTGCGCGTCCGCCCGTCCGGTTCCCTCGGGTACTCCCGCCCGCTGCCGTCTCGCTCCCCGTCCGCCCTGCTCCTGTTCCGTACGTGCGGCGGCCCCTTCAAGCCGGTCGTGCCGCTCACGTCCGTGTCCGGCCGCCGCGCCCGATGCGGCTGCGACTGCCCCTCGACGCGCCTCGGAGGTAACTGCGCATGCCCCACATCGACGAGTCGGCCGCCGACACATACACCACACGGATCCCTGCCGACATCGCCCGACCCGACCGCCTCCTGGGCCCCTTCACGGCACGGCAGACCGCGTTCCTCGCCGTGCTGGCCCTGGTCCTGTACGGCGGATGGTGGGTCAGCCGCCCGTTCATGCCCCCGCTCGCCTACCTCGTCATGGTGATCCCCGTCGCCGGGGCGGGAGCCGCACTCGTCCTGGGGAGGCGGGAGGGCATCGGCCTGGACCGTTTCCTGATCGCCGCCCTGGCACACCGACGTACCAGTCGGCGGCGCGTGTACGCGCCCGAAGGCGTCCCGCCGTTGCCCGGCATCGTCCCCGGCAGCTGGGCCAGGGCCGACCGGCCGCCTCCCACCGCGGCGGATATGCCGTACGACGGTGTCACCGACCAGGGCGTGCTCGAACTCGGTGACGCCGGCAAGGCCGCACTCGCCACATGCTCGACGGTCAACTTCGAGCTGCGTTCGGCGGCCGAACAGCAGGGGCTCACCGCGGCGTTCGCACGCTGGCTCAACTCCCTGACCGGACCGACTCAGTTGCTGGTGCGCTGCCACCGCGTCGACCTCGCCCCGCTCGCCGACGGCCTGCAGCACGAGGCCGCCGCGCTGCCGCATCCCGCACTGGAACGTGCCGCCCGCGCGCACGCCGCCTTCCTCGCCGACCTCGCCTCCGGCAGTCACCTGCTGGCGCGGCAGATCGTCCTGGTCGCCCGCGAGGAGGCGGCCGCGGGCAGCCGTCGGCGCAGCCCGAGCGCGGGACGGGTGCTCCAGCGCCTGCACGAGGCCTCTCACGCCCTGGCCGCCGCCGAGATCACCGTCACGCCCCTGGATGCGGAGCACTGCGCGGCGCTGGTCGGTGCGGCCTGCAACCCCGACACCCCCAACCCGCCGGACGGCGGTTCATCGGAAGGTGGCCGCGCATGATGCGACTTCCCTGGCAGGGGCGAACTCCCGTTTCAGCGAACACTGTTGACGTCTCACAGCTGCTGGACGCCGCGGGGCCCGAGGCCATCGAGGTGCACGCCCGCGCCCTCGCCATCGGTGAGCATCTGGCCACCACACTGGTAGTCACCGGCTATCCGGCCGAGGTCTCCCCCGGCTGGCTCGCCCCGCTGCTCACCTTCCCCGGCCATCTCGACATCGCCCTGCACATCGAGCCGGTCCCCAACCCGGTGGCCGCAGCCGGGCTGAAGAAGCAGCGGGCCCACCTGGAATCCGGGCGGCGCCACCGTTTCGACAAGGGAAACTTGGACGACCCGGAGGTGGAGGCTGCCGCTCACGACGCCGCTGAGCTCGCCTACCGGATCGCCCGCGGCGAAGGGAAGCTCTTCCACGTCGCCCTGTACTTGACAGTGCACGCCGCGGACGAGGAAGCACTCGCCGAGCAGGCGGCCGCGGTGCGCGCGGTCGCCGAGTCCTTGTTGATGACCATCGCGCCGACCACCTACCGGGCGCTGCCGGGCTGGCTGGCCACGCTGCCGCTGGGCATCGACACGCTCAAGATCCGCCGCACCTTCGACACCGCCGCGCTCGCCGCGTGTTCGCCTTTCGCCAGTCCCGACCTGCCCCTTGCCACCGGCGCCGACGAGGCGCCTCGGGGGGTGCTGTACGGGCTGAACACGGTCTCCGGCGCCCCGATTGTCTGGGACCGCTTCGCGCAGGACAACTACAACTCCATCACCCTGGCCCGCTCCGGTGCGGGCAAGTCCTACCTGACCAAACTGGAGCTGCTGCGGCTGCTGTTCACTGGTGTGACGGCCTCGGTGATCGACCCGGAGAACGAGTACGTCCGCCTCGCCGAAGCCATCGGCGGCACCGTCATCGCACTCGGCGAGGAGGGCGTACGCCTCAACCCCTTCGACCTGCCCGCGGCGACCGGCCCTGGAGAGGACCTCCTGACGCGCCGGGTGCTGTTCCTGCACACCTTCCTCGCCGTCCTCCTCGGGTCCGAGCTGGCCGCGGGAGACAAAGCGCTCCTGGACCGCGCGATCCTCACCACGTACACACACGCCGGGATCACTTCCGACCCGCGCACCTGGCAGCGGACCCCGCCCACGCTCGCCGATCTGGCCGCCGTCCTGGCCCGTGACGGCGGCGAGGCGGCGGCCTCTCTCGCCGACCGGCTCGCCCCCTTCACCACCGGCTCGCACGCCGCGCTGTTCAACGGCCCCAGCACCGCCTCCACCACCGGGCACCTAACTGTGTTCGCCCTGCGGCGGCTCCCGGACGAGGTGAAGGCCCCAGGAATGCTGCTCGCGCTGGACACCATCTGGCGGCAGGTCACCCACCGCCCCCAACCCGGCCGGCATCTGGTCGTGGTGGACGAAGCCTGGCTGCTCATGCGCGAGGGCGAGGGGGCACGCTTTCTGTTCCGCATGGCCAAGGCCGCCCGCAAGCACTGGACCGGCCTCGCCGTCGTCACCCAGGACGCGGACGATGTACTCGCCTCCCCTTTGGGCCGGGCGGTCGTCTCCAACGCCGCCACCCAAGTACTGCTGCGTCAGGCACCGCAGGCCATCGATGCGATCAGCGAGAACTTCCGCCTCTGCCACGGGGAACGGGAGTTCCTCCTGTCCGCCGCCCGCGGCGAAGCCCTGCTGCTGACCGGGGACCGCCGCCACAAGGTCTCCCTGATCAGCGTCGCGGCCCCCGGCGAACACGAAGTGATCACCACGGATCCGGGCGAACTCGCCGCCCGGCACACCGGCGACGTATTCCTGGATGACGACGATGACGACGCGCTCCTGGACAGTGACGTCGCCGCCGTGGAGGAAGTCGCCGCGCACACGGGGTGGCAGCTGTGAACGCCTACGACCTGCTGGCCACCGCCCAACTGGACGGGCCGGTCGTGGACTTCCTCACCCGTCCCCATTCCTTCGGAGTTGCGGGGATCGGCTCGGTCCTCGACTGGTGCACCGCGGCCGCCCCCGTCCTGCTCCCCGCCGCCCTCGCGTCCGCCGTCGGTGTACACGCCGCCCGGTGCCGCCTGCTCCACACCCGTCAGCAGCGCCTGGCCGATGGGGCGCGCTGTGTGGAGATCCTGGCTCCGCCCGCCGTCGCGCCCAAGGGCGGTGAGGTCCTGTGGGCCCAACTGGCCGGGCTGCTGCGCCCGTGGTGGCGCCGCCTGACCACCGGCCAGCCCCATCTCGCCTTCGCATACGCCTGGTCCCACACCGGGCTGCGCATGACCTTGTGGGTCCCGGGCACGGTGCCGCTGGGCCTGGTGCGCCGCGCCGTGGAGGCCGCCTGGCCCGGCGCCCACACCCGGGTCACCGAACCCGAGCCGCTCCTGCCGGGTGGGCACACGGTCACCGCCGGACGGCTGCGTCCGGCCCGCCCCGACGCCCTGCCGCTGCGCACCGACCACACCGCCGACCCGCTGCGCGCACTGCTCCAGGCGGCCACCGGCATGGGTGAGGACGAGTCCGCATGCGTACAGATCCTGGCCCGCCCCGCCACCGGCCGAGCTCTGCGCCGGGCTCGCCGCCAGGCCCGGCAGCTGAAGACCGGGCACCCCTCATCCCGGCCCCACGCCCTCGCCGCATTCCTGTTCCACCGCGCCCAGCCCGTCATCACCGGCAAGCAGGACCCCGAACACGGCCCCGCCGTACGCCAGATGGCCGCCAAACAGTCCGGCGCCCAGTGGCAGTGCACCCTCACCTACGCCGCCGCCTGCGCCCCCACCACGGCCCGGGCAGAGGACGTGGCGCGCGGCCGGGCCCACGCGCTCGCATCCGCCTTCGGCCTGTACGCCGAGCGCAACTACCTCGCCCGCACCCGCCTGCGCCGCCCCGAACCCCACCTGAGCAGTCGGCAGTTCCCGCGCTCGCGCCCCGCACTGCTGTCGGTGCCCGAGCTCGCCGCCCTCGCCCACCTGCCCCTCGACGCGGACGCACCCGGCGTGCGGCGGGCCGGGGCCCGCTCCGTCCTGCCGCCCCCGCAGATCCCCGAACCCGCGCCCGGACGCGGCATCAAGCCCCTGGGCCACTCCGACACCGGTGCCCGCCGAGCCGTCGGCCTCGCGGTCCCCGACACCCGCCACCACCTCCATGTCATGGGCGCGACAGGCTCCGGCAAGTCCACACTCATCGCGAACCTCGCCCTGGACGACGTACGCAACCACCGCGGCGTCATCGTCATCGACCCCAAGGGCGACCTGGTCACCGACCTCCTGGACCGGCTCCCCGACACCTGCGCCGACCGTCTCGTCCTCATCGACCCCGACGACGTACACACCCCGCCCTGCCTGAACGTGCTCGACGGCAGCGACATCGACGTCGTCGTCGACAACATCACCGGCATCTTCCGCCGCATCTTCACCGCCTTCTGGGGCCCGCGCACCGACGACGTGATGCGGGCCGCCTGCCTCACCCTCCTCAAACACCGCACCGTCTCCGGGCAGTTGGTCACCCTGGCCGACGTCCCCCGTCTCCTGGGCGAGGCCGCCTTCCGGCTGCGGATCGTCCCCGCCCTCAAAGACCCCGTGCTCCGTGGCTTCTGGGCCTGGTACGAGTCGATGTCCGAGCCCTCCCGCGCGGCGGTCATCGGCCCGGTGATGAACAAGCTGCGCGCCTTCCTGCTGCGCGACTTCGCCCGCCGTGCGATCGCCGCGGGACCCTCCACCTTCGACCTCACCAGCGTCCTCGACGGCGGCATCCTCCTGGCCCGCCTCCCCAAGGGCTCACTCGGCGAGGAAACCGCCCGGCTGCTCGGCTCGTTCATCGTCGCCGGGACCTGGCAGGCCGCGGCGGCCCGCGCCCGCACCCCTGAACACGCCCGGATCGACGCCACGTTGAGCATCGATGAGGCGCACAACTTCCTCACCCTGCCCTACCCGCTGGAGGACATGCTCGCCGAGGCCCGCGGCTACCGCCTGTCCATGCTCCTTGCCCACCAGCACCTCGCCCAGCTCCCCCGCGACCTGCGCGAAGGCATCTCCGCCAACGCCCGCAACAAGGTCTTCTTCAACGCCTCCCCCGAGGACGCCAGTTCCCTGGAGCGCCACACCCTGCCCACGCTGGCCGCGCACGACCTCGCCCACCTCGGCCCCTACCAGGCGGCCGCGCATCTCCTCGTCTCCGGCGCGGAATCGGCCGCCTTCACGCTCACCACTCGCCCCCTGCCTCCGCCGGTGCCCGGCCGGGCACGTGACCTGCGCGCCGCGGCAGCCGCCCGGACCGGCCCGCGCCCGGCGGCCCGCCCCTGACCCCGCAACGCCTCCCGCATCGACCTCATGCACCCGGTGGTGACCCGTCATGTCCGCACTCCCGCGCCCCGCTCACGGCCCCGGTTCGCGCTACACCGCCCGCGCCGCCACCACCCGTCCCCGGCCCGCCCGGGATGGGGACGTGGCCGCGCTCGCCCGCCGCCTCACCGGCCGCGACCTCTGGCTGGCACGGATGCTGCACGAACACCGGGTGCTCACCACTCACCAGATCGCCCGCCTCGCCTACACCTCCGCGCGCTCCGCCCAACGCCGTCTGCGCACCCTGCACGAGCACGCCGTCCTCGATTCCTTCCGCCCCCTGACAGCCTCCGGCTCGGCCCCCGAGCACTACACCCTCGGCCCCGTCGGCGCCGCCCTGCTGGCCGCCCACGCCGGACTCGACCCCACCGCCCTCGGCTGGCGCCCCACCACGACCGGCCGCATCGCCTACTCCCCCTCCCTCGGCCACGACCTCGGCGTCAACGAACTCCTCACTCACCTCGCCGCCCGCACCCACACCGCATCCGGGTCAGGGCTCGCACTCTGGCTATCCGAACGCTCCGCGGCGCGCCGCTGGGGCGACATCATCCGCCCCGACGCCTACGCCCACTGGCGCGACGGTGACCCGCTGCTGCCGTTCTTCCTCGAATACGACACCGGCAGCCAGCCACCGGCCCGTGTCGAGGCCAAACTCACCGGCTACGCCGCCTTCATCGCGGCCACCGGCAGCCGCCCGGCCCTGCTCCTCCACACCCGCACCGCCTCCCGCGACCAGACCCTGCGCCGCCGCCTCGCCGCCGCCGCGCGCGAACTCGACCTCCAAGTGGCCACCTCGTCCGCCGACTTCACCACCACAGACCCGTGGGGACCCTGGTGGGCCCCGCTCGAACCCACCGCCCACCGCACCACCCTCACCGGCCTCGCCGCCCACTGGCCGCACCTGTCCCCGGCCGCCGGACTGGAACCGACCGACGCCGACACACCCCTCACCCTCCCCGTGCCGCCGCTGCCGCCCGATCTGGGGAGCGGATCGTGAGTTCCCTGCTCGCCAGGACAGCCACCGGCATCGGGTGCACGGTCCTGGCCCTGCCGCTGCTGGCCGCGCTCATCGCCGCCGCGCTGCTCGGGAGCCTGCTGCCCGGCGGCGTCTCGGCGGCCCCGAGTAAGCACGCCCTGGCCGACATCCCGCCCTACATGCTCGCCCTCTACCAGCGCGCCGCTCCCGAATGCCCTGGCCTGTCCTGGACGGTCCTCGCCGCGATCGGCAAGGTGGAGTCCGACCACGGCCGCCACCCCACGATGGTCTCCTCGGCTGGCGCGGTGGGGCCGATGCAGTTCCTGCCCTCCACCTTCAAGGCGTACGACCATCCCGTCCCGCCCGGCGGGAAGAAGCCGCCCACCCCCTGGGACCCGGTCGACGCCGTCTACGCCGCGGCCCGCCTGCTGTGCGCCAACGGCGCGCGCAACGGCAAGAACCTGCGCCGGGCGATCTGGCACTACAACCACAGCGACACGTACGTCGACCAGGTACTGAAGATCGCCGACGGCTACGCGATCGCCGCACCCCCGGCAACTGGCCCCGCCGCAAGGGCCGTTGCCTTCGCCCGCGCGCAGCTCGGCACCCCCTACGTGTGGGGCGGCGATGGCCCGTCCGAGGGCGGCTTCGACTGCTCCGGCCTGACCCAGGCCGCCTACCGCGCCGCCCAAGTCAGCATCCCCCGCGTCGCCCAGGCCCAGTACGACCACGGCCCCCGCCTCCCCAAAGGCGCTGTTCTTGCCCCCGGCGACCTGCTGTTCTTCGGCACCGGCCCTGGCGCCATCACTCACGTCGCGCTCTACACCGGCCACGGGCAGGCCATCGACGCGCCCCGCCCCGGAGCGGTCGTCCGCGAAGGACCCGCACGTACCAACTCCCCCTCCTTCCAGGGCGCGACCAGGCCAGCGGCGCCAGACAGCGGTGGCCGGTGAAACAGATCGCCACCCGCGAGGCTGTCAGCCTGCTCCGAGCCATGACCCGCGTGCTGTGCGTGGTCGGAGTCCTGGCCCTGGTCTTCACCACGGTCAACGTCACCCGTTTCGCCACCAGCCGCGACGTCCCCCTGCCCATCGCCGTGCTCCTCGACCCGATGATCGGCACCGCGCTCGCCGGCGTCCTCTACGTCGACGCACGCCTGGCCTCCTGGGGCATCACTCCACCCGCCTGGTCCACCGCACTGCGCTGGGGCGCCGGATCGGTCGCCGCCCTCATGAACACCTGGGAGAGCCTGTGGCCCGACGGACAGATCGGCTGGCCCCACCGGGCCGATCCGGCAGCCGTCCTGCTGCACCTGACTCCGGCCCTGCTCCTGATCGCCCTGGCAGAAACGATCGCCGCGTACCGCAGAACCATCACCGACCTCCTGGACCGGATCGCCTCGACCGAACACTCCGTCCGGCCCCGTCCCCTGGCCGCCGCATCCGGATCGGCGCCAGGGCACACCCATCTGGACACCACCGCCACCGAACCTCCGCCTTCCCCTCCCACCGCGGGCAGATCCGATCCGGATTCCGCCTCACCCCACGCCCCCAGCACCACCGGCCCCGGCCGCGACAGGCCCTCCACGGCCGACGACACGCCCGACGGCCCCGCTACGGCACACGCCCCCCAGGCGGACGGCGACACGGCGACAGGCGCCGACGTGTGGGCGCGGGCCGTGGCACTGGACGCCGCGGCCCGCGCCGCCACCGGGAAACCCGTGAGCATCTGGCGGCTGCGCACCGATCTGCGCATCGGCCCCCGCCGCGCCCAGCAGATCCGCCAACAGCTCCTGGCCCATCGCCCCGGCCCGCCACCTCCGGCCTGATGAACTGCCCCGGGCCGCCGCTTGATCTCCCCCGCCAGATCCGGAGCGGGGGATCTGCCGACGACCGCTCACCGATCAGTGCCGCCCCCCTCACCCAACACCTGCCCACCGCCATGGCACCGCTACGAGCTGGTCCGATCCAGAACCGATCGGTCCGCTTGACTTCCCGCCGGAGCAGAGCGTCCATGGTCGTGGCCGACGAACCGAGCGGGCCAGCGGACAACCGCCAACCCGCCCGCGCCACGGCCCTGTTCACCCGGGAAACCCGCGCTGCGCACGCGCCCGGGAACACCCGCAGCCCCCACACTCACAGGGCCGCACCCCGGCCGGGGACCTCAACCACCAGCTTCCTCACGGGAATCGAGGTTCCCTCATGTCCGACACGACGACCGACGCCGTACGCACACTGCGCGCCGCCCCCGTCCCCGAACCGCTCACCCAACTGACCGGCGCGCCCGCCGCGATCTACACCGAACTGACCAGCCTCATCGAGGCGGCCACCACGGCCGAACTCGCCCTCGCCGCCGGTCTGGGCCGCTCCACCACCGGCAAGGCCCTGACCACCCTGGAACAGCACGGCCTGGCCGTACGCACCCCCGGCGGCCACGACGGCCCCCGCCGCACCCCCGACCGCTGGCGCGCCGCACCCACCGCCGAGAACAGCGGCGACAGCACCACCGACCAGGAGCCATCCCTCACCGAAACGGAACCCTCCCACCCCAAGGAACGGGACACGGACGCCCCAAAGACGGGCAGCACCAACGCGAACCCGGGAGCCGCCCCCGGCGGAACGAGTGCGTCGCACGGCAACAGTCCGGATCCCGTCACCGCCCCGGTGGCCGACGCGTCGCAAGACGCCGACCACAGCAAGGCAGGTGGCAACAGTGAGAACGAGCCGCCCACCACAGGCGGCAGCGACAACCCCACGGGCCGTGTCCTCCCTGCCTCCCAGGGCGACGGCGAACAGCAGAGCACACCCACGGAAGCGATCATCCTGCCGGGCGGGAGGCAGCGGCTCGCCCCCGGAGCGCTGCGCCAGATGGTCATCGCCCACCTCCAGGCGCACCCCGGCGAGGCATTCACCGCCACCAAGATCAGCCGCGTCATCGAGAAGTCCTCGGGCGCCATCGCCAACGCCCTGGCCACCCTCACCCGGCAGGGCATCGCCGAACAGGTGACCGACCAACCACGCACCTACCGCCTGGCAGAACCGGAGGGCACCCGATAGCCCGACCAACCAACACAGCCGGGGTGCTTCCAAGGGATTGGGAAGCACCCCGGCTGCAGTTCGGGCCAGTTCGTTCAGCGGGGTCTGGACGTCGAACATCCGTAAGGTGACGCCGGGTTCCTGTGGCGGCAGGTCCGCGAACGGCCGCGGATCGTCGTCCGCGGCCGATGCGGGTGCCAGCAGTCCGCCGCCCGGGAAGAGTGGCGAACAGCAGAGCGACGGATCTTCACACCGCACGCCGGAACGGGCCGGATATGGCTCGGGGCGTGGCTTCCCGCTTCCTCCTGCGTGGTCCCGGCACGGGTTACGCAGATCTCTGTGGCAGAGCGACGCTCAGCGCAGGGACGGCGTCCGCACCTTGTCCAGAGAAGGGAAGAACTGCCTCTACCGGAGCGGGCCATAGCGGGACTCGGGGCGTTCGTCCGGGGTCATGGGCAGTTCGCGCAGCTCCACGGGGCCGGGGTAGTACACTCCGCCGTGCGGACCCGTCACGTTCTCACCGACGAGCCAGCGGTAGAACCACTCGGCGACGCTCATCTCGTACTCGAAGAACTCGCCCTCTCCGGGCTCGACGAAGATCGATCCCCTGCCCCCTGCCGCCCTGGGGCCGTAGAAGACCATTTCCGAGCGGTCGGTGCTGAAGAGCGGGATCAGACCATCCGCCGCGCCGAAGACGAGCTCGCTCACGCCTAGGGACACGCACGGGTCCCCCTCGGGCTCGTCCTCGTCGAACTCGATCTGCGACCAGGCTTCGGCACTCTCCCGTATCCACTTGCCGAGGTTCCACCACTCTGTCGCGGGGTGGTGCAGATACAGATGCCCGTTGATATGGAGCGGGCCGTAGCCGTCGACGATCTCCTTGTAGTCCGCGGGAAGGCTGGTGCCGATGCTCTCCTCAATGGCCTGCCAGCTTCCCTCGCGCTGGTAGGTGCGCGGCGGTTCGCCGAGCATCTCCGTCACCTTTCGCAGGTACGCGTCCTGTGTCATACCTGTCACCTCCTCGGGCATGTCGCGCTGCCTGTGGTGACACCACCGGACGGTGTCTGTCGGATCACGCAGTGCTTCCTTGTTCGGTCTTCTAAAACAGAGTAGTCGTACTCGATCTTCGTCGGGATTCCGCTTCCACTGTTCCCGTAATGCGGGACGATGGAAACTGCCACGTGTTTGCCCAATGTGACGCTGTCAATGGCCACGAGTTGACCCCCGGTGGCGGTCAGTAGAGCCCATGCACTGACGGGCACGAGAATTCCCCACGGACAGCGTCATGAACAAGAAGATCAGCGCCGCCATCTGATCCGGCACAGACGGCAGGTCATCGCACTGGCCCGGAGGGTACCGCCCGGACTCATCGATACTCGGGCCCCGCTGAAGTGCGTACGCGCCGCCCGAACTGCCCGAGAAACGCAGCTTCTAGCCAGCAACGGAGCCATGCATGAGATACGCCTACTGCGGCCACGTTTGCAGCCTCAGCCGCGAGGCTTTCCTCGCCGGGCTCGCGGCGCAGCGCGCAGCGTGACGCCTCTTCACCGCGACGTAAATCATGTGCCCGCCACGAGCACTGCGGCTACGGTAAACCTCGTTCAGGTGCGCAGGTTGCGGCTACTTCTCCTGTCAAGAGAGCAACGCGGGTTCGAATCCCGTCGCCGACTCCTGGTCGGTGTCGTCTAGTGGCCGAGGACGCTTACGTCGCCGCCGCCGATCTTGACCTCTGAACGCTCGACGCGAGCCGTCCGCCAGGGGGGGAACCAGGCGGGCGGCTTCGTCACATGCTCGCTGCGCAGGCCTCAAGCCCACAGCGCCCGCGGCCACGGAGTCGATGAGCGCGAGCGTCTCCTCGTGCGCATCATCCGGAAGTGCCTCCACCACGGCGCCGGTCTGCTCGGTCAGCGTGCCCGCGATGCGCGAAGGCCTGCGCCGCCCCCGGCGAACGGTCTCGTCGCCACCTCATCGCGCTCAGGGGACCCATGGAGAGCCGAGCGGCCCGCTGAGCGTCGCCTGCCACCCGCCTACCCTCGCGGAATCCTGCTCTGCCATGAGCAACGCGCTCCGCAGAGACCGAGAGTCATGGCCGTCGGAGCAGTGAAGGACGAACGGCAGTCGGCCAGGAGGCTCGCAGATCCCCGAAGTTGTCGTTTGCGCCCGCACATTTCTCCTGCGTCGGCGGCAGCAACTACAAAGCATCCCCGGCCAGTTTGATTACACAGGACACCAACAAACGGAAACATCCGTCATTTCGGAGGAATGGGTACGGTTGCGGGCAGTTGCGCACTGTAAAGAAGTGGTCAATAGTGATGCCCGGCCTGAGTCATTTGGGTGACTTCGGGCCGGGCATCACCTATGCGGTGTGCCGTGCGCCAACACGGCATCACCACTCCATCACCGCTCATCACGAAGAGAGAAGACTTACGGTGACGAAGTTCTCCGGACGCTTGAAGCAGCGCGTCAGTGCAATCGCGGCCGTGGCCGTGGCTGCCACTCTTGCGGGAAGCGTACCCGCTCACGCCGAAGGCAGCAGGACCTCCTACATCCAGGGCTGGAAGGCCGAGAAGGAGTCCAACCGCTGGCGCGACAGCCAGAAGGACAAGAACGCCACGAAGGTCCAGTTCAAGGGCTGCGACAGCGACAGGTCCAGTGGCTTCTCGGCTCCTCTGACGCTCTACCGGGTCAAGTCGCTCGCGACGGACCCCGGGTACGGCAAGAAGATCAACACGTGCAACACCAGCAACTGGGGTCAGACGAAGACTGCTGGCCAGTTCTACTTCAAGTACCACTCCACCGGTTACACGATCTCCGTCGACTCGGTGAAGATCTCCTGGTAGCGGACGCCAAGCGCTGACGCCGACCGCCGAACCATCAGCTGGGGCCGCTCCATGCCGAGCGGCCCCTGGCTCTGCTCCACGAGGCCGCATGATCCTGGAAGTATCCCGCTGCACCTTCGGGTACCGGCGGGGCGTTCACGTACTCGACAATCTGTCGCTCGCCTTCGAGCGAGGTTGCACAGTACTGCTCGGCCCCAACGGGGCAGGCAAGTCGACCCTCCTCTCCATCGCCGCCACAGCGATAGAACCCATATCAGGGCAAGTCAGTCTGCGAGGACTGATCCCCGACTCTGCCAGGGCCCGCAAGAAGTACCGAAGCCGGGTCGGCTGGCTGCCTCAGCAAGTGCGGCCAGTGGCCGGGCTGAAGCTGCGGGAGCAGGTCGCATATGCCGGGTGGCTCAAGGGCATGTCGAGGCGCGCGGCCTGGGATGCTGCCGCGCCCGCACTCGACCGCGTCGGCCTCGGCGCGCTCGGGGAACGGACCGGGCGGCAGCTGTCCGGCGGCCAGCTCCGGAGGCTCGGTATCGCGCAGACTCTGGTACACGGAGCGCGCGTTGTCCTGATGGATGAGCCCACAGCGGGACTCGACCCGCACCAGCGTGGGGTGTTCCGAGACCTCATCGGCGAACTCTCGCAGACCACGAGCTTCGTCGTCTCCACGCACCAGACCGAGGACTTGGCGGAGATCTTCGACTCGGTCGTGCTCCTGGACCGGGGTGCGGTGCGCTTCCAGGGACCGGTCCCTGCGTTCCTCGCCACCGCGCCCGCGGACGCCGCTCCCGGACGGCTCGCGGAAGCGGCGTACGCCGGCTTCGTGCGCGGGGAGGTCTGACCATGCCCTGGCGCGCGCTACTGCGTACCTCCGGCGCGGTGTGGGGGCTGCTCCCCGCCTGCGTATGGATGTGGTTCTACTCCCGTCAGCCTGACGCCCTCATCTCCGCCCCGGAGGGTTACTGGGAAGCCGCTACGGCGCACACCGCCGTCGTAAGCATCATCCCGCTCACCCTCTGTGCCACTACCGGGGCCTGGGAGGCCGTCCGACTCCGGCGTTCAGGCCTCGTTGACAAGGGTGCCGCCGCACGCTCGCCGCTCGTCGTGGCGCTGTCCCAACTCCGCACGGTGTGGGGGGTCGGCATCCTCTGCGTGATGGTGGCGCTCGCGTGTGTCGCTGAGCGGGCCATGGGCGGCCCCGGTGGGCCGGACCTGCGGGTGCTGGCGCTGCTGGGCCTCCTGGTTCTCACATACACGCTGGTGGGCTACGCCGTGGGGTGGCTGCTGCCATGGATGCTCACGGTCCCCGCGGTCGCGGTGGCGACCTTCCTGTGGCTGAGCTACCCCGTGGCCGTGGAGCCGCTGTGGCTTCGCCAGCTCAACGGTACGAACCTCAATGAGGGGTGGTCCTACGAGCGGACCCTCGATGCCCGCGCGCTGATCGCCCCGGGGCTGGTGGCCGCTGGGCTTCTCCTGGCGGCACCGATCGTGGTGCTGGCCCGCACCCGCATCGTCCGGCTCACGGCGGTGCTGCCGGTGGCCATCACAGCCGCAGTCGCCGTGCCCATGGTGATGCCCCTGGAATACGACCCCACCAAGTCCCGGGAGACAAGCGCGCTCAGCTGCGCTGGGGAACCCGTGCAGGTGTGTCTCTGGCCAGAGCAGAGCCAGGACGCCGATAAGTTCCGCCCCTGGGTCGAGGACGCCGCCGTCCGCCTCAAGAAGGCGGGGGTCAAGCTGCCGAAGACGTACTCGCCCGCCTTCGCCGACCCTACTCGGGCGGACGTGGTCATGTCGTTGGTGAGCGGCATGCTGCCGGACCCGGTTCCGGCGTGTTCCGAACGGCACGTGTGGCCGGGAGAGAAGGCCTACGCCCCGGTGGCGATGTGGCTTGAGCTGACCGCAGGGGGCAACACCGACGACGTCGCAGGCCGCATCGATGACGGAGGCAAGACAATGTCCCTCGTCCAAGATGTACGGAAACTTCCCGCGAACGCCCAGACGCAGTGGTACAGCAAGAACCGCTCGACGCTGACGGACTGCAACCTCAAGCCCCGGTTGGCAGCCACGGCCTATCAGGGTGATACCAGGTGATCTGGTGGCTGCGGGTTCGCTCCGCCCCTGCGCTCCTCGCCGCCCTTGCACTGGTCGTCGGTGTGGCCGTGCTCGTGCCCGACTCGGAAGTGCCCGTGCCCTCCGTGGCAGGCTCGTTGTCGAGTGGGCTGCCCTTCCGCTACCTCGTGCCGCTGCTCCCCGTGCTGCTCATCCTGTACGGGCAGGCGCGGGCCGACGGCGCCTCGGAATCCGTAGCGGTACGGCCCGTGCGATGGCTGGACACCTGTTTCATGACGGCAACAGTGACGGCACTGGTCCTGGCGTCGGCCTTCGTGCCCGACGGTGTCGCTGTCGCCCGCAACACCGCCGGATACCTGGGCTGCGCTTTGGTGCTCCGCTGGCTGTCCACCCCGAGACTGTCTCTCGCGCTGATCACCTGCTTGCCGTTCGCCGTAGTGTCACTCGGCGGCCGGGGCGGAGGCCAATCAGCCTGGTGGGCCTGGCCGCTCCACGAAGGGACAGCGCCGTTCGCCGGCGCGTGTGCCGCCGTATTCTTCGGCGCAGGGCTGGCGTTGTCCTTCCGTGCACCGCTGTTGGGAAAGGGGCGCGGAGCGGACGACTAACCGACCTCGGCGGAGCGGTTCGCGCCGTCGGGCTACCTCCAGTCCAACGGGCCGGGCGCAGGCGCTTCGTGGCAGGACCGCGTGGTTTTCGCGGCGATGAACATCCGGCGATCCGCAACGCCGGGCACTCCGGCGGACGTTCGGCGACGACGCCGACGGGGCCGCAGTGACGGCCACAGAGATCAAGGCGCGCACCGCGCGGAGCATGAGCACCCGCACCCGCACCCGCACCCGCACCCGCAAGGCAGCCTCGTCGGCGAGTAGGCAGGCTCGGGCGGGGCGTGGGCTGGTCCGGAGGCCGTGCAACACTCCTTGACGCCTCAGCAGCGTGCGGGGCACTGGATAGGGGGGGAAAGATGACGCGGAATCGATGGAGGAGACGGGGCACCGGGGTGTGGGCGGCCGCTGCTGCGGTCGTGGTCTTGGCCGGGTGCGGCGATGAGGAGTCTCGGAGTGCGAAGGACGACACCAGTTCCAAGCCATCGGCTTCGGCTGGGGCTTCAAAGGGGTGGAACCAGTCGGCTGTCCGAGCAGACCTGACGGCTGCGACGAAGGACGCAGGTGTCGGCCCGGAAACGGATGTGCCCGTGGGCGAGGGTATGAGGGGGTGCGCGGCGGACTGGGCCACGTTCGCTCCCGCATCAGACGCGCAAGTCGACACGGTCGTCAGCACACTCCGCGAGCACGGGTGGAGGGTCACCGAGCGCCGGACGCACAAGAAGTCCGGTCTGACGTCGCTCACTAAGCGATCTTGGACCCTTCAGGTGATTCATCGCACCCCCGAAGGTAACGACTACTTGTCACTGCTCGCATTGCGGCAGAGCAAGGCCTGCGAGGCGGCAGCCGAGGAAGCCAGCTACTGAGGATTTCGTCTCGGCGTGGCACCGCGATCGGGTAGGAGTTGCCCCTGTGGCTTCGACGGTGCGGGCGTACGGTCGGCAGAACCGCTTTGGTCGTGCGTAGAGCACCATGAGGCTTGCGGCGTGGCGATCGGAATCGGTCCCAGAGAGTGAAGGCCCGCGAAGTGACGCCGCCGGAGTCGCACGACATCGCCCTGGAGCTCGCAGAGCCACGGCGCACGCTGGAAGTCGGATTCGCCGAGCAGCACGGGGAGTTGGCGCTCCTCGTCCATCGCGGCGGTCAGATGGACAAGGCGCTCGACGAGCATGAGAAGCGGCTCGACGATCTGGAGCGGTCCCGCTGGCCGCTGCCATCGTTGGCCACGGCCATGGGCTCAGCCGACTACCGGGTGAGTCGATACCGCACGAGAGCTGACCCAGCCTCGGGTCGTGTCATCGACGACCTGCACATCCTGCATGGCCGCAACCGCCGCAGAAACCACCGCTGTTGCACTCACACGGGCAGGGCCCCGGTGCACGGCGTCGGGCCACCGCGGCCCTAGTGGTGAGTGTTGCCGTTCGGGCAGGGCCGGAAGGGGTGGTGGGCCCGGTGGCTGCCTGGAGCAGGCGGAGGCGTTCAGGCAGCGGGAGGCGGTCGAGCGCGGCGAGGCGTTGCGGCAGGTTGTTGTCGTGGGCCGCAGCGGACAGTTGAGGGGAGGCTTGGTGCAGCAGGCTGATTGCGGCCTCGTCGACGGTGCGGCCGAGTGAAAGGGGACGACCGTCGAGCAAGTCCCGGTCGTAGAGCTCGATGACGAGTTGGGCGAGGAGGTCGTACAGGGGCAGATGCGCGTGGTGGGTGTGAGCGGCGAGGCGGGAGTGGGCTTCGGTCAGCAGGCGGTGGGCGGCGCGGCGGTAGGACGGGTGCATGGCTGATGTGTCCTTTCGGCTTAGGTGCGGTGGGGCGGCACGAGGCCGGTCCGCGTGGCGTGATCGGTCCCCTAGCGGGGGCCGGGGTGCGGGTGGCGGACCGGCGTGTCCTGCGCGCAAGCGATGGGTGCGGCGGTCAGAGGGTTTCGCTGTAGGAGCAGGTGCGGGTGTGTCCGTCGTCGCGGGGGAAGGTGTCGGGGTAGGAGGCGGGGAGTTGTCCGTCGCCGAGCGGGGCGGGGCCGGTGGCCAGGTGGGTGCCGAGGTCGGCGAGGTGGCGGACGTAGGCGAGGGGGACCTGGGCGGCGCATTCGGGGCAGGGGCCCAGGAGTTCGAAGGCCTCGTCGTCGTAGAGCGGGGAGCGGCACAGGAAGACGTACGTCTCGGCAGTGTCGGGGCAGGTGGCGGTGGCCAGGACCGGTTCGCCGGGGGTGGTGCGGCGGCGCAGCCAGTCCGGGGTGGTGGTGATCTGGTCCAGGCCGAGGCCGAGTGCGGCGGCCAGGCGGACGGCGGTGCGGGCGTGTTCTTCGCCCCGGTAGCGGCCGTGGGGGCTGACGGCGGTGGTGTGGCGGATGAACACTGCGGCGGCGTGGGCGCGTTCGGCGAGCGAGGTCATGGCGGCGGTCTCCTCTGCTTCTTGCTTCGCGGATGCGGTCGGGCTGTCCCGTGTGGGGCGCCGTGGCGGGTCAGGGGTGAGTGACGGTGAGGGGGCCGACGTCCGGGTCGGGGCGGTGGGTGCGCGGGACGGGGGTGGGGTCGGTGAGTTGGGTGCACAAGGCGCGGATGAGGTGGGTGGGCGTGCGAGGGTGGGCGGTGGCGTACCAGAGGGCGGTGTGGTCGGTGGCACGGCGGGCAGCGAGCAGCCAGTTGGCGCCGCCGTGGCCGTGGGCGTCGGGTCGCAGCGGGGTGACGAGGACGGCCTGTTGGCCGGGTGCGTACCAGGCGCATTCGTGGCGGCCGAGGTCGCGCATCCATCCGGCCTCGGCCAGCGGGGCGGTGGCCTCTTCGGGCGTGCCCGGCGGATGGAGGTAGTGCGGAGTGCCGTCGTGGTCCGGGGCCTGGGCGGTGAGTGCGGTGGCGAGGGCGGCGGGTAGTTCGGGCGGGGTGGTGGGGGCGAAACGTACGCGCCAAGTGGCGGGGCGCCCGGGTGCGGTGCGGGCGGTGAACTCCCAGTCCGTGTGCGGCTCTTCGCCGTCGGTGGGGTCGGGCGCGCTGCGCGGGGTCTGGAGGGCTTCCAGTAGGCCGTGCGGGTCCCGGCGGGCGTAGGCGCGTGCTTCGTAGAACGGCTCTGGGGTGAAGCCGTAGGCGACCAGTCGGTCGGTGATGCGCCGGGTACCGAGGGCATCGGGGCCTGCCAGGTAGCCGGGAGCGATCCGGTACGGCGGGGAGGCGGGGCGTGTACTCATGGCAGGGGGCAAGTCCTCTCCGGGAGGGTGGGATCAGCGGGTGCGGGCCAGGGCGGCGGTGGCGGCCTGGCCGATCGCGGCGGCGGCCTGGGCCGGGGCGGTCAGTTCGAGCAGGGTGGAGCCGGGCAGCGGGCGGGGGTCGGGTTCGAAGGCGAGCCAGAGGACCGCGCACCCGGCCGCGCGCAGTGCGGTGATGCGGGCCGTGGCCACGCTGGCCTCGTCGGGGTGGTAGCGGCCGTCGGAGGCGATCACCAGGAGGCGGCCCGTGCCGGAGGTGGCCAGGCCGAGCCCGGCGGACAGGGCGTCGATGGCGGCATCGAGGCTGTGGCCCATCCCCCGGGCGGCGAACTCGGTGACCTTGGGCGGGGTGTGGCCGGGTGCGGTGATCGCGGTGACGGCGTGGTCGTAGGCGACGGTCGCCGAGCGGGAGTCAGGGTCGGTCAGTGCCGCCGCCTTGGCCACGATCCAGGCGGCCGAGGCGATCGGGGCGGCGGCCAAGCTCATGGAACCGGACACGTCCACCGCGATGCCCACCCGCAGCGGCGGGGTGGGGGTGTGGCGGTAGCGAGTGTGGATCCAGGGAGCAGCGGTGGGGGTGGCGCCCGCCGCCCGCTGGGCATCGCGGGCCAGCGCGCCGCGCATGTTCAGACGGCCGGGAGGGGCCACCGACCAGGTCACGGCGGCGGTGCGTTCCCGGTAAGAGGCCGCCCGCAGAGCGCGGGCCAACTGCCCGGCCGCCTGCTTCTCCGCGCTGGTGGGCGGGCGTGTGCGGGTCACCGGAGACTTGGCGGGCCTGCGCCGGGGGCTCTTGCCCGGGGTGTGCGGGCGGGCGCCGGGCGCGAACACCTGCTGCGCGGTTCGGGCGGCCTGCCGGGCCTGTGCCGCTTGTGCGGCCTTCGTCTGCCTG
This sequence comes from Streptomyces sp. NPDC059002, assembly GCF_042740435.1. NCBI lineage: Bacteria > Bacillati > Actinomycetota > Actinomycetes > Kitasatosporales > Streptomycetaceae > Streptomyces > Streptomyces sp. NPDC059002. Next base: position 24,965 of record NZ_JBHYJI010000069.1, on the reverse strand, counting down.
CGGTCCTGGCGGGCCGCCTCAGCGCGGGCCCGGGCCTGGGCCCGCGCGGCCTCATGAGCGGCCACGGTGACAACGACCGTGCCGACCGCCTCGGCGAGTTCGCCCCTGCGTCCGGTGGGGTCGGGGGCCGGTTCCGGGCTGTGCGGGTCGGCGGCGAGCGCCTGGCACCAGGCCTGGGCGTGCTCCAGCATCGCTGGGCCGTCCTCGTCGGCGGTGGTGTGCGCGGCCGTCCAGATCTCGGCGAGCCGTTCCAGCAGATCCGGGCCGAGCACTCGGCGGGCGGTGTCCTCCACGGCCCTCGTCTCGTCCGGGTCGAGGACTCCGGCGTCCCGGCGGGCCAGGATCAGCGCGGCGGCCCCGGCCACCCGCCAGGGATCGCTGGGCGTGGCGACGGTGAAGTCGCCCATCACCAGGGTGCGTGCGGCGGCCCGCAGGAAGTCCCGGTCACCGGGACGGCGGGCGAGGTGGGCGTACTCGGCGCGGGACTCCTCCAGCAGCTGGGCCGCCGTGTCCAGGGCGGTGCCGCGCAGCGGGGGCGGGGTGCTCCAGCGGGAGTGGGCGGCGTGGGCGGCTTCGTGGACGAAGGCACCCCAGGCGGTGGGGTAGCGCTCCTCGTCCCCGGCCCGGGCCGGATCGATCAAGGCCGGGACATGCGGGGCGAACAGCGCCCGGTCGATCTCCAGTTGGGCGGTGGTGGGGTAGAACGCGGCGGGTGCCCCCGAGCGGGTCTGTTCCTCGCAGGTGACCAGCACGTCATCGCGGTCGGCGAGTTCGGGCAGGCGCCCGGCCAGCGCGGCCGCGATCCGGCGCCACTGCGCCTCATCGGCGGCCCGGCTGGGGGCGACCAGCGGGCCGCCGTCATCCTCCCAGCGGGCCAGAGCCGCTGCGGTCTCGGACTGCGCGGGCGGCGCGGGCATCACGTGCGGGTGCACAGGCATGGCAGATCGGTTCCTTCCACGGGGCGTTGGTGCGGGGGCACATCGGGCAGGCCGCGCGGATGCCGCCCGCAGGCGGCTCTTAGAGCTGGCGGCCCAGGGCAAGGGCGGCGGCCGGGCGGCCGGTCGCCTTGGTGACGATCTCGGCGACCGTGTCCCGGTCCTCCAGCGGGGCAACACCCACCAAGTTGGCGAAGGCCGCCTCGATGCCGAGCACATCGACAATCTTCTGGAAGGCGATCAGCTCACGGAGCTGGGGCGCCCATCCCACATCGCCCGCCTCCTGGAGCGTGGCCAGGTTCCGGGCGATCCGCACCGCCGCGCGATTGATCTTCAGGTGGGCGGCCAGGTCGTAGTCGGAGCCGACCTGGATCTGCACGCTGAACCGGGACGCGAGGGCCTCGGTCAACACCGCCCCGTGCACGCCCGGGTTGTGCCCGGCGATCACGTAGAACCCGTCGGCGGCGGTGATCGTCTCGCCCTTGTGCGCCTTGACCTGGATCTGACGGCGGCCATCCATCGCCGGGTAGAGGGCCGCAAGCACCTTCGGTGAGATCAGCGTGGCGTCGTCCAGGAGCAGAGCCCGGCCCTCGGTCATGGCGGTGACCAGCGGCCCGTAGACGAACTCGTAACCGCCGCTGGCGTCCTGGGTGTACTCACCGATCAGATCACCGACCGTGGTGTCCCCGTCCCCGGCCACCGTGATGAGGTCACCGAAGGCCGCCTCGATCAGCGAGGTCTTCCCTGTGCCCGGCGGCCCGTACAGCAACACCGCCACCTGCGCGGCCCGCAGCCTGCGCAGCGCCTCCACATCCGGCAACTTGGCCAGTGCCCGGGGGTGATACGTCTGCCCATTCGGCCGGGTGACCGGCCCCGGCCGCCCACCCGGTGGCCCGGCGGGAGGAGGCACGGGCCCGGCCGGGCCCGGGGCGGGAGGAGCACCCCTCAGGCTGGGCGGGCGGGGCGGGGCGACCCCGGTTCGCTGGGCAGCGGCCGCCGTCGCGGAAGTCGCCCGGTACATGCGCGGCTTCGCACCGCACCGTTCCGCCTCACCGCGCGAGACGAGGGTCTCGCACGCGTTGCCGACCGCTCCGCCCGAATGCCCCAGCACGTTCACCAGTTCCGTGACGGAGTACATCGCCGCCGTGTTCCGGGCCAGGATCTGCGCGACTCTTGCCCGCAGCTCCCCCGGCCGCGCCTTCCCGCCCGAAATCACGGCGGGCGGTGAACTCGCGGGCCCAGCCGGGACGTTCGACGCGGGCGGACTGCCCGCCGGGGTCGGCAGGAGAACGGGGGCCGGGGGCAGGCCGGGCGGCGGGGCGGAACTGGTCATCGCAGAGCCTTTCGACATCGGTCCATCAGGTCACGGCGTACCGGGCTGGCGGCCCGCGCAACGAGCCGGGACAGCGGGAGGCAAGCCAGGAAGATCAGGAGGAGGCGGGCTCCACTGGTTAAGGAGAACTCCGGGGCCAGTTGTGCCAGGCAGGTCGGAGATGGCCCGAGGGCGTCGACCACACCTGCTGGCTGCCTGCAGCCGCCTTCACCCCACTCCGGCCCTCCTCTTTTACGAATTCACCTCACCCGACCTCGGGCGCACTCCACCCGTCATCCGTTTTCGGGCGGACCCCTCGGCGGGAATTCATTTCCCGGTTTCCCGGGAACAATTCAAAGATAGCTCGACTCGCCACCCACCTGAAGTCGCATCCGGACTTGATAATGCTGGAATTCTCGCGAATTCACGACCGGAATTCAGGGGGAATTCCGGCACAGCGACGCAAGGCGTCGTGATCGGGGGCAGGCACGACCGATTCCCAGGCGCCCGCAGACGCCAGCGACGTCACCCTTCGAGTGCGCACTCGAATCCACGGCGGCCCGGCGCGGGGGGGGCGCCCGCGGCCGCCGGGGCGCCCCCCCCCCCCCCCACGCACCCACCAAAAACGACCCCGCGGGCCC
>NZ_JBHYJI010000069.1:0-22067 GCF_042740435.1 Streptomyces sp. NPDC059002 | reverse complement strand
TCTCCCGCGGGGCGGGGCGGGGGGGCGGCCCCCGGGTCCGCGCGGGCCCCCCCCCCCGCCCCCCTTCGTCACATCGAAGACGGAGCCCGTCGAGCACTTCCGGGAGAGGCAGGGAGAACAGGCTGAGCGAAAGCACGACAGACAGGCGGAAGGCGCAGGCGACGGGACAGGGCCTATTGCACGGGAGCCGCGGGGCGGGCTGGCTGTCAGTAGATCGGGATGCGTTGCTGCACCGATATACAGTCGCCCTCGCCCGCTGGTGGCTCGCTAGCCCCCTGACCTGCACGGACGCTGGATACGGGGCGTCGCATCCAAGCGCGGCTACGGGAGCGACAGCAGGTACGACACCAGATCCGACGGGCCGAACGCCATCGAGCAACCCGAGCAGAACAGCGCGGACTCAGCCCGGATTCCGGCCCGGTGAGTCAGCGGTCTACCGCACCTGCTGGGTGCGGGACCGTGGCGCGACGAGGGCTTGAGTGGCCTGATCAGGCTCGATGCCGAGGTCGGCCAGGTGCCGCTGAAGGCGAGCGTAGGTGTGCCGGGCAGCGTCGTGGCATCCGGCGGCCTGGTAGAGGCGGATGGTGTGCTGGGCGAGGCGCTCCCGGTCGGGGTGCAGGATGCTCAGGTGTTCCAGGAGCGTCAGGACGGCGTCCCGTTCGTGTGCTGGCACGGCGGCGAGCTCGGCTTGGCGGGCCAAGCGGTGCGCGGCGTCGGCGGCCTTCGTGGCGAGGTGTTCGCGGATCGCGTCGGCCCACAGGTAGTCGGCGCCCTGGGCGAAGGGCCCACGGTAGTGGGCCAGGGCTTCGCGCGCCGCGCGCAGGGCACCATCGCGCTTTCCGTCCTCCCCGAAGGCGGAGAACGCCTCTTTCAGCCCGTACTCGAAATCAGCGAGGTCGGTTTCCACGAGTTCCGGATGGAGTTTGTGGAGTTCTCCCTGGTGCAGAATGAATTCCTGCGTGCTGGTTCCGGTTGCGGTACGCAAGGCTCGGCGTACGGCGCGGCGCAGGTTTTTCAGGGAGTTCTGGTCCGTCCCGGGGGCGAGGTGGAGCTTTTCGGCGATGTCGGAGGCGAGGAGTCCGGCGGGGTGGGCGGCGAGCAGGGCGAGGAATTCGTGGACTTCGCCACGCAGATTGGTTCCGACGGGGTCCTGGTGGCCGCGGGCGTACAGGGTGATCGGACCGAGGACGTGGAGGCGTACCGGTTTGTTCTGCGGAGGTCGCGTGGAGGTGAGCGCCCCGGGTCGGGTGAGGGGTTCGTCCTGCGGCGCAACGTCCAGGCGGGGTGAGCTGTCGGGGCCCGGATCGGGGTCGGCCAGGGCGCGCGGGCGGGGCTGTCGTCCGTGTGCGGTGAGCAGGACGTCGGTCATCTCGCGTCCGGCCGCGGGGGTGAGGTGGAACAGCCGGAGCGGGCCGGGGTGTTGGGCGTGCGTGCCGGTGGGAGTGGTGGTGCCGTCGGAGGCGATGTGCCAGGTGGCGGCACCGGGCAGCGGGCCCTGCAGGCTGATGACGATCAGTGCGCCGGGGGCGCTGCGGGCGGCCAGGGCCTGTAGCTGTCCGGTGTGGGCGGCGTCCGGCACGGTGAGCAGGAGCAGGGTGCCCGGGCCGGTCTGCGGCACGGTATCGGCGGTCAGCGGCCCGGTGGTGGCGGGGCCGGTGTCCTGCTCGTCGTGGGTGCGGGCGTGGACGAGCAGGTGCTGCTCGGCGGCCTGGACCGCCTGTGCGAAGTCGGCGCTCTGGGTCAGGGCCGTGAACTGGGCGGGGAGTCCGGGCAGCAGGCTCTCGACGACGTCGCGGGGAGCGAGGGCTGTGATGTACGGCGAGGTGGGGCGCTGACGTTCGGCGGCGGTGAGGACGCCGGTCAGCAGGGCGCGGGCAGCTCCTTCGGCGCCGGGGCCACTCCAGACGCACCCGCCCGGCAGGGCCAGCTCATCGAGGATGACTTCGGTGTTGTCCCGGACGCCGATGGTCACCGTGCCGGGAGAACAAGGGACTTGGGGCGGGGTGCGGTGAGTGACCAGCGCCTCAGGGTCCTGCGGTGGTCGGGGCCGGGTGGCTGCGTGGGCGGCCTGTGCGGCCTTGTCGACCAGCGGGCTCAGGGCGGGCGGGGCCGCCGTGTGCTGATCGGGCTGGCGCAGCCGGTGTTGGTACCAGTGCCAGTAGCGGCGGGCGGCGAGGAGGCCTGCCGCCGTGGTGATACCGATCAGACTCGCCTCGCCGATGTCGATCGCGGCGGGGCCCGGCCCCTGGTTCGTCGTACGGGCCCCTGCCGCTGCGGGTCGGTCACGCCCGGCAGGCACGCGGTCACCGCCTCCCTGGTGGCCTGCGCCCTTGTCCTGAGGCGGAGTTGGAGGCGTGGGTTCGGTTTCGCCGGGTGGGGTGACGGGGGCCACAGGCTCCTTGTCTTCCTGGGCGGGTGCCGGTGGCGGCGCGGCAGGCTGGGCGACGGGGACCGTCAGGCGCCATCCGGGCTTGATCAGGTCGGGGTCGGCGAGTCGGGCTCCGTCGGGTTGCACGCGGTCCTTGTTCAAGGCGTAGATCCGCGGCCAGGTCAGGGCATCTCCCAGATGCGCGCGGGCGATGCCCCACAAGGTGTCGCCCTCGATGACGGTGTACTCGATGTGCCGGAGAGTCGCGGCAGCGGCGCCCTGGCTCGCGAGGGGTGCGCTCGGCCCAGGCGCCGTCCCCTGCCTCGGGAGCGTCGCGGCGAGGCCGAGGGAGTCGGGGCGCCCGGCCTGAGGGGCGAGATGCAGGGCCGTCGCGGCGAGCTGGGGCCGTGTCTCCGGAGGCGAGGCGGGCTGCTGTGCGCCCGCCATCTGGGGGCGCCACAGGCCGATCAGGGCGATGACGAGGGTCCCGATGCACAGCGCGGCCAGCGAGCCCTTCACCGACAGGGCTGCCATGTGCTCGTCGTGTGCGTGACGGTCACGCAGCAGTTGCGGCAGGTGGATGGCGTACCAGAGGGTTTCGCGGGCAACCGTGCAGGCAAAGGCTGCCCAGCACACCCACCCCACCACGGCCAGCAGGTCGACCATCAAGGGGTCACTGACCGGTTGCACCAGCCTGTGGCCGAACTCGCTGAAGGAGGACACGGGTTCGGGCCAGGGCAGACCGGTGGCGTGCCACAGCACATAGGGCATCCCTGCCAGCAGAGCGAGGGTGAGGGCCAGGGTGCCGCCCGCCGTGACGGCCGCGGCCAGCCGCTGACGCAGCTGGGAGGGGTGGGGCGTCATCACCACTTCGCTCCTTCGGCCGGAAGTATGGGTGAACAGGCTTTACGGGGTGGCACGTTCGGCGTGCGCGGTGCCGCTCGCGTGCACGGTGAGGGTGCGTAGACCGATCAGCTGCAGGATCTGGGTGCGCTGCTGGTGAGTGACCTGGACGGTCACGGCGTCGCCCTTGACCGATACGGTGCCGCGGTCCGTGGTGGAGGCGACGTGGGCGCGGGCTGCCGCCGAGGCCCGGCCGCGCAGGAGCCGGACCTCCTCGCCGCGCCGGAGTCGGCCAACGTCCAGTTGCTGGGCGCCGGTGCGGGCGGCCTCCTGCGCCACGTCCAGCGCCTGGGCCTTGCCGGCCAGGACGAGCCCGCCGTCGATGACGATCCCGGCGAACAGCCACAGGGCGGCGAAGACGCCGACGGTGAACGCCGTGACCTGCCCCCGGTCATCGCCAGCCGCCAGCCGGGCTCGGACCGCCGCCCAAGGTGCTCGCGTACGTCGCTTCACGGGCTGCTCCGATAGGTGTCGACGACGGAGAAGGCAGTGTCGGTCAGAGCCATGTGGCCGGGCAGCCCGGTGCGAGTGAGGCTGCCCAGGTCCGCGGTGCACGAGACGCGTGCCGTCACGGTGGCACCCGGAGCAAGACCGCCGGTGGCCAAGCGGACTTGTGGGCGCGCGCAGGACGCTCCCGCCTCCCGCAAAGCGGCGTCGACCGCCTGCTCGGCCTGGGCACGGGCGGCCTTCTCGGTGCGGGCCAGGGAGGCGGCGCGGGCGGCCTGATGGGCGGCGTCCGCCACGACCAAGCGAGCATCGGCGAGACGCCCGAAGGCCACCACGACCAGGAGCACGAGGACGAGCAGCGGCGTGACGAGCACCATCTCCACCGCCGCGGAACCCCGCTGTCCGTCGTCGCGCGTGCGGTGCGTCTGCCCGGTCACGGCTGGCCTCCGGCCAGGGTGGTGATCTTCTCGGTGGGTCCGGACGCGGTACCGGAGGCATGCAGCACCAGCCCCGGGACGGGGAACACGCGGATCACCGTCCCGTCCACGCGCACGGTGGTCCGGGCGGCGGTGCGCTCGGCGCTCACGGACGAGGCGGTCAGCACCCGGCTGCCCAGTGCGGCGAGGCTGCGCCGTGCCTGCACCTGACCGTCCGCCGCAGTGCCGCCCTGGGTACGGGCGACGGCCAGGGCCCGCTGGGCGGCGTACTGAGCGATATGCCGCGCGTGCCAGACCAGCGCGAACTGCACCACCAGCAGCGCGATCATCAGCAGCGCCGGGACGACGAGCACCAGCTGGGTACTGGCCGCCCCGCGGTCACTGCGTAGTCGGCGACGGTACGCGGACACCGACCTAGCCGCCCAGGTCGATGCCGTTGGCCTTGGCCGTGACCTTGGCGACGATGATGCCCACCACAGTCAAGGCCAAGACCGCCAGTACGGCGGTGACCACGATGGTTTCGGTGGTGTAGCCCGCGTCCGAACGGAACCTGCGGCGGGCCTTGGCCAGGCGTGCACGGACCACGTGGGCCAGGGTGTCGAAGGGGAACATGAGGGCTGCCCTCTCTTGTCGGTTGTCGGTTTCACCACGGGTGGAGCGGGCGTCAGCTGATCGACATGACGTGCGCGAGGGCCGGGTAGCCGATCAGCAGCAAGAACGCAGCGAACAGGCCGACCACAGGCAGCGACATCTGCTCGGTGGCCGCCTGCGCGGCCCCGTCGGCCTCCGCGATGCGGCGCCGTCGCATCGCCCGTGCCTTCGCCGCCAGCGAGCCACGGATCCTGGCGCCCTCGCTGCCCGCCAGGCTCAACGTCGAGGCGAGCTCGGTCAGATCACTCACGGTCAGCTCGCGCCCCAGGTCACCCAGGTGAGGCCAGGGGCTGGTGCGGGTGAGCTGCGCGACATGCAGGGCGTGCCGCAGTCTGGCCGCCGCCCACCCCGCGGGCGCGGCCACAGCTTGGGCGATGGCCTGCTGGACTCCGGCGCCGCCCGCGAGCGCGATCACCGTCAGATCCAGGACGAGGCTGAGGGTGTGGCGCATCTCGCGGCGGCGCCGCGCGGCCTGCTGACGCAGGGACAGGTCGGGGGCGAAGAACAGCACCGTGGCCAGGGCGAGAGAGCCTGCCAGCGGCATCCACCACCCCGCACTGACTCCGGCTCCCCAGTGCAGCAGCAGTGCGGCGGCCCACGGGGCGAGGAGTCCGGCCGTGGCGCAGACCGCCTTGCCCGCAAGATGCTGCTCCTCGCTGGTACCGCACACGGCCAGGTCCGCACGGAGCGCGGGGGTGGGGAAGCCCAGCGCCCGCACCAGCGGGACGGCGCGCCTGCCCAGCCTGGTGGCCCACTCCCCCTCGTCCCCCGCGTCGAATCGCGAATCCGCCGGTGCTGCGGGCGTGTTGAGGGCGGTGAGGACATCGGCGAGGGCGGGGCGGGGTGGACGCAATCCGTAGACGAGAGCGGTCGCCCCGGCGCCGAACAAGGCGCCGAGGAGCATGACGATCACCGTGTACCTCCCGGTTCGATGCCCGGCGTGGCGCCGGGTCCGGCCGAGGGGATGAGGCGGACCGGTTCCGCGATGCGGCCGATCGCATTCAGGTAGGTGAAACTCGCGGCGAACAGGAGGCCCACCACCGCGAGTACCGTCTGCCCGGTCAGGGTGTTGAAGGGGTCGAGATAGGGCCGGTTGAGGACGACGAGACCCACGACCATGCCCAGGGTGACGCTCACGGTGACCCGCACCCCGGTCCTCACGCTCGCCCGCCCGGCATCCACGCGCTGCCGCATGGCCACCTGCTCACGCACCGAATCCGCCAACTCGCCCAGCAACGGGGCCAGCTGAGCGGCCTGCTGCTCGGTGGCCATCACCAACGCGGCCACCACCACATCGGCCAGCGGGTCATCGAGGTCCTCGGCGAACGCCCGCAGCGCTACAGGCAGCGCCCGCCCCGACCGGACGTCGGCAGCCAGCCGCCGCATCTCTTTCTCCAGGGCGGCCGGGGCGATGTCCGCGCTCGCCAGCACCGCCTGCTCCAGGCCTGCCGCCGCGGACAGCGTGTCGCGCAGCATCTCCGTCCAGGCGGCCAGCGCCTCCATCCGCTCCGTACGCCGTGCCGCCTGCCGGTCCGGGCCGAGCAGGCCGGGCAACGTGAGCAAGGCAACAGTGGCCAGCACCGCCGCCACCGGCCATCCGGTCAGCGCCCCCGTGACCACCCCGCACGCCGTCGCGATCGCCACCCGGCGCATGGTCCAGTCCGCCGGGAGCCGCGCCACCAGCCCACGCCACCGCCCGGCGGACTGTTCCTCACCGGCCTCCCGGCGGACCGCGCCATAGCCGATGGCGACCAAACCGAGGCCGAACACCGTCCCGCACGCCACCGCGACCCCCGTGCCAGCAGCGGACCCGACCAGACTGCTCATCACGCCGCCCCCCACCACTGATACGCGGCCCCCTGCGCGTCCCACCCGGACGCGACCAGGTCATCGACGGTCTCGGCACGCAGCGGAGTGGCAGGCGTCGCCCGCCCCTCGGGGCCGGGCCGGTAGACCTCATTGGAGACGATCTGCGGCCCGTCCGCGTCGACGACCTCGCGCACCGAGTCGATGACCCGGCAACCGGCCGCATCCCACCCCAGGTGGACGACGAAGTGAACCGCGGAAGCCACCATCAGGTTCGTCGCCTCCAGCGAGAGCCGCTCCGGCGACTGCGCGGCATACGAGGCGAGCTTGGTGAACACCCCGCGCGAAGTGGAGGCATGAATCGTGGACAGCGAGCCGTCGTTCCCCTGCGACATGGCGTTGCACATCGGGATGACCTCGGCCCCACGGATCTCCCCGACGATGACCCGGTCCGGGGACATGCGCAGCCCCCACCGCACCAGTTCCGCCTGATCAATGCCGCCCTGGCCCTCGATATTCGGCTCGCGGGCCTGCATCGCCACCACATTCGGATGCGCCACCGGATCGGCATCCAGGCCGAGTTCGAAGGTGTCCTCGATGGTCACCAACCGTTCCTCGGGCCGGATCTCGTGGGCGAAGGCCCGCAGCACGGTGGTCTTGCCGACATTGGTGCCACCGCCGATGACAATGTTCTTGCGGGCCCGTACCAACGCCCTGAGGAAAGCGGCGAGCTGCTCGTCACACACGCCCAGGCGCACCAGCTCCGCCATCGAGGCAGCCGGGAAACGGTGGCGGCGGATCGTCAACGACACCCGCCCGGTGACCGCCATCACCGCGAACAGCCGCGACCCGTCGACCAGTTGCAGGTTCAGGCGGGGCATCCCACGGTCGAAGCGCCGCTCCTCCCCGCCCGTGCGGGCCGCCAGCGCGCGGACCAGCTCCACCAGTTCCTCGTCCGAGGCGGCCACCGGCGCTTCGCTGCGCCACACTCCCGACGCGTCCTTGACCCACACCACGTCGCAGCCATTCACGCAGATGTTCTCGATCGCCTTGTCGGCCAGCAACCGCTCCAGACCACCCGTGCCGAACAGGGCGTCCATGACCGCCTGGACGATCCGCCCCTCCGCCACGGCGTCGATCACCGTCTGCCCCTGAGCCAGGGCCAGGCACCGCTGCTCCCCCAGTTCCTCGGCCAGCAGTCGTCCCACAGTGGCCCGGCGGGCCATTTCCTCCTCCGCGGGCAAGCCCGCCGCCGCCCGCTCACCCGCGTACGCGGTCAACCGGGCCGCCACGCGCTGTCGCACCACCTGCGCCAGCGCCCACTCACCATCGCCAGGCACCACACCAGACGGCACCAGCTGCTCACTCATGATGCGCCCTCCTCAACTCCCGGCACCTCAACCAGATCCGCCCGACTCCGCCCCACCAGCTGCCGCCCGCAGCTCCCGGGTGCGCGATCGCTGCCCGTACCCGCGGCCCCGGTCTCATCTCCTGACGACTTCGCGAGCTGGCGCGCCAGCTTCCGCACGGCGGTCAACAGCGGCGGCGGCCGAAACCCGGCCGTTCGCCGCCCGCCAGGCCGAGGGCTGTTCATCGCGGCCACGCCCTTGGCGTCCCACGGCACGGGGATCACCCGCTCAACGCCAAGCGCCGTCGTGATCTCCGCGGCCGAGTACGGGCACGGACCGACCACAGCGAGCGTCAGCCGACTGACATACGCACAGGCGCTCAGGCCGTACGCGGACACCTGAGTCAGCGGTTCCGCTCCGCCCCGCGCCACCAGCACCACCTGGTCGGCCGCCTCCAGCAACGGCTCGACATCTTCACCAATACGTCCCACATCCAGCAGCACCGTGCCCAGGTCCCGGTCATCCCCCAGCAACACACCCAGCCCGCCCTCGCCGGCCAGCAGTCGCACAGCCGCCCGGCACGGCCCACGGCCCGGCACCGCCACCACCGCCCGCGCCCCGAAGGGCAGTTCACTCACCGCCCCCAACAGGGAGCCCGGATACGGCTTCCCGGACGCCGCCGCAACATCAAGCAGCGAGGGAGACGTCGGCAGCCCGAAACGGATCATCAAATCGCCGCCCGAGGAATCCGCCTCCACCACCACCGGCCGCACCCCGCCGTCCGCCTCCGACGGCCACACAGCGGCCAGCGCCAGCGCGGTCGTCGTCACCCCCGGCGCACCCGTGACCGACCCGAGAACCACCAGCCGCCTCACGGAGCCTCACGCCCCTCGGCGGGCAGCACCACCACACGCGGATGCTCCAACTGCGCCGCCCGCCGCGCCGCCCCGGTCTCCACCAGCACCGTGACCACCCGCGGCCCACCCGCCGACTCCGGCTCGCGCACCCCCGTCACCGTTCCCGCCACCACCGAGGAGGCCGCCTTCCCCTTGACCTCGTCGTTCACGGCCCCAGCACCGTCCGGACCAGCAAGAACCGCGACACGTTCGCCACGACCAAGTTCCGGCGGTGCACCGCCCGGCTCCACCGCGAGCGCCACCTGCGAGAACCCCTTCGGAGGAAAGGCGGCACTCGTACCCACCTGCCCAGGAGCCAACAACGCCCCGGCCACCAGCGGCACTCTCGCCCGCCGCCCCAGCGCCGTGCTCCGCTCCCCGACAGACACCACACCCACGTCCGCCGCCACCTCCACCACACGCACATCACCCGGCTTCAGCACCCGCCCGGCAGGCACGTCACGGGCCAGCACCAGAACCCGCTCCCGCTCCCCCACCGCCTGCGCGACCAGCGTGAACCCGACCGCCGAGACCACCACCGCCCCCACCCCGGCCCACACCCAGCCCAGCCTGCGCCGCCGAGATCCCGTCACCGCCGGCGGCTGCTCCGGCCCCGGCCGCCGCACTCCCGGCAGGCGAGGCCCACCGGTCTTCCCTGCCGAAGAAGTCATGGGGGTACCCACAATTCACCTCGCGATCAAGAGAGTTCCCACACCTACCGACCCGGCCCGCCCAGACAGGGCCGTGCCTCACTCCGCGCCATCAGCGCGTGACGAGGGCCTGCACCTCATCCACCACCAGCTGCCGTTCCGCGGTCATCACCAGCCCCGGCACGGCCCCGCTCTGCCCAGCTCCCCGCCACTCGACATCCCAGGTCACCCGCACCGACACGGCATACGCCCCGTCCGGCGCGGACAGCGACGCCCGCCGATAGGTGTAACCGCAGTCCGGCGAAGGCGCCTTGGGACTGACCTTTGCCGAATACGGCGTCCCCGGCCCCCGGCACACCACACGGCCGCCCTCACCCATCGACCACACCGCCTTCCGCGGCCGGGCCGTCGCCGTCACCTTCACCCCCTCCACCGCCGCGGACACCGACACGGGCTCCCACGTCCTTCGCTCCACCCACATCCACGTAGGCACATGGACCACCTGCACAAAGTCCTCATCCGGACTCGTACGGATCACCGGCTCCGGCAACTCCAGCCGCTCCACCGCCTCCTGAACGACCACCTCCACCGGCACCCCCTTACCCCCGCCCGGCTTCGACGCCCGCCCCGCCGACGAAGCAGGCAGAGGAGCCACACCCCCCACACCCGCAGCCATGGCGGAATACCAGCCAGCCGACGCGATCGTCAGCCACGGCGACGACAATCCACCACCACCGCCAGCGGATACCCCCGCCCTTGCTTGCGAGACCGGACGCCGCTTCCCTGAACTACCCGATTGCTTCGTGGCGCTCCGAGCCTTCACATCACAACTCGAGGAGGAGCACATCACGTTGACTCCATTGCCGAGTCCACCATCCGCGTGCGCGGTCGGCACGACGGGCACGCACGCCGCCCACCCCACCAACACGGCAACGCCCCACGGAGCTCGACGACGGCGGCTCAACATGTGCCCACCTCATCGATGTACAGCTTCTCCACGTTCCACTGCCCATGCTGGCGGCGCACGGTCGCGTCCACGCGGTGGTGCCCACCCGGCACATCGTTCTTCAGGACCCCGTCCTTGCCGTACTGAAGCCACCGCGAATCGTCGATGCAATCGCCAATGACGACCTCATCAACTGTTCGCTTCGCGACCCCGGGATCGATTCGCAGGTCGCCCCGGACTGAAACACCCTGCTTCTTGTTTTCGCGCATCATGAAGCGCAAGACCCCGAGCGCCTCACCACGAGCGTGGTCATCGAGTCGCGCATGACCAGGATCAGAGACTCGGGCGGCGGCCACGACGCTCTTCCACATGGCGCGATACGCCGCGAGAGCCCCCGGGGAATCGCCATGAGGCGCTGGAGTGGCCGACGCCGTCGCCGCCTCCCCCTGCACCGGTCTGGCATCCGATGAGTCATCCGCGCAGCCCGCCAGCAGAAGCCCCATGATCGCCGCACTCGCCCCCGCCCGGAACGCATTGCATCGCCGTCGCATCTTCGCCATCCCCCACCTTCCGTCACCCTTCAAAGCTGGGCGACCACACTGAGTGACTGGATGCGACTGGAGTTACCCGGTGTTGCGCCGGTAAACCACAGCAGGAGGGGTGAATTCCGCCCCGATCCCGTCTTGTTACACAACCATGCACAGGCTTCGAGGTCCGTCGCACGGCACGGCGACGGACCCCACTTCCGAAGTCGCGCCCACGAGCCTGACGCAGCGTCGCCACCTCGACCTCGCAGCGTAGGAGGACCAGGACGTTACAGAGCTCCGCCCCTGCTCAACGGAGCAGCCGAGAGGGCAAACCACGCGACCTTCACCCCGGCGTCCGGATCACTCCTGAACCCCCATGCCCCCTGGGTGAGTTGCTCGACCACATGCAGCCCCCTGCCCCGTTCGGAGAGCAGCTCCAGCAATGCGTCCAAGCCTCCCCCACACCCCTCGGGTCGAGGCAGCCCATACGGCCCCGTCGCCGGAACCGGCGGAATCTCGGGGATCCGTGGATCACCGTCCTCCACCTCGCAGATCAGCCCGGCGGCGGTGCGGCGGATCCGCAACTCATACGGCCCCGGCGCATGCTCCGAGGCGTTGGCGACGAGTTCAGAAACGGTGAGCATCGCATCACCGATCCCCTCCCCATCCAAGCCGAGTTGGTCGAGGGCGCAACGCAGAGCGGTACGGGCGCAGGCCGCCCCGTCCAGAGCGCTGCCGGTCCAGCGCCACACCACACAGGCGGTGTCGACCACGAGGCGCGGCGGCATCACCGTCGCCCTCCCCGGCGGCCGGCGTGGCGGCCTCGTACCACGCGGCGGTGACGCCCGCGTCCGGGACGTACGCAAACACTCGCCTCACCGAAGGCGACGAGACGCCCGACCGATGCGACGTTGGACATCAGAAGGGCGGCGGTGAACAGGATCGGTGCCATCACGGGTGACCTCCACGGTCATCGCGGCTGGGACACGACCAGGACACCGGCAACTCCGGAAGAGCGGACCACCCCTCTCACGAGAACTTTCAAGCGCATTTCGCCGTACGGTTGCCGACGGAGTCGAGACGGCCTCTTCTAGGGCCGGTTGAGTAACGCCTTGGAGAATGCCGCCCGTTGGCCTGCAGCACGAAGTCGTCACTACCTGCTTCCTCCAAGAGGACACATCTGAGGTCACCTTGGCCGCTCTGCACTGATGCATGGGCCTGAGTTCAAACTATCCAGGAGACATCGGTGCAAGCGGGCACCCATATCCCTTGCTCGCCCTGACCCCGGAGAGATACCCACCGGGAAGGCAATCCGCCTTGCTGCAACACAGACTTGCGCCGATCGGAACGCCTGGGGACTATTCACTCGAATCTTCTGGCGCAATGAGGAGATCACCGAGGTCGCTACCATCCTCGACCTGCGCAATCCCTCACCTATGAGGTTGCAGGCCTCGCGCGCCCCGGCTAGGACTTGTCCGGCCGATCATGTGACCGCTCCGTCTCCGGGTCGTTGGTGCGGGCATGGGGCGGGGCGATCTGACGGATGTGGAGTGGGCACGGCTTGAGCCGTTCCTACCAATCAGCGACGGCCGTTGTGGCCGGTGGCGGGATCACCGGCAGGTGATCGACGGCATCCTGCACGGGGTGCGGACGGGGGGACAGCGGCGCGACCTTCCCGAGCGATTCGGCCCGTGGAACACCGTCTACGAACGCCATCGGTTGTGGTCGGCCGACGGCACCTGGGAACGACTGCTGCAGCGGGTGCAGGCCGCGGCAGACGCGGCCGGTGACATCGACTGGGACATCGCGGTGGTCTCCACGATCGTGCGGGCGCATCAGCATGCGGCCGGCGCCCGCACCGATCCGCCGTCGGCCCCGGCGTCAAAGGGGGCCGCAGTGGCGGAACACCAGGCCGAAACACCGGGGCAGAGCCTCATGGCCCGGCTGCTGGAGGTGGCGCGAGTGGTGAGGGCCTGGGCCGCTCGCGCGGCGGGTTCACCAGCAAGCTGCACCTGAACGCCGACGGGTGCTGCCGCCCGCTGTCCCTGGTCGTGACCGGCGGTCAGCGGGCAGACTGCACCCAGCTCGAGCCGGTGCTGGAGAAGATTCGTGTGCCTCGCCCGGGACAGGGCCGACCGCGCAGCAGGCCGGACAACCTGGCTTCGGACACGGCCTACAGCAGCGGCCCCTGCCGCCGGTACCTGCGCCGCCGGGGTATCCGGCACATCATCCCGGAGAAGACCGACAGCCTGGCCGCCCGTCGGCGCCGGGCCTCACGCGGTGGACGGCCCCCGGGCTTCGATAAAGAGCGGTACAAGAAACGCAACACGGTCGAACGGGCGATCAACAAGCCCAAGCAGGCCCGGACCATGGCCACTCGCTACGACGAACGCCGCTACGTCTACCTCGGCACCGCCACCGTCGCAGCCCTGACCATCTGGCTCCGCACCTGATGGGATTGGGAAAGTTCTAGGCGACACCTTCGGCTGCCAGGACAACACGGGACCGTTCCAGGTCGACGGTGACTATCCGCACCGATATTGTCTGGCCCTCGCGGACACTCTTCGCCATGTCCGCGACCGGCTCGGTGAGCGGAACGAGCCCTTCGACGCAGTCGGCGATGCGCACGAAGAAACCGATCGGCGCGATCTTCGTGACACGTCCGGTGACAGTCTGACCGACACGCTCCACGAACCGAGGGAGCAAGTCCTCGTGCTCCGCCCACTCCCGGAGCACGATGCCCACCTGGTGATTGTGCTCGGCATGCCAGATCACCTCGCCGGTGACGAGCTGTCCTACGGTCGGCAGTTCCATGCACCTGGGCATCCTGTCGACTCTGGCCAGGCCAGCGGCTTCAGGCTGGCCGTCAATGGAGAGGAAGATACCGAAGGGCTGTCTACCGATGACCTCACCGGAGATCGAGGTACCAACTGGCAAAGAGCGAACCGTCTCAGGCCAGGCCGCGGCGGCACCGGCTGCTTGGCACCTGCCGTTCTCAGAAGGCCAGAAGTACTCGTTCATGCACTGAGCATGGCACGCAGAAGCTGCCCGCTGAACGTGTTCCAAGGAGGCGGTCTTGATCGACCGGACAGCTCCTAGTCAGCCATCTCAACGCGGGCCGGAGTCCACGCCGTACAGGAAGGCTACCTGCCAGCGCTGCGGAATGACCGGTGCGCAGGCGATCAATCACTATGCGGACGACCGTTGGCACAGCGCTCGCGACGCGCTCCCGCCCACGGCTTCCAGCCCCTGGCCCATTCTGGCCGAAATCCGACCCGGTGGGGCCCTGCTCAACCGCCCCTCGCCTCAATAGAGCAGGGCCAGGCACGCTCTCAAGCCTCCGATGTGGCAGTCCGATTCCCTGAACGTCCACTCCGTAACTCCACCGGAAAATGGACACGTGCGCGTTCCCGAATGCCGGCGGTAGTTTCCGCAATGGCCTGGTGACAGACCTTCGGAAGGGAATACCCATGCCCAATCACAGGAGCGCATTTGCCGTCGGCACCACCCTGCCAGGGCTCGGCCGCGCCGATATCGACCGCGCCGAGCCGCAGCTGGCCGGGAAGGTCGTGCGCACCCCGGTCATACGGTCCGACCAACTGGACGCCCTGTGCGGCGCACGTCTGTGGCTGAAGGCCGAGAACCTGCAGCGCGGCGGCTCGTTCAAGGTGCGCGGGGCGCTGCTCGCGGTCGAGGAGCTGGCCGCCGCGGGCAGCCACGGGGTGATCGCCCAGAGCACCGGCAACCACGCGATCGCCGTCGCGCTCGCGGCCCGTGCGCGCGGCCTACCCACGCTGATCGCGCTGCCGACCGACGCGCCGCCCGCCAAGGTCCGCCGGATCCGGGAGGCCCGCGCCCAGGTCGTGTTCGCCGGGACGACGCTCGCCGAGCGTTTGGCTGCCGTCGGAGAGCTCCAGGAGCTGCACGGATACGACGTCGTCGACCCCTACGAGAGCCCACACGTGGTCGCGGGTCAGGGCACCGCCACGGCCGAACTGCTCGCCCAGGCCGCGGCGGAGGGCGTCCGCCTCGACACCGTCGTCGTCCCCATTGGCGGGGGCAGCGCGCTCGCGGGCGCCTGCCTGGCCGCCGCCGGGCACGGCGCCGCCGTGGTCGGCGCGGAGCCGACGGCCGTGCCCGCCTTCACCGCGGCCCTGCGCGCGGGTGAGCCGGTGACGGTCAGCGCGCGCCACACCATCGCCGACGGGCTGCGCCCCGACCGGATCGGCGCCCTGCCCTTCTCCCTCGCGGCACGCGAGGCGGCACGCGTGCTGACCGTCTCGGAGGAGGCCATCGCCGAAGCGCTGCGGGCGGCGCTGCTGCGGGCCCGGCTGCTGGTCGAGCCGGCAGCCGCGACCGCGCTGGCCGGGGCGCTAGAGTACGCGGCCGGGCCCGGGCGCGGCACCGACATAGGCGTCCTGCTCTCCGGCGGCAACGTCGAACCGAGCCTGGTGGCGGCCCTGCTGGCCGAGTCGGCCCCTGCCCCGCGCCCCCTGGCGGGGTGACGGTCCGCTCCCGCTGCACGGATTCCCCCCGGACACACCTCGGCCCGAAGACGGCTCGCACCGTCTTCGGGCCGAGGTGTGTCTCCCGTATCGCCGGACTACTTCCCGGCCATGGCCTCTATGAGGCTCTTGGGGCGCATGTCGGTCCAGGACTTCTCGATGTAGGCGAGGCAGTCCTCGCGGCCCGCCGCGCCGTATACGGAAGTCCAGCCCCCGGGCACCTCGACGAAAGTGGGCCACAGGGAGTGCTGTCCCTCATCGTTGACGAGGACCAGGTAGCTGGCATCGGGGTCGTCGAACGGATTCGTCACCGCATTGTCCTTTCTCAGGTGAACATATCTGATCACGCCGGTGACCACACCAATGGGCCGGGTGTTGGAATTCCACACGTACGGGATCCAAAATTCAAGGGTGTTCAACCGTGATCGCGCGTCAGTTGAACACTCGGAACGACGGCTTGAGAAATTGCGCTTTCCTTGTCAGGCCAAATGCTGGATGTCCGCCTCCGGCTCCTCCTCGGCGAACTGCGTCTGATAGAGCGACGCGTACATGCCACCCTGCGCCAGCAGCTCCTCGTGTGTACCGCGTTCGCGGATGCGCCCGGCCTCGACCACCAGGATCTGGTCGGCCTCCCTGATGGTCGACAGCCGGTGCGCGATCACCAGTGACGTACGGCCCGCCAGCGCGCTCTTGAGGGCCCGCTGGATCGAGGCTTCCGAATGCGAGTCCAGATGCGCGGTGGCCTCGTCCAGGACCACGATCGGGGGCGACTTCAGGAGCAGCCGAACCAGGGCGATCCGCTGCTTCTCGCCGCCGGAGAGCCGGTAGCCGCGGTCGCCGACGACGGTGTCCAGACCATTGGGCAGGGCGGAGATGGAGTCCCAGATCAGCGCCGCCTCACACGCCTGGATGAGTTCCCGCTCGGTGGCTTCGGGGCGTGCGTACAGCAGGTTGGCGCGGATCGTGTCGTGGAACATGTGCGTCTCCTGGCTGACCACGCCCACCGTGTCGCTCAAGGACTGGAGCGTCACGTCCCGTACGTCGTGGCCACCGACCCGTACGGAGCCGGAGGTCGCGTCGTACAGCCGGGGCACCAACTGGGTGATGGTGGTCTTGCCGGCGCCGGACGGGCCGACGAGTGCCGTCAGCTTTCCGGCGGGGGCGACGAAGCTCAGCTCCTTGAGGACCCAGGAGCTGTCCCCCCGGTCCTTCTCCCGCAGGGCGATCGGCTCCAGCGAGGCGAGCGAGACCTCGTCGGCGGCCGGGTAGCGGAACGAGACGTGGTCGAACTCGACGTCCAGGGCTCCCGCCTCGGCATCCGCACCGGAACCCGTCCGCGAGCGGGGCAGCTGACGCGCGTCGGGCTTCTCGTCGACGATCGGCTTGAGGTCGAGGACCTCGAAGACCCGGTCGAAGCTGACGAGCACCGTCAGCACCTGGATCTGGAGCCCGGCGAGCTGGTTGATCGGACCGTACATCCGGAACAGCAGCGTCACCATGGCGACGAGCGTGCCGATCTGCAGCGCCCCGCCGATCACCATGCTCCCGCCGATGCCGTACACGATCGCCGTCGTCATGGAGGTGAGCACCGTGACGACGATGAAGAACATCCGTCCGTGCACGACGCTGAGCACGGTGATGTCCCGGACCCGGCCCGCCTTCTCCTGGAAGAGCGCGGACTCCGCGGCCGGACGGCCGTACAGCTTGGCCAACTCCGCCCCCGAGACGTTGAAGCGCTCGTTCATCATCGAGCCCATCTCGCCGTCGAGGTTCATCCGCTCCCTGGTGATCCGCTGGAGCTTGCGCCCGATGATCCGGGCCGGGAAGAGGAACAGCGGCACCATCGCCAGGGCGACGAGGGTGATCTCCCACGACAGGTAGATCATCGTGCCGACGACGATGATCAGGGTCAGCAGCGCCGAGACGGCCTGCGTCAGCAGCGAGGTGATCGCCTGCCGGGTGCCCGCGATGTCGGTGTTCAGCCGACTGACCAGCGCTCCCGTCTGCACCCGCGAGAAGAAGGCGAGCGGTTGCCGCTGTACGTTCTCGAAGACCTCGGTCCGCAGGTCGTAGACCAGTCCCTCGCCGATCCTCCCCGAGCAGCGGGCCTCGACGTAGAGGACGAACGACTCCATGAGGGCGAGCAGGACGATACCGAGGGCCAGCATCATGACGACGTCGTGCTTCTTCGGCACGATGCCGTCGTCGATCATGAATTTGAGCATCAGCGGACTCGCCGCGGTGATCGCTCCGCACGCCAGGCTCGCCAGGATGAGCACCGCCAGTGGCCCGCGGTAGCGCGCGGCGTACGGAAGAATGCGCCGCAGCGTTCCCGGCCTGACTCTCTGACGGCTTATCCCGCCTTCGGCGAACTTGT
Source organism: Streptomyces sp. NPDC059002 (assembly GCF_042740435.1). NCBI lineage: Bacteria > Bacillati > Actinomycetota > Actinomycetes > Kitasatosporales > Streptomycetaceae > Streptomyces > Streptomyces sp. NPDC059002. Next base: position 4,205 of record NZ_JBHYJI010000069.1, on the reverse strand, counting down.
TTCCAGAGGTGATGTTTGGACCACCTATCAGGGCCATAAAGAATACTCCTCAACCTGTGGGTGAAACCGGCCGTTCAGCCCGATAGGTATGTGGACCGGCTTGTCTCCGCCGGGCACGGCCGCTGCCGGCCGGTGTCGCCACCGGCCGGCGCCCCTGCCGCGCTGTCAGTCCCGCGGGGCCAGCCAGGCCGCCACCGCGGTCCACACGTCGGCCAGCGTCTCGGGCTCGGCCATGTCGTAGTGGGTGCACGGAAGACCGGTCTCCGAGATCTCACCCGTGATGTAGGGCCGCCAGAGCTCGCCGGTGGGCGCGCCCTCCGGCTTGCTCTGCTCGGCCACGACCAGCAGGGCGTCTCCGTCGAAGCGCCCGTGCTCGTGAGCGGCCCGGATCGCGCGGTGGTTCTGGAGGATCCGGGCGAACGTCCGGTACTCCTCCTCGGTGGCCGCTCCGAGGGCGTTGCCCGCCTCCCGGCGTACGACCTCGATCAGCCGGTCGACCTTGGCGTCCACGTCGACCTCGGCCTCGTCGGCGTGGTCGGCGACCCCGCCGTCCGAGCCGTCCGCACGCTGCCACGGGTACTGGTCGAGGATGACCAGCGCCGAGACCTCCTCGCCCGCCCCCTGTAGCTGCACGGCCATCTCGTGGGCGACCGCCCCTCCGTAGGACCAGCCGAGCAAACGGTAGGGGCCGCTGTGCTGCACGGAGCGGATCTGCTCGATGTAGTCGGCCGCCATCTCCGGCACGGAGCGGGCCAGTTCGGACGTGCCGTCCAGACCCCGGGACTGCAGACCGTACAGCGGGATCTCCGCCGGGATGTGCCGGGCCATCGGCATGTAGCACCAGCTCAGGCCGCCCGCGGGGTGGATGAGGAAGAACGGCGGCTCGCTGCCCTGCTCCCGGATCGGCAGCAGCACGTCGAGCGCGTCGCGGATCGACGACAGGCTCATCCGCTTCATCAGCTCGGAGACGCTCGAGGCCGCGAACAGGTCGCGCACCGCGATCGACACCCCGCGCTCCCGCAGCGCCTCCACCAGCCGCACCGCGAGCAGCGAGTGCCCACCGAGCGCGAAGAAGTCGTCCTCGACGCCGACGCTCTCCAGACCGAGGACCTCGGCGAACGCCTCGCGCATGGAGTCCTCGAACGAGGTGACGGCCCAGTTGGCGGCCTCGTCCTCCCCCGTGCCCTCGGGCTGCGGCAGGGCCTTGCGGTCCAGCTTCCCGTTCGGCATCAGCGGCAGCCGGTCGATGACGACCACCGCCGACGGCACCATGTAGCCGGGCAGCCGGTCCTGTGCGATGGCCCGGGCCTCCTGGCCGATCCGGTCGAGGGCGTTGTCCGTCTCCTCCGCCCCCTCGGCGGCCGTGCGGTTCGGCACCACGTACGCCACCAGGCGCTGGTCCCCGGGGGGGTCCTCGCGGACGAGGGCGACGGCCTGGCCGACCGAGGGGTGAGCGGCGAGGGCCGCCTCGATCTCCCCCAGCTCGACCCGGAAGCCCCGGATCTTGACCTGGTCGTCGGAGCGCCCGACGTACAGCAGGTCGCCGTCGGCGGTCCACCGCACCACGTCGCCCGTGCGGTACATCCGCTCGCCGGCGCCGCCGAACGGGCTGGCCACGAACCGGCCCGCCGTCAGCTCCGGGCGGCCCAGATAGCCGCGTGCCACGCTCTTGCCGCCGATGTACAGCTCTCCCGCCACGCCCGGCGGAACCGGGGCGAGGGCCTTGTCGAGCACATACACCTGGGTGTTGCCGATCGGGCCGCCGATCGACGCCGCGTCGGCGCCCTCCCCCGCCAGCTCCTTGGCGGTCGACCAGACCGTGGTCTCGGTCGGACCGTACAGGTTGGTCAGCGTGGGTGTCCTGGCCAGGAGCGTACGGGCCAGGTCACTCGGCAGCGCCTCCGCGCCGATCATGGCGCGCACCCCCGTCCAGTCGACCGGGTCGTCGGCGTCGGCGATCAGGCCGCGCCACAGACTCGGCGTCGCGTGGACGATGTTGGCGCCGGTGGTACGGATCAGGGAACGCAGCGCCCACGGGTCGAGCACCTGCTCCTGCGAGGCGAGCACCATCCGCGCGCCGTTCAGGAACGGCAGATAGAACTCGAAGCCCGCCATGTCGCAGCCGTGGGTGCTGACCGCCAGGAGCCGGTCGTCCGCGCCGAGCGCGAACCGGTCCTGCATCGCGGTCAGGAAGTTGACGATCGCCCGGTGCTCCACGAGGACCCCCTTGGGCCGCCCGGTGGACCCCGAGGTGTAGATGACCCACATCGGGTGCTCGGGCCGCAGCGCCGCCGTGCGCTCGCCGTCGGCCAGCGGGCCGTCCGCGAGTCCCGCGAGCCCCTCGGCCACCACCGCGCCGTCCAGCAGGAGCACGGGCACCTTCGGACGGTGCTCGGGCGCCGCCGGGCGTGCGCCCAGCTCCTCGCTGGTGAGCACGCACACCGCTCCCGAGTCGCCGATGACGTACGCGATCCGGTCGGCCGGGTAGGCCGGGTCGATCGGGAGGTACGCCGCACCCGCCTTGACCACGCCGAGCAGCGCCACCACCAGGTCGACGGTGCGCTCGAAGACCGCCGCGACGACCGTCTCCGGACCGATGTCCCGGCCGGCCAGGTACCGCGCCAGCCGGTTGGCCCGCGCGTCCAGCTCGGCGTAGGTCAGCTCCACGTCACCGTGGACCAGCGCGACGGCGTCGGGCGTGCGGGCGACCTGCGCCTCGAACAGCTCGGCGACGGTCGCGTCCGGGACCTCGGCCTCGGTCGCGTTCCACTCGGTGAGCATCCGCAGCCGCTCGTCCTCGCCGAGGACGTCCACCTCGCCGAGGCGGATCCCGGGGTCTGCGGCGAGCGCCGTCAGGACCCGGGTCAGGCGCTCGGCGATCCGCTCGACCGACTCCGGATCGAACAGGTCGGCCGCCGCGACCACCGAGCCGCGCATGCCCGCCGGCACTCCCTCGGCGTCGTGCAGCTCGGCCACGCTGACGTCCAGGTCGAACTTCACGACCGCCTCGGACGCGACCGGGGAGCCGGACGCGGACCGGGCCGCCGGAGCCCCACGCCGTGCGTCGACGCCCGCCAGGTCCAGCACCGCCTGCTCGTTGTTCTGCAGGAGCAGCATCACCTGGAACAGCGGGTGGCGGGCCATGGAGCGGGCCGGGGCCAGTTCCTCCACCAGCCGCTCGAAGGGCACGTCCGGGTGGGCGAACGCGCCGAGCCCCGCTTCCCGTACCCGCTCCAGGACCTCGCGGAAGGTCGGGTCCTCCGACAGGTCAGTGCGCAGGACGAAGGTGTTGACGAAATAGCCGACCAGGTCGTCGAGGGCCTCGTCGGTGCGGCCCGCGATGGCCGAGCCGATCGGGATGTCGGTCCCCGCGCCGATCCGCGAGAGCAGCACGGCCAGGGCGCCGTGCAGCACCATGAACATCGTCACGCCCTCGGCGCGCGCCAGCTCCGCCAGCTTGGCGTGGACGTCCGCCGGGATGTCCAGCGGCACCCGGTGGCCCCGGTGGGAGGCGACCGCCGGACGCGTCCGGTCGAACGGCAGCTCCAGCTCTTCCGGCAGCCCCGCCAGCGTCTCGCGCCAGTAGGCGACCTGCCGGGAGATCAGGCTCTGCGGGTCCTGGATGTCGCCGAGCACCTCGCGCTGCCACAGGGCGTAGTCCGCGTACTGGACCGGCAGCGGCTGCCACGCCGGGGCGCGGCCCGCGCCGCGGGCCTCGTAGGCCACGGACACGTCCCGGGCCAGCGGCGCCCACGACCAGCCGTCACCGGCGATGTGGTGGACCACGACCACGAGGACGTGCTCCTCGGGTCCGGACCTGAACAACCAGGCGCGGATGGGGGCTTCGGCGGAGAGGTCGAAGGTGTACACCTTCGCCGCGGCCACCGCGTCGGCCAGCCCGTCCGGCTCGACGTCGGCGACAGTCAGCTCCCAGTCCAGGTCGCTGGTGGCGACGATCCGCTGGTACGGCTCACCGTCCGCGACCCCGAAGACGGTCCGTAGGACCTCGTGGCGCGCGAGCAGGTCGCGGAAGGCCGCGCCCATCGCGTCGGCGTCCACCGCTCCGGCCAGCCGGGCGGCCACCGGGATGTTGTAGGTGGGGCTCGGCCCGTCCATCTGGTTGATGATCCACAGCCGTCGCTGTCCGTACGAGAGCGGGATCCGTTCGGGGCGTTGCATGGCCGTCAGAGCGGCCCGTGCGGTAC
>NZ_JBHYJI010000068.1:0-51313 GCF_042740435.1 Streptomyces sp. NPDC059002 | reverse complement strand
CGACGGGCACCGGACCGCAGCGGACGCGCCCCGCGGGGGCGCGACAGCCCCTGTCGCCGCGCAGGCGCGACGACCCGCGAGCCGATCGTCCCTCACGGCCCGCGCCGGTGGTGCAGCGCCGCTGCCAACGCACGGTCCGCCCTGCGGCCGGACCACAAACTCTCACCAGAAAAGACCAGTTCAGTGACTATCGAGATCACCCACACCCGCCGCGAAGGCACCCTCATCGAGGGCACGAGCCGCAACGACGGATCGAAGGAAGTCCTCCGGACCCGCCACTACGCATCCGGATACACCACGCTCGCCAAGTGGTCGCGCAACCTCGGGTGCTGGTACCTCCCCTACAGCCGCGACAAGCGCACCTCCCCGCCGATGCTGGAAGCCCTAGCCGAACGGCTCCGCGCAGAGGGGTTCGAGGTCACCGTCACCATCGACGGCACCGACCGCCGCAGCTTCGCCGAGGCCGAGCAAGACCGCGTCGAGCGGGCCGAGGGCCGCGCCGATCGGTTCGCCGGATACGCCGACGCTGCCGCCCGGAATTCCGAGGCCGCGTGGAAGAAGAGCCACGACATATCCGAGCGGTTCGCCGGGGGGCAACCGATCCTCATCGGTCACCACTCGGAGGGCCGCGCTCGCCGCGATCACGCGCGGATGGACGACGCGATGCGCAAGAGCATCGGCGAGCGCGACCGCGCCGCCCACTGGACCGGCCGGGCACAAGCCGCCGCGAATTACCAGCAGTTCAAGAAGGACCCCGGCCGCACGCTCCGCCGTCTCGACAAGCTGCGGGCCGACCTCCGCGCGGTGGAGAAGTGGCAGCGCGGCCAGTCCGCCAAGGGGTTCTCCCGGAACCCGGCAGACCCGGAGCTGGAGATCGAGCACCAGGAGCTGACCGAGGAGATCGCCCACTGGGAGAAGGTCATCAAGGACGCCGAAGCCGAAGGCTTCAAGATCTGGTCGCGCGCCGACTTCACCCGCGGGGACTTCGTTCTCTACCGAGGCACCTGGTACGAGGTCCTCCGGGTCAACCCGAAGTCCGTGACCATCCCGCACATCCACAACGGCACCGGCAAGCGCATCGTCCGCGCCACCGGCAACCAGCACGACAACTCGACATGGACCGCCCCCTACGACGGCGTATCCGGACGTAAGAGCGCCGACGAGATGCAGCAGCCGCCCCAGGCTCCGGCCACTGAACCGCAGTCGCCAGCCGAGCAGTCCCCGGCGGTCGAGGAACCGGTACGAGTCGAGGAGCCGACCGCCGCAGCGGCCCCCGCCCCGGGTGCGAGCTGGCTGGACGGCATGGCGCTGGTGCTGATCGCCTCGAAGAACTCCCCGCGCCGTCGCAAGCGAGCCTTGTGGGCGATGACCCGCCGCGAGGCACAGGCAGTGTGCGGCGACCCCCGCACCTCCGGCCGCTCCTACATGCTCACCTGGACCGAACAGCCCGGCACCGAGGGCGCCGACTGGGAGTGGGTCCCGGACAACGGCAGCCACGCCCCGGTCCTGGACGAGCTGGGCATCACCCCGCGCCGTGAGTGGGCCACTGTCCCGCAGGCCCCGGCCGAGGCCGCGTAAACACGCCCCGCCCGCCCCGCCCGCCCCGCCCGCCCCGCCCGCCCCGGCGGCCGAGCGCACCGGGGCGGGCCCCTCGCTCACCAGAACAGGGCACCACCATGACCACGCAACTCCACGAACGACCCGCGACCATCACCGTCCCCGACACCGAAGCGGGCAGGCTCATCGTCCCCGCGACGGAGGGCAGCACCACCGTCTCGACGTACCGCGTCGGCACCCCCGACATTCAGTGCCGATACCCCGTGATCGTTGGCGAAGACCAGGTCATCGGCCGCGCCTACCGGTGGCACCGGGATTGGCTCGTCCTCACCACCGTGGGCGAACGCAACCTCCGCCGCCCGCCCAAGGGAACCCCCGGCACCGACATGGCCGCCGCCCATCTCGCCGAGGAGTACGCCGCCGGGCGGATCGGCACCGTGCCCCTGGAACAGGTGATCGCCGAGGCCCCGACGCCGTTGTGCGGGCCGGTACCCCTCCTGCACCCGCGGATGCCGGTCAACGATCGCAACATCGAAGGCGCGCAGATCGCGTTCGCCGGACTCGCGGCCCACCACTGGCGGGCAGTCCTCACCGGCTTCCCCGGCAGCGACAACCACTGGTTCCTCAGCTGTGAACTGTGCCCGTGGGAGGGCCCGAAGTTCTGGTCACACCTGCGCGGGCGCAACGGAGAGCCGCCGAGCGCGCGCCGCCACAAGGGCGGGTGCATCGGAGAGGACAAGGTCCGCCGACTGATCCCCGCCTACCACTAGCAGCCCATCGGGGGTGGCGGACGTGTCTCACACTGTGCGACTCGACCTCCTTGCCCAGCGCGCCGCCGCCCCCGCCTCCCCAAGGACAGCACCGTGCCGACTCGCCACATACCCCGAGAGCATCGTCATCGCGGACACCTCAGCCGCGATCTTGGAATGGGCCGCGCGCCACATCGAGCATGTGGGGGTCCATCGGGGTCCCCGTCTGTTCGCCGGTCCGGGCCGCACGGCCACGTTGCCGTGCTGGCTGCGCGGCGCCCTCGAAGTCGCCGTCGGCCACGGCCGGGGAGCCGCTGGCCGGACGTACGACTGGGACCGCATCAACCACGCCCTCGACCAGGCGTTCGCCATCCTCGCGGAAACCCTCGCCGGGCACCCCGCCGACGCCGACGTGCCCACCGCCGCCAAGACCCTGCACCGCGAGGTCATCGACCGGTGGAGCGCCGAGCCCGGACGTACCGCCGCCGACGCCGCCCGCGCGTTCCGCACTGCCGCCGCCCGCGCCGAACATTCCCTGTTCTGAACCCCGAAACCCGCCAGCATCCCGAGCCACCGAAGGCCCACACGATGGACGAGACGACAGAAGACCGCAGCACCACCAGGACGCCGAGCCGCCGAGGAGCCGCCACTCCCAGCCGGGACGGCGTCCACCGACTCAGCGTTCCCCTCCGCCCCCGGCTCAGCGCGACCGAGCTGATCCGCGTACTCCTCGCGGCCCCCGGGGAAACCGACCTCTCCGCCCTCGACCCCGTACAGGTCCGGTCGATCATCGCCGACGTGCTCACCCAGCACGGCTACGACGTGCTCGACCGCTCGCCGTACTACCCCGAGCTCAACCGCCACCAGGACGCCCGCCGCGCCGTGCGCCGCGCGTACGGGCCACGGTTCCTCGACGCCCCCGACGAACAAGCCGTACTCGCGGACCCTCTCCGCGAAGTGCTCGCCGCCGGAAGCAGGACACCGTGACCGCCACCGTCGCCGAGCCGACCGGAGCACGAGCACGGCAGACGCACTACTGGCGAGTGCGCAACGCACGGACACGCCACCGCCCCGAGAGCGCCGGGCGGGCATGGCACATCCAGCCCGGACACCCCGGCGGCGCGTACAGCGACCTCGGACACGAACTGGACCCGCCCGCACACCACACCCCGACCCTGCTCTCCCGCACCCGGCCGACCGGCCGCCGGGGGGAGAAGCAGGAGTTCCGCGGCGGGTGTCTCGCGTGCGAATGGGAAGGACCCGTGCGCTGCCGCGACGGGTTCGGGGACGGGGACGGTTACAACGAGGCGGTGCAGGACGCGCACGACCATGCGTTCCCCGGCTGGAGGACGCTGCCGCCGATCACCACCTTCGAGGACCGATGGGCAGTGCCGCGGAGCCGGAGCCGCTGGACCCAGCTCACCGCCCGCTACCCGGCGGACTGGATCGACCAGGGCGCCCCCGTCGTGGCCTGGCGACGGTACCGCCGCGAAGCTCACGCTCCCCCGCACGTGGGACGCCCCCGCTACGAACTGCGCGTCACCCGGCCACCCATCGACCGGGACCGGCGCCCCGCAGATCAGGGCGCCCTCTTCTGATGACCGCCGTCGTCCGGATCAGGGCCCCACCCCGCTTAACCCAAAGGTGGTTTAATTACTCCGCCGTCAGCGGAGCGGGCAACCTCCGACCGGCCGTGCGCCCCACCGGGTGCCACGCACCCCAGACAACAGACGACGGCCAGCGCACAAGGGCAACAAGGCGCTGGCCGTCAGTGTTCTCTCACCAGAAAGAACCTCCCCATGCTATTCGACCGCCGCCCCGACTGTCCCCAGCCCGGCGACATCGCCCAGCTCACGATGGGTAACAGCATCGACGCCGATCCCACCGACTGCTTCGTCATCGTCGAGGACTTCCCCCCGACCCGCCGACACCTCGTGCTCAACCTGCCCGCCGACCACCCCGGCCGCGCCGACTGGGCCGCCGCCGTCCCCCTGGCCGACATAGCCACCCTCACCCGGCTCGAACCGGCGGGCAGCCGCACATGGGCGCCGACCCCGGACCCGGGCGACATCCAGTGACCGGGCCAAGCGCTCACGAACCCCAACAAGAACAGGAGGCGACCGTGCCCCGCAAGACCGGCCGCACGCTCTACTCACGCGCGGACCTGCGCAAGGTCCACGGCATCAGCGAGCCGACGCTTCAGAACCTCTGGACCGACCGGGAGAACAACGGGCACCCGCCCGTCGCGGACACCATCGACGGCGTCATGCACTGGGACGGCGACGCATGGGCGACGTGGCACCACGAGCTTCAACGGACGCGCGCCGCCAAGAGCACCACCAACCCGCCGAAACTCGACGGAGACCCTGAAGAGATGGTTGGCCCCGCCGAAGCGGCAAAGGTCTGCGGGTTCGCCGACTCCACAACCGTCTCCCACTACGTCAAGAACCCGCCCGAGGGGTGGCCCGCGCCCGACGACTGGGACGAGCTACCGACCCGGCGGCGCCCGAAGTGGAAGCGCTGGAGGCTGTGGCAGTACCTCGCGGACCGCAAGGGCCGCGGTCACGCAGGCGGGCGGCCCACCGGCCGCCGCGGACTGGCCTACCCCTACCAGGGAGATGAGCGACTGACCCTCGCACGGCGGGCCATCGCGGCGAACCCCGGCGCGAAGAACGCCGACCTGATCCCCCAGCTCCAGGGGCAGACGGATAAGACCTACTCCCGCCCGACCTGGAACAACATCATCAAGTCCGCCCGCGAGCACCCCGAGGAGTGACCCGTGCCCGACACCCGCTGTCCACGCTGCGGCGGCCCACTCGGTGAACGACCCGCATGCTCCCGGCTGACCACCGACCGGGAAGTCCTCATCTGCACGACGTGCGGCACCGACGAAGCCGTTCGCCAAGCCACCGGAAAGACGCCGGTCCCATTTGGGGACTGGCCCTCATAGTTCAGATCGTGGGTGCGACGGGCAACGTCCGTCGCACCCACGATCACTTCTACGCCAGGGTGTCCGTCTTGCCTGCGCACGCCCTACAGATCATGCGCAGCCGCGCCATAGCCGCGCGGTACGCCTGATCGTTCGTTCCTTGCGACCGCTGGAGCTCCAGCACCAGTTTCTCCAGCTCTAGGAGTGCCGCGCTCGGCAACACGAAGACCCCCGAGATGCTGACTCCCGTGTCGACTCGGTTCGCAAGCGTCTGCTGGAGCGTTTTCCAGGCCCTTTGCACCGCGAACTTCTGCTTCGCCTTGTCCTCATCCGGCAGAGTGCGAAGCTCCTCCAACACGGTCATCAACTCCGCCGACTGCTTGTCCAGGTCTGTCCGCAGCCGCCGAGCGCGCGCCAACAGACGAAATGTGGCAGCGACGCCCGTCCCGCCGAGGGTGACCGTGGCGCCGAACAGGGCAACCTTGTACAGCTCCTGCCCCCGTGCGTACTGAATCAGCCACAGCAGGCCAATGAGCGCGCACCACATGGTGAACACCCTCATCGGGGCGGCACGGAGCAGGCGGAAGCGAAGGTGCTCGTAGGGGAACCGAGATGGTTCGAGTCGAGTCCCGGTGAACGCGTGATAGATCCAGACGAGGAACAGCAGCATCGCCGCCTGACCTCGATCCGCCGCACCGAGCAAGAGAGAACAAGCGGTGAAGAGCACGACGAGGCCGATGTAGCCCAGCACGGGCGCGAGAACGATCCGACTTTGGGACTTCCGCGGAAGCTCCTGGAAGTAGGGGAAGAGCAGCCAGCCGGCGAGCAGTGCTGTGGGCCCACACAGCAAGGTTGCGATCATCCCGCCCGTGGGGCGGTCGAGCATCACCATCACGACGACCAGGATCGGCATAGGAAACGCCACCAGAGTTCCCACCGCGGCTTGCCAGTCGGAGGAGTGGCCGCGTGCCCATTGCTCGACGGGCATCGTCCTCTTACGAAGCCACTCGGGCTCAGGCGGAAAGGCCGTCTCCGTCACCAGGCACTCCCGTACGTGCACGTTCTGAACCTCAATCGGTCCCGGCACCTTACGGGGCGGGCCCTAACAGGGGAGACCCAGGGGGTGCAGCGATGCTGGGCCTGCCTTCATTTCCCCGCCGGTCTGACCAGCGCCGTTCGCAGATCCTCCGCCTACCGACCCCACGAGGCCGAGGTAACAGCTCAACAGGACATCAGGCCCCAGGCGCCTGATTCGAAGGAGCTACCAGGCCACTCCGAGTGCCCGAGGTTCCCCCTCGCTGATCATGATCTTGATTTGAGAGGACCAAGGTATCGTCACTTCGTGACGATACAATCAGCCAAGACGACCGAAACTGACCGAATGAGAGCGGGGGTTGAGCGGGCCGATGGGATGGGTGACCATGATCGGCCCCTCCGACGAGCAGGTTGAGTACCGCCTCACCGGCGGCCACGGATGCGGGAAGTCCGTCGCGGTCGACGCCGCACCCCTCATTGCCGCCATCGAGGCGAAGGCCGAAGCCGCCGGTGCCCCCGTCGCCTCCCTGCTCGCGAACCGCGAGGCCAAGCGCGCCTTCTTCCGTGCCCGCGGACTCCTCCGCAGCAAGGGCGCTGCGCGGTTCACCGGTTTCGACGCCGTTGAAGTCGCCGCCGCAGCCGGGCTCGACGCCCGCGACCTCTATGGCGAACAGGCCCTCCCCGCTCGGCCCGCGGACGGACAGGTGGACTACCACCTGGACGCCAGCGAAAGGCCCCTGGTCTGGATCGGCGGCGGGCTCACCGAGTTCGACATCACGCCCGGCAGCACCCTCGTCCCCGAGCAGTTCCCGGCCGCCCGGCGCCTCATGCTCGGGGAAGACCCCCGGACCGGGCAGACCCGCGTGGAACCCAAGCTGGCCATCGCCCCGGCCGCCAAACTCCCCGCCGCCCCACTGGCCCGCGCCATCCGCCGCGCCGCCGCCGAACGCAGCGTGAACCCGACCTCCCTGCTCGATTCCAAGCGCAAGCAGGACGCCTTCCGCCGGATGGAGAGCCAGCTCAAGCGATTCGGCGAGACGCACCGCGTCCCCGTCTCGACGGTGCTGAAGCTCGCCGACGCCGTCGGCATCAACGCCGTCGACCTCTACGGCGAGGACACGGTGGAGAAGGCCGCCGCCGCCGAGGCGGGCGGTCACCTGGACGCCCGTGCACTACTGCGCGCGGTCGAGGCCCGCGCCGCCGAGACCGGACAGCAGCCCGCCGACCTGTTCGACGCCGCGTCCATGAAGCGCCGATACGCCCAGACCGAAGGCGAAGGTGGCCGTCGTCTCCGGGACCTGCCGATGGATGTCCGCGAAGCCGTCGCGATGGCCAAGGCGGCAGGGCTCACGCCCGAGAACGTGTGGGACGCCGAGGAGATCAAGGCCGCCCTCCTCGAAGGCCGCGTGCAGGTCGGCAACCGCGGTGCCGACGTCACCTTGGACCTGGCGAAGTCGAAGTCCGCGTTCCTCGCCTACGCACCCGAGGAGATCGCCGCCCAGATCGAGGGCATCTACACAGCCGCTGGCCGCGAGTCCATCGGTGCGCTGGAGCGGTGGACCGCGTACGCCATGCGCGGCCACCACGGCGACGGCGAAGAAGCGGAGATCGTGAAGACGAGCGGGTTCTCCGGCTGGATGATGGTCCACCGCGCCGCCCGCCCCGTCGACGGAGCCCCGTACGGGGACCCCCACTTCCACCTGCACTTCACCCTCGCCAACATGGTCAAGGGCACCGACGGCAAGTGGTCCACGATGGCCAGCGGGGGCCGCGACCTCCACCGGCACACCCGCGCGACCCAGTCCCTCATGAACGCCCGCATCCGCCGCGAGCTGACCGACACGTTCGGCATCAGCTTCCGTCGTGAGGAGCGGACCGGAGCCTGGGAGATCGCAGCGATTCCCGAGGCCACGATCCGGCTGTTCAGCAAGCGCGACAGCCAGGTCCGGGACCTGCTGACGAAACTCGGCATCGACTACGACAGCGCCACGACCCGCGAGCGCACCGCCGCCTCCACCGCGTCCAAGGCCGCGAAGAACGGCGAGGCCACCGGGGTCGGGGACGATGTTCTCCGCGCCTACTGGCAGGCCGAGGGCCGGGCGGCCGGAGACGACCCCGACGCCATCGCAGCCAGCGCGATGGAACAGGACCGAGCAGACCAGAACCCCACCCTGGACGAGCTGTGCGCCCAGGTCTTCGACCCGAAGACCGGTTTGACCAGCCACTCCAAGGAGTTCACGCACGCCGCCGCCATCGCCGCCGTGCTGGACGCCCTCCCGTACGGCGTCGCGGACGCCGCCGAGGCCGAACAGCTCACCAACTCCGTACTCCGGCACGTCGGATACGCGGTCCAGCTCAACCCGAAGGGCGCCCAGCACTTCGCGCACGCCGACCGGTACACCACGGCGGATGTCGTGGCGGCCGAAGCGCTGATCGTCTCCGAAGCCACGAACCGGCTCGGGACTCAGGCCGCCGTCGTCAGCAGCGACACGGTCGACATGACGCTGTCCACCGTCGAGGCCCAGCACGGTGGCAGCTTCACGTTCTCCGACGAACAACGTGCCGTCCTCGAACGGCTGCTCACAGCCGGGCACGGAATCGACGCCGTCGTGGGCATCGCCGGAGCGGGCAAGACCACGATCATGGACACCGCGCGGCAGGCGTGGGAGGCGCACGGTCTCGTCATCGCCGGCGCGAGCACGGCCGCCGTCGCCGCCGCGAACCTGAAGGCCGAGGCGGGCATCGAGTCCCGCACCCTCGCGTCCTGGTTGACCGGCATCCGCAACGGAGGCTCCGGCCTCACCGGCGTGGACGTGTTGGTCGTGGACGAGGCCGCGATGTGCGATGACCGCGACGTCGCCGAACTCCTCACCCACGCCGCGGAAACCGGCACGAAGGTCGTCGGTATCGGAGATCCCAAGCAACTCCACTCGCCCGGCATCGGTGGTTCCTTCGCTGCCGTGCACCACCTCGTTGGCGGGCTCACCCTCAGCCAGAATTTCCGCCAGAAGGACATGGTCGAGCGCCGGGCCCTGGAGCTGTGGCGCGACGACAACCGCGTGGAATCCCTCCGTACCTTTGCCGGGACCGGCCGCGTGCACGCTCTCGCGGACAAGGGCGCCACCCTCGCCGCGATGCTCACCGTCTGGGCCGACAAGCGGGCCGCGCACAACGACGACCACACCGCCGTGCAACAGCTCCTCATGCTTGCCGCCACCAACGAGATCGTGGAAGAGCTGAACACCGGCGCCCGCGCACTGCGGAAGGAGAACGGCGACCTCACCGGCCCCGAGCACGCATACGCACTGCCCGGTGGCGGCGAGCTGACCCTGTCCGTCGGTGACCAGGTCCTCCTTCGGGTCAACGACTACCGGGGCAAGAAGAGCCGGGGCCATAACGAAGACGTCCTGAACGGCTACCGCGGAATCGTGCGCGACGTGGACGAGGAACGCCGGGTGCTGGTCGAGTGGCGAGAGAAGACCGAGGACGGCCACCGCGACGTTGCCGAATGGGTGGACGCCGACTACATCGCACAGGGCGGACTCAGCCTCGGATACGCGATCACCGGCCACAAGTCGCAGGGCCTCACGGTCCAAGAGGCTCTGGTCTACGGACCCGGCGCTCAGGCGAACGCCCTCTACACCATGATGTCGAGGGACAAGGCCGAGTCCCACCTCTTCCTGCCGCTCTCCGTCTACGAGACCGACGCCGACCGCGCCCGCCACGGCGACGCACTCACCGACCAGGAACAGCTTGACCGCGCCGTCGCGGGCCTCATCCGCGAGATCGAGAACGGCACAGAGGAACGCATGATCCTCACCGAACTCCCCAAGAACGCGGTCCCCGCCCACGTCCGGCAAGCCGTAGCGGACCTCCCGATCCCGCGCGCCCCCGGCGCCGACGAACACCACGACGCTGACACTCCCGAAGAGGCTCCGGAGCACGAGGACCGACCCGCCACGGCGAACGCCGCACCCATCCCGGCACCGGCCACACCTTCGGAACCCGCGCCGACGGCTGACCGCCCATACGCTCACCTCGGCAACTCGGCACTGCGTGACGCCGTGCGCAAGGCCGCCATCGCCGCCCGCGCCACAACGACGGCGGCCGACAAGGCGGAAGCCGCCGCCGACCGTGCCGAACAGGAGGCTGCTGCCGGTGCAGGCCCCAAGTCGCTCGCGCTCCAACGCCGTCATCAGGACGTTGCCGAACGGGCCGTGGCCATCCGCGAAGTCCGGTTGCTGGACGCCACGATCACGGAACGCACCGCTCAACTGAACGGCACAGAAGCCCGTATAGAAGGTCTTGAACAGCAGCTGGCCGCGACGGGCCGTTTCGGCCGGGCGGCACTCCGTGGTGACGAGCGTGCTGCGGTCGTGGCAGACCGGGAAGCACTCCTTCGTACCCGTGAGGAGACCGTCCAGGAGCTGGAGCAGATGGACACGCGGCTCCAGGACGTTACCCGGCAGGCCGGACCCGTCAACGAGTACGAAGCTGTGCTGAGGGAAGCGGACATGACGCAGCAGGAAAAGGCCGCGCTGCTTCGGCGGGCCAAGGCCAAGGACAACGAGGCAGCCAAGCAGCTCCGGGCCGAGGCCATCAAGGCTCGCAGCACTGCTCACGGCGCAGACCACCGCATGTCCGGCCTCCAGAAGGAGGTGAGTCTGCGAGCTGAGCACGGGCGTCAGCACGTCGACGCCGAAGAGGCCGCGGCGCCCTCATCTCCGAAACCCGACTCCTCGTACGCCAACCGAACCGCGATGGGCCACACACAGCCCGCACCGCCGGACAGCGCTCACGACGCACCGCCCGTGTAGCGACGTCGTGATGAGGTCGAGCCCGGTGCTCGCCCTGGGGAGGAACGGTGCACCGGGCCAATCTCCCTTCAGCGGAGATACGTCTGCTGCCACTCGATCGAGGTCATGGTGAGCGCGGCGCCGGCGAGGGACTGTGCGGAGGCGGTCTTGAGCTTGGCGACGCTGCTGTCGATCCAGGGCTGGACGTTCGAGCAGCCCTGTTCGCGGTACTCGACGGCTTGGAGGAGGCATTCGAGTTTGTCGGCGTCGTGCGCGCAGATGACTTCGAGGGAGTCGCCGTTCTCGTACTCCTCCACGATCCGTTGGGCCCCGGCCTTCACCGCCGGGTGCGCGGCCGATACTTGGTCGGCGGTGACCTTCTCGTTGCTGGCGGCTTCGAGGTAGCGGCGGCCGATGTGGGGGATGTCGCTGACGCGGGTCTCCTGGGTGTCGTGCCACAGACCGAGGAGGGCGGTCTTCGCTGGGTCGGCGCCCTCCATCATGGCGAGCACGGAGCCGATGAGCGCGACCCTGAAGCTGTGCTCGGCGATGGTCTCGGGGTCCTTGACCCCGGCGATCCACCAGCCGGACCGCTTGGCACGCTTGAGCATCCCCATCTCCAGCAGGAAGCCCGTGGTGCCCTTTGCCTGCTCCTGCTCTGTGTCCGCCATGAGATGCGTCCTCCGATGTGTCATGTGCGGTTCTCGCGTAGAACGTAATGCACCGAACTGAGTTCCCGCCTGGCTCGCGGGGAGATCCCGTCGTGATCGAGGAGCCGGGCGGTGTGCGCAGCGAGCTTGTCCGCGAGGACGGGGTCTGCCAGGGGTAGCCACCGGTTGGTAGTAAGCAGGGCCCAGAGCGAGTGGACGTAGAGGTCCATGTACGCCGGAGCCTGCTGAAGACCGGCGGCGAGGCCCCGAAGGAGCCGTACGGGCTCCCAGTTGGTTGGGCCGCGCCGCATGAAGCCGTCGTCCGGCTGCGGCTCGCGGATCGAACCGAGCCAGTAGGCCCAGTAGTTGAGGTTCGCGATCTCCGCGGAGTCGTCGTCCGCCAAGCCTCGCTCGATGAAGTCGAGCAGCGGTTGACGGTCACCGAGCCGTACCAGCGCGGCGGCTGTTGACCTTGCGGTGGCCCAGTGCGGGGTCCAGCCGCGGGCGGAGATCAGGTCGCGGCGGCCGTGTAGCGCGTGCACCATCCACGACGTCGCCTCGGAGCCTCGGTCGTAGGAGCAGAGGTAGAGGGTCTGGCGGTGCAGTAGCAAACCGCCGTCTCCGGCGCGCAACGCGGATTCGGCGGTCTCCCGGAGGTGCGCGAAGAACACGTCGCGGTCGGACGTGGGTAAGAGCGGGGCCTTGGCGACGGGGCCGCGACGTCCCGTCGTCGCGCTGCGAACGAGAGCGCGTGGAGCGGTCCCGTTCAGCGCCCAGGCGATCATGTGGGCCGTATCTCGGGTGTGCACCCAACTCGCGAGAGGGTGAAGGTCGTTGATCTCCGGATGGATCGTGGAGGTGATGACGCGGTCCGCGTCCATCGCCGGGTCGAGAAGGTGAAGGACATGGGGGTCCGCGCCGAGCGCGAGTAACCGGCGCCGGATGTTGAGGAGGGCCCCGGCCTTCACGTTGGCGAGCGGTCGTCGTCCGGTCTCCCATCCTTGCCAGGTGGCGAGATCGACGCCGATCGCTTCGGCCATGCCGACCTGTGTGCGGATGCTCGTACTCTCCCGGGCGACGCGCAGGACGAACCCGGCGATCGTGCCCGCGGTCGCGCGTCTGCGGGTCACTTCCTTCGCGGCCATGCCGCCCCCTGTGCCCTCGGTCCGTCTAACCCGTACCCACAGTCAGTCCTACTGCATCCACGGTGACCGTAGCTTCTGATTCGGCAGCAGCCATCGCCATCAAGGAGGCCAGGATGTCCACCGCAGTTGAGCCCCGCGTGCGTCCCTGGGGAGCCGATCGGCTCGCCCCGTACCCGACCGTCACGCACCGCCCGCACACCACGGTCACGCTCGACCCCGACTCCCAGCTCGGCGTCTTCACCGACCACGTCGGCACGGTGATCGAGATGGGCAAGCACGGCACCAGTAAGGGCACCGAGTCGAACACGACCACGAACTCGGACTCCGCGCCCGACCAGGGGCACGACCAGGACTCCGAGCAGGACTGACCAATGACCGACGAGAGGCCGGTGCTCGTGGCCACCGAGGCGGATGATCTCACCGCCGACATGGTGATCACCGAGCTGAACCGGCGAGGCGTGCCGGTGACCAGGTTCAACCCCGCCGACATCGGGGCGGCCCTGACGGTCTCCGTTCAGTTCGGAAGCTGCCCGGCCCCCGTGGCCGGGCAACTCCGCACCCCATCGCGGACCGTGGACCTGTCCCAGGTTCGGTCGGTGTACTGGCGCCGCCCGGTGTGGCCCGCCTTCGGCCACCTCGGCCCGGACGACGCGCGGTTCGCGGCGGCCCAGACCCGCTACGGGCTCGGCGGCACCCTGTACGCCCTCGACGGGCCGCTGTGGGTCAACCACCCACTGCACAACGCCGCCGCCGACTACAAGCCCGCCCAGCTCGCCGTCGCCCAGCGCCTCGGACTGACCGTGCCGCCGACGCTCGTCACCAACGACCCGCACGAGGCGCGGGCCTTCGTCGGCAGCCACGATCAGGTGATCTTCAAGACGCTCCGGTGGACGCCCTACCAGCGCGACGGCGTTCCCGTTACCGGGTGGGCCGACCCGGTCACCGCGACCGAGATCAACGAGAGCGTCGCTGTAGTGCCGCACCTGTTCCAAGCCGTGGTCGACAAGGTGGCCGACCTTCGCGTGCTGGTCGTCGGCCGCGAGGTGTTCGCCGTACGGATCGAGTCCGGGACGCTGGACTGGCGCAAGGACTACTCGGCCCTGTCCTACCGCGCGGTGGACCTGCCCGGCCGGGTGGAGAAGGCGCTCCTCGCCTACCTGGAGCACTTCGGACTGGTGTCGGGGAGCTTCGACCTCGCCATGGACAAGGCCGGTGATCTCTGGTGGCTGGAGCTGAACCCGAACGGACAGTGGGGGTGGCTGGAAGAATCCACCGACCTCCCGATGTCCGCCGCATTCGCTGACCTGCTGACGCAAGGAGTTGCGCCATGACCGACACCGCCCATGAGCGGCGCGCCCTCGCCGACCGCCTGACGAAGGCGGGCGTCCTCTCCAGCCCCCGCTGGCGGGCGGCGGTGGAGGCCGTTCCCCGCGAGCTGTTCCTGAACCCCGGCGTCTTCCTGCCCGCGGAGGGGGGCCGGTGGCAGCCAGTGACCGCGGACGGCACCGACCCGACCCAGTGGGTACAGATCGCGTACCGCGACGAGTCCCTGACCACCCAGCTTGACGGCCACCTCACCGCCGACCAGGCCAGCGGCCCCGTGACCGGCTCCCCTACCTCCTCCTCCACCACCCCGGTCACCGTCGTGGACATGCTGGAGAAGCTGGAAGTGGAGGACGGCCACCAGGTCCTGGAGATCGGCACGGGAACCGGCTACTCCTCCGCCCTGATGTGCTTCCGCCTCGGCGAGGACAACATCACCACCATCGAGGTGGACCCGGACGTCTCGGCCCGCGCCGACGCCGCCTTGGAGACCGCCGGATACTCCACCTGGACCCTCACCGGAGACGGACTCCTCGGCCACCCCCGCCGCGCCCCCTACGACCGCGTCATCGCCACCTGCGCCGTACGTCGCATCCCCTACACCTGGATCAGACAGACCAAGCCGGGCGGCATCGTCCTCACCACGGTCGGTGGCTCCTGGCACTACGGCACCGGGCTGGCGAAGGTCACCGTCGCCGACGACGGCACCGCCGAGGGCCAGATCATCGGCCGCAGCTCCTTCATGCAGGCCCGGTCCCAGGCGGAAGTACCCATCGGCGGCGACCTGTCGGCCCGCACCGCCTACGCCGACAGCGAGCGCGAAACCAAGGTGTCCCCGCTGCTGCTGGAGGACTGGATGCCGGCGTTCCTCGCCCAGCTCGCCGCCCCGGGGGCGCGCTTCACCCGCGCTACATCGCTAGAGGGCAACCGGCTGCTGCACCTCTTCGACCCGGACCGCGAGTCCTTCGCCTCCTTCACGGAGAACGACGGCACCTGGACGGTCCGCCAGGGCGGACCCGCGGCGCTGTGGGACACGATCGAGCAGGCCCTCACCGCCTGGCAGGACGCGGACCGCCCCGACATCACCGAGGTACGGCTCCGCGTCACGAAGAAGGCCCACACCTACTGGATCGACGGCCACCCCGCGCTCCGCTGGCAGCACGACCTCATCTGACCGACCGAACGCGATCACCCGGCGCAGCGCACTACTCTGCTGGGCCAGGAGCTGCCGGAGCAGAGGGAAGCACGATGGACGACGAGCCGCTGTCGGACTGGGCGGAACGCCGGGACGCGAAGATCGGACGCCTTCGAGCCGTCCCGCTGGTGCCAGGCGACGGCCCGAAGGGATCACATCTCAACCCCGACGCGCCGCGTGCCATCCAGCGGTGGAACGGGTACGCCTGGGAGCCGCACGGGTTCGCGGCGAATCTCGCTGAGGCCCAGCGGCTCTTGCACCCGCGTGACGAGGAGCATCCGACTGTGTCGGCACCCCAGCCTCAGCCGCTCCAGGCGGGACGAGGGCGGCACCGCAAACCCCGGCCAGGGGAGTGAGCCCACGGTGTTCGTCATGCCTAGTTTCTCAACCAGAAGCCCGCCGCCATCCGTAGCGACGGGCTTCCGGCGTCTTCCCGTATCCAGCGATTCGGGGAGGTGTCACCGAACTGCTGTCCTTCTTCCGTCGGGCCGGTCGCGTGTCAGGGACGAGGCGACAGCCCCGCGACGAGGTGGTAAACCGCCCGGCAGTTCGGCCCGGCGCATCCGGGCTCCAGGCGGTCGCCTAGTGATCTGGTTCGGAGATCCTGTCGCAGTAGCGGGAGATGCGGTCGAGGATCTGGTCGGCGGTCTTGGCCCAGATGAAGGGCCTGGCATCGTTGTTCCAGACCTTGATCCACATCGGTCTGGTAGTCGATCTCGTCGAGGAAGTCGCGGATGCGTGCGCGAACGGCCAATCCCTGGGCGGTCGAGCGGCGCTTGGCCCAGCTCTCCAGCGTCAGCCGCTCGGCCTTCGACAACACCACAGGTTCCAGCCGGGTATCGCCCATCCACGCAGCACAGCGCGAGCGCGCTACCCACCGCAGCAGCACGCCGGAATCTGAAAGAGGGGACGCCTCATGTGGCGATCCATGACCTCAAAACCAGATCACGAGTACGTCCTGCGAGGCGCCGTTCCTAGCGCATCAGCAGTCCCCGCATCCCCAGCCCGTAGTGCACGCGCAGCCGGTGCAGCTCCCACAGGCCCACCGCCGTCACGGAGAGCGGGGCGCCCAGGATGAACACGTACCGGATCACCGTCGGCACGCCCTCGTGGGCGCCGGTGAACATGTCGATCAGTGCCATCTCCCACGCCAACGCCATGATCAGCAGCGACGGCACCGTCTCGTGGATGTCCGCGGTGCGGAACACATGCTGGACGGCGAGTCCCACGCCCCATACGACGAACGGCGTCACCCAGAAAAGGACGAAGAGGGTGAACACGAGGATGAGGCCCTTCGTCACGGTGAAGTGGCCCTCCACGAGAGGTTCCTGGCCCTCGAAGAACCCTGAGAGCACGATGATCGGGAAGACAGAGGCCGCCGCCATCATGGCCACGATCGCGCCGAAGCACCGCCCCGCCCGGCGCAGCAGGTCCCGTCGCGCCGCCGGAGCGGCCAGGCCGTACAGGACGCCGACGACGACCGGGAGGGTCGCCGCCAGCACGAGGGCGCTGGTCCACGACTTGTCGACCTGCTCGTCCGCCGCATCGCTGAGCTTGGGGGCGAGCTTGTAGGCGTAGGACATCCACAGGAACGCGCCCACGCCGACAAGGGTCCTGATCCTCCGCATCCGCGCCACCTCAGGATCCGAGACGATGCCCGGCCGTGACGGGGTGAAGACCCTGCGCGCGGTGTGGATGGGGCCGATCCGCCGCCGCAGCCGGGTGATCGGCCCGCCCGGCGGCGGCACCGGCGGCCCCGGGTAGGGCGGCTGGGGCTGTGGCGGCACGTAGGGCTGGGGCGGATAGGGCTGAGGTGGCTGCGGCTGGTAGGGCTGCGGCCCCTGGGGCGGCTGTCCGCCCGGGTTCCAGTTGCTCATCGTTCGTCCCCCGATATGCGAGTGTGCGCCGCGATGGGCGCGATCGCCGAGTGTATTGAGCACACAGGGTCCGCGCAGCCCTCGCCCCGGGGCGTGCACCGAACGGCCACAATTTACGATCACGAGTCATTCGCGGGAGAACTGACCGAGTTGGCGCGGTCCCGGGCTGGCGGCTCGTCCGGGTGGGCCGCTGGGTTCGGATCGGCCTGCTCCTCTGCATCAGCCGCCCCTGTCGAACGCTTCTCGATCATCGGGAGCGCGATAGCGAGCACACAGGCCGCCGCGATGCGGTAGGGGAGCGGGACCGGCTTGAGGAGGGTGCCTATCAGGTCGAAGGTCGCGTGGGCGATCATCAGCGGAACGACGCGGCCGTAGTACAGGAAGATCTGCAAACGGCCTGCGGCGAAGATGGCCATGGCGAGGGCAGGAAGCCCGAAGTAGGCGTGGACCAGGACTTCGACCACGCAGATCGTGGTGTAGATCTGCCAGACGGGCCGTCGTGCGGCCGTCATCAGGGCTGCGACCGCCGCCACGATGACGATGTCCTCCAGGACCACGGTCGATGTCACCGCCCCGAGGGTGAGCCCGAGGTCGCCTTTGATGCCGAGTACGGCGAGTTGATCGCCCATGACGGGCAGTACATCCACGTCGAGGACGCGCAAGACCTGCATGCCCAGGAAGGCCACGAACGGGCCTGCCGCACAGTAGTTGAAGGCGCTCTGCGAGAGCGCCCATGTGTGTGCCCGCCTGTGCCGCGGATCCGTCTCACCGCGGGGGTGTTCCAGGACGATGCCGTGGGAGCGGCACACCTCCAGCGTGAGCCACGCGAACGTGCCCCAGAAAATGATCATCGCCAGGGGGGTGAAAGCCACCGAGGGGTCGGCTGCGAAGAGGGCCGCCGAGCCGCAGGCGACTGCCGCGCCGCGCTGGGCCAGGCGCCGTCGCGGGGTGACCCGGTCCAGGGTGGTCCGGCCTATCACCACCCAGGGCAGCCAGAAGAAGAGAACGATGGCGACGCAGACACGCATCACGCCGATGTAGTGACCTGTCCGCGGCGGCCAGGTCACCCCGTACAAATAGCCGAGCGAGACTGCCGCGTTGGCCACAGGGACGATGGACGCGAGCAGCAGCAGTGCGATGGCGTGGCGCAGGGCCCGGCGTGCTGCCGCGCCGTGCAGCAGGACGGGCGGCCTGCTGGGGGTGAGCGGGTTCGTCACGCGGCCACGCTCGCGTCGGCGGGGGGCCGGTGGGGGGCGATGATCGCGCCGTTGGGCAGGAGCTCGCCGGTGTCCTCGAAGAGCAGGATGCCGTTGCAGAGCAGGCTCCAGCCCTGTTCCGGGTGGCTCGCTATGAGGAGCGCGGCTTCCCGGTCGGAGGCGTCCGCCGTCGGGCACGGCGGCATGTGCTGACACATTGTAGTTGGGCCTATCTGGGGTATTGGGGGTTTTCCGGTGATTGCGCAGAAGGGGTGTGGGGTGCCCTCTCCACCAGCGATTGGAGGGAGATCCAGCACGCTGGTGGAGAGGGGGCGGGTGGCCGGCCGCCGCGTTCCCCCCACGGAACGACGGCGGCCGGGGCGCTCCCGCGGGGCCGCGGTGCGGGAGCGCCGCTTCCTCCACTCGACGTGGCCTCGGGTCCGCCAGCGGGGGGCATGGCGATCCACTAGACCTGGAGGAAGCCCAGTCGGGGGAAGCTAGGTGCGGGCGGCGCTTGGGTCGTGCGCCGCCGTCGGCAGGCCGTACATCCGGGCTAGGGTCACCACGTGGGGCCGGGTCCGAGCCCCCAATTCCGCCATCAGGCCGTTGATGTCCCTGGTGACCTGCTCCTTCGATCGGCCTGTCAGCAGGCCGATTTGGACCCTGGTCAGGCTCTGCGCGAGCAGAGGCAGCACCTCCAGATGCCGGGGCATCAGGGTGAGCGTGCCCTGCTCGCGGTCAGGCTGCCGAATGAGTCCCAGCTCGTAGGCGCGGTCGACGACAACCGTCCGCCCCCTCACGCCCAGCGTCCGCGAGGCGACGGTGATGTAGTGCTTGACCGTGTTCTCCTTGAGGCGAAGGAGATGCGCGATCTCGTAGACGTACCTGCCCTCGGCGAGTCCTTGGACGACCTCTCTCTCGCGGGTGGTGAACGAGATCGTGGTGTTGGCGGTCACCTCAGTCCTCTCTCTTGGTGTTGGGGTGGTGTGCCGCTCGATGTGCCGGGTGTGTACCTCCGGCTCACCGAGCGGCCGTCTGGGACGGGCGTGCGCCGCTACAGGTCGTCCAGGTTGATGACCTTGAACGCCCGCAGTGTGCGCACCAGTTGGGCGGCGACCATCCAGTCCAGGGCGGCGGCCCCGTAGGGCACCGGGACGCCGTCGCTCGCCAGGACGTGGATGCTGCGATCGGCGGCGGCATATCGGTGTGGCGTGCCGATGACGCCGTACAGGGGCGCGCTCTGCGCCAGCAGCGCGACGTATCCGTGGTCGGCGAGGTGGGAACACCGCCGAGGGGCCATGCGTGCGTGCTTGAGGCAGAACGGCGGCTGGGCGGTGCGGACCGTGGTGGTGGCCTCGGGTACGCACTCCTCGGCGCTCAGGACGAACAGGATCCCGTCCTGGGTCCTGGCGGGCTCGCGGCAGAACTGGCACCGCAGCCGCAGCATCGTCTCGCGCTGCCGGATGGGGTTGACCATCCGCCAGAGTGGCGCGCCCGTCAGCACCCCGTGCTCGTCGAGGGACTGGGAGACCCGCGCCCACAGAGCGCCCTGGACGTCACGGTCCTCGGGCCGCTCGTCCGCGTAGCTGAGGCGGCTTCCCCCGGCACTGGTGAAGGAAGCGCGTAAGTCGACGAGGGACTCGTCCACCTCGCCCTCGCGGGCCGTGATGTAGGGGATCAGCCTCCGCGTTGCGCCTCCGACGCGACTCCTGCCCTGTGGGCTAACCGGTGCGGGGCCACCGACCTCAAGCCGGGGAGTGGGACGTAGAGACGGCCGCCGAGCTCGCCGTCCCACAACGGTGCGCAGCCGCTGGCTCAGCCCCCAGGGACGCTCCGAGCCGACGTCGCGGTCGGCCGCACCAAGGCCAGCCCTGGGGAACTTGTACACAGACATCCGTGCTTCCTCTCGGACGTGCTCAGACAGGGGGCTGCTCGGGCGAGAACGAGAACACTGAGCAGGAGGCGGGAGTGATCAGCGCCCGAGCGCGCCGGGCCGCGGTGTACTGCTGGATGGCAGCGTCGCTGTAGCCGTAGAAGCGCCCCAAGGCGGAATCCGCATCGGCGTCAGGGCACGGAGGGAACTCCGGCGGGCGCTCACCCCACTCGACGGCTTCGCCCTCCGGGTACAACGCCGAACCCAACCGCAAGTCCCAAAAGCCCGGCTGGCCTTGGAGCACGTCACGCACCGCCAGCCCCAGGCAGAAACATGGCACCGGGAAGTACCCCCCACGGCGTGTCCCACCGACCGGGACCGCAAGCAGCGGCATGCGAACCATGCGCACCGCCACGCTCTTCACCAACAGTTCCGGGTCCGCGATCCGCCGCGCGTAGTAGTCGAAGTCGTACGCCTCCCGCGGAGCCATCACGACAGCGTTCGCAGGCGGGTGATCTTTGGTCCCGAGGTCATGCATCATTCGCCGTTCCGTAAGGCCGTGATCGGTTCTGCCAGCAGGTCGTGGACCATGTAGCCGAGGCGACAGGCACGCCTGAGGAGTGAGGCGTGTCTCATGGCGCGTCATCTCCCATCAGGTCGAGGACATCGACGATGGCCAGGGCGAAGCGCAGGATGTGTCGGTGCGAGCGCTGGGGGCACGGCTGGTTCGCGCGCAGTTCGATCAGGAGCTGCATCGCGTCCACCGGGTACGGCGTGACCGTGAGCGGCACGAGCTCGATCAGCACGAGCGTTACCTGACGGAACCGGTCGGCCAGGCGACTGATCTCCGCCGAGGTGGGCCGATGTTGTTCATCGAGCACGGTGTTCAGATCGTTGTACAGCGCGTCGGCGTCCACACCGTCCCTGGCCTTGGAGCGTCGTAGCCCCACAAGCAGTCGGCCCGCCACGGTGTCCTCAACGGTGTACGGCCGGATCATCAGCTCGGTGCAGGCCTGTGCGGAGAGAGTCATCGTGACCGCCTTGCGGGGACCGCGAGGACGCGCCAGGTCGCTGCCCCGTCTGCCTGTCGCTCTAGCCGGTAAGCGAATAGCAAGAAGGCGACGTTGCCGTCCTGCGCGGGCTCGACCCAGAACCACGTGGCCATCGAAGCGGGAAGGCCAGCAGTCGGCGGGGCCGCAGCGCCCGGCGCTCGTGTCTGCCTCCAAGACGTCACAGAGCCGCTCCACTCGGCACACGTTGAAGACCGGCAACCTTGAACTCGGTCCAAACGGTCTTGCCGCCCCGTGGGTCCGGTTCCACCCCCCACATGTCAGCGAAGGAGGCGACGAGGAGTAGTCCTCGACCGCCGTCGCTCTCGCAGTCCGGGGTGGCGGTCTGCGGCACCTCCGCGCTGAGATCGCCTACTTCTATCCGGATCAGGTCGTCACCGATGTTCAGTTGAACCGAGAACCCTGCTGCGCTGGATCCGTGAATCAAGGCGTTCGTCGCAAGCTCCGAGACGCAGTACTGCACATCCTCGGACCGACCTTCCACGCCCCATTCCGTAAGCGTCTTCAGGACAAACGTCCGCGCCATACCCACAGATGCGGAATGGGGGCTGAACGTTCTTTGCTGTGGGGCAAATTGAGGCAGTTCAGGTGGAGTTGCTGACATGACGTTCTCCGTCCGCGCTTGGTGCGCGTGGGGTCTTGTCTCCGTGTGAGGGTCCACGGAACCGCCAAGCGGATCTCGGTGCCAGAGCAGAGATGGCGCGAGGATGTGGCATCTCTGGGGCGTCTTGGGGCATGACCTGTGATGCTGTGACAGCGGACATCTTGAGGAACAAGGCGGGGAGATCCAGCCCATGGCGTTGAAACGACACCGCCTGGAGCGCCGACGTAAAGCAGTGGGTTTCACCCACGAAGCCCTGGCGGACGAACTGCATGTGGAGCGGTCCACTGTCGTGCGATGGGCTGCCGGAAAATCCGCGCCTCGCCCCTATATGAGGCCGCGCCTCGCGCAGTTGCTCCAAGTGACCGTTGAGGAACTGGACGACCTTCTCGCCATCACGTCAGACGACGATCAACCGGTCGGCGAGCGAACTCAGTACGCCATGCGGCATCCGTCGAGCGTCGACCTCGCCACTGTCGCCGAGCTGCGAGATGACATGCAAAAGCTTGGTGAGCGCTATGACCGTGAGCCGTCAGCCGTGCTTCTGGCCAGCGCGGCTGAGCACGCCAGCGCCGTCGGGTTCATTGCCGGAGACGCACCTGCGGGTCGAGTCCAGAGAGAGATGCGAAGCCTCCAGGCGGACGCCGCGACCTTCATGGGGCAGCTCGTCTGGGACGCCTCCCAGCGACATGACCACGAGACAGCTAAGACGTACTACATGGAGGGCGCGGAGGTCGCGCGCCATCTGCGGGACCCCAACGCAGAGGGGCACGCGCTCTTGCGTATCTCCTATGTCGCCCTCTACGGAGCGGCGAACTACCGGGAGGGTCTCGGCCTAGCGCGCCAAGCCGCACGCACGTCTCGACGTACGAGTCACGTCATCACCGGACTATCGCTCTTGCACGCGGCAGAAGCGCACGCGTACTTGGGCGAAGCACGGGATTGCGAGCATGCCCTTGTGGATGCCGAGAAGCACTTGGAGCGGAGTCACGACACCGATGCCGCCCACGAGTTGTTCTCGCCCACGCACATCAGCCGCCTCGCCGGATCTTGCTACCTGTCACTGGGCGACTTTCGCCGAGCCGAACGGCTGCTGGCCCAGACCGCGGACGAGCTGCACGACCGGCGGAAGTCGCGGGCTATCGTCCTAGGCAATCTGGCCCTGGCCAGGATCCGGCAGGGCGAACTCGACGCGGCGCTCGTCGCATTCAGTACTGCCGTAAACGAACTGCACAGCACCCGCGGAGGTGGTGGGATGAACGTTGTCTTCCGTGCCGCCCGAGAGCTGCGTCCGTGGCGCAACGAGCTGACGGTTCAGGAAGCCCAGGATCAGCTCATGGCGTTGATGGAAGCGACGTGACCACCGCATGAAGGAGCCCGACGTGCGCACACAGGTGGATGCCGAGAAGCAACGAGTTCGCGAGCGTGTCTGGCAGACGCTCGATGCGAGGGGTGCAGCCCTCGACGACACCACGCACGGGCGGATCCCGAACTTCATCGGCTCGCAGGCCGCAGCGGACCGTCTCGCTGAACTTTCGGCCTGGCGCGACGCGCGAGTCATCAAAGCAGTGCCTGACAAGGCGCAGTTGCCCGCACGGGCGCGTGCTCTTGCCGAGGGCAAGACGGTGTTCATGGCCGTTCCGAAGCTCGCCGACGCACGGCCGTTCTACCTTCTCGATCCGGCGAAGCTGTCCGTATCGCCGAACGAGGCAGCATCGAGCAAGGTGGCTGCCAGTGTGGCGCCGCGAGTGGGTGTCTCGGCACTGGGCCCCGTGGACATGGTTGTTGTCGGAAGCGTTGCGGTGAATCGTCAGGGCGTACGCATCGGAAAGGGCGCGGGCTATTCGGATCTGGAGTTCGCCTTCCTGATGGAAGCAGGTCTCATCAGCGACGGGACTGTCGTCGTGTCGACGGTCCACTCCCTCCAAGTACTCGACGAGGAGTTGCCAGCCACTGAGCACGACTTCGGTGTAGACCTGATCGTCACCCCCGACGAAGTCATCTCCTGTCCTGCGCCCCACCGACCGTCCGGACTGGTGTGGGCGCATCTGGACGCGGACAAGATCGCGTCCATCCCTGTGCTCGCAGCACGGGCTCCGGCGCACGATCGATGACTCGATTCGGGGGTCAAGGGGCTGGAGCTGCCTCTTAGAGGGGTGCTCCCAGCCCTGTGTCAGGACTCCGAGCGCTGTGCTCAACGTGATCGCCGTATCGCTCGGCGTAGGGCGGAGCCGTCGCTTCTTTGGTCGGAGTGATCACTTCGGAAGCAGGCGAGTGCACAGTCGTGGATGATGACGATTGGGCGGTGGTCATCCTGGTGAAGACCTGGCTTGCCTCTCCCAGCCGAAGGCGCATCGAGCCGTAAGGGCCCTGAAGGTAGCCCGTCCGGTGCCCATGCCGGTGGAGTTCGAGGGCTGCTTGAACCCCGGCATCGACGGGAGCAACATCGTCTGGTGGCGCCAGTGCATGAAGGTGCTCCTCCCACTCCCACCCGAGGTCCCGCAGGACGGTCCGGGCTTCCGACTGCTCCCACCCGCTCCTGGCCACCAGGCCGTGGCGGGCATCCGGTGCGAAGGTCACATGTGGCTCGGGTTGCATCAGGCTATTTCCCCGCGGAGTTCGGCGTGTGCGGGTGCATCCGGGGTCGTGACGGTCTCGGCCTGAGGGGGCCAGGCTGCGAGCGCGAACCGTGCGGGGCGAGGGTCGTGCTTGCCCACGCGGCAGTCATCACCGGCCGTGCCGAGCGCGTTGTTCATCCGGGTTAGGAAGCGGTCGTACTGCTCGTGCCAGAGAATCACCGACCCGGCATCGTCGTAGGCATCGACACGGGCGAAGGTGAACGCCGCGATCTCGTACGCCAGTTGCTCGTGATCCATCCAGCAGGGCGGGATGACGTGCTGTGGCTGCCATGCGTACGTCTGGTTCAGCCAGCGGCACACCTCATCGAGCCAGTCCGGCAGCGGTGCGAGCAGTTCGGCCGTCAGAGCGCCGATGTCCCACGGCGCCGGGCCGTCCGCGACCGACTCGTCCGCGCTCCTTTCGGCGAGGTAGTCCGCGATCAGCGCGGGCGGCTCGGGGAAGGGCGCGAAGCGGGCCAAGGGATTGGTCATGCCGACACGTCCTGACGATCCGCCCAGGCAGCCGCATGCGCCTCAGCCTGTCGGCTCTTCGCTTCTTGCTGTCGTAGCCGCTCCGTCTCGTTCGCCTGGCGCAGGTCCCGTGTGCGGCCTTCGATCTCCGTCCATGAGTCCCAGGTCCACATGCCGTCGAGGCGTGTGATGACCGGCGGCAGGTTGTCTGCGAGGACGAGCGCGCACCCTTCGTCGAGGCCCTTGATCTCGTCACTGCGCAGGACGGATTCCAGCACTGCGTGCGTCGCGGTCGACCCGCCGCCACGGTCACCGCTGGTGGTGGTCCGCGTCGTACGCAGCCGTTCGACTTGCCCGCAGAGTTCGGACATCTCCTTGAGGAAGTCGGGGTCCTTGGCCCCGCCGAACACGACGACGTTGTTGGTGAAGCTCGCCAGTTCGTTGGCGGTGTCCTCGCCGAAGCGGGCCCGGGCGCTCGCCCAGCCCTGGAGGCCGTAGACGACCGTGATGCCGCGTCCCCGGCCGTCGGCTACGCGCTGACGGAGCGAGGGGATCGGCGCGATGTTCGGCGCCTCGTCGAGAGCCGCCAGGAGTGGCGGGTCCAGGCGCCCGGCAGGAGAGGCGATGGCGTGAGCTTCTGCGATGTCCAGCAGGTCTTCCGTGACCGCCGTGGTCAGCGGGGCGACCGAGTTGACCTCGGAGTCCTTGCCCAGGAGGTAGATGGTGCCGCCCGCGTCGAGGAACTCGCGGAAGTCCGTGGGCGCCTCGCCCCTCTTGCCCTGGAGTGACTCGATCACGGCTTGGTGCATGAAGGGTTCCAGGGCCGCGTCCAAGGTGACCGCGGTGTTGCCGACGGTACGGCTGTCACCTGTGGTGGAGGTGCGGAGCATGTCCGCCCAGCCCGGACCGGCGCCAGGGTGCGCGGTGAGGATGCCGAGCGGCGCCGGATCAGCGAACTTCCGGGCCCACTTCAGGAATTGGTCGAGGCTGGCGCCATCGAGCGCCGCTGCGTGCAGGAGCGCGGCAAGCACCTTGGCGGCCTGCCCCTTGTAGAAGGCGCTGCCCTCGGAGGACTGGGCGGCAGAGCCGGGAGTGCGCGATCCGGCAACGAGGGCCTTGGCCCGCATCATCGCGACCTCCGTGTCCTGCGAGCCCGTGATCGGGAGCCAGCGGAAGCGGGGAAGCGAGGGCGCGATGTTCTGCGGGTCGAAGACCAGGACCGGGCGGTCGGCACGACGTCGTGCGTCCAGGGTGAGTTCCACCAGGTCCGGCTTGGTCGAGGTGGCCAGGACCGGGCCTTGCCACCGCCGGATGAGCGGGGCGAAGAACCGCAGCGTCTTGCCGCTGCCCATGGGGCCGATGACCCGGGTTGCCTTGTCGGCCCGCGAGTACAGGGGGATGCCCTTGGGGCGCTGGGAGACGCCCAGCGAGTAGCCGAAGTCGAGCGGGTCGAGCGTGTGGTGCATGTGGGGCTCCGGAACGAGGGGGGGAGGAGGTCAGGACGCGCGGGAGCGCGGGCGTTTGGAGAGATCCGCGGTCGGGCGGGACCGGGTGTCACGGTCGGCCAGGGACGGCCGGATCTCGGATGCCCGCAGGGCCGACTTGGCCGACAACTGGCGCTTGAGCTGGGCTTTCGAGGCGAACCCGGCGTTGCGTCGACTGCGGTTCGATGTGTGCCGCAACGCCAGCAGGGTGAGCCCGCAGACCGCGACGACGGCGTAGAGGGCGAGGGATAGAGCGTCCGAGGCGAAGGCCATTACTCGGCCCTCCGCGCGATGCGGGCAGCGAGGTAGCGCATCCGCCGGCCGCACAGCCGGGCGAGCGAGGCGTCCGGCCCAGAACAGCGCGGCGGAGCGGTGTGGAAGGCGGCGTGGAGTTCCTCCGCACCGCGCCAGGCGGCGCCGACCGCTGCCCGTGCGCGACCGCCCGCGGCGCAGTAGTCGCCGTGGTCGAGCAGGGCGGCGAGCCGGGCAGTGCGCTGGGCGAGGCCGAGGTAGTCGGCGTGCAGTTGGTCGATGTCGTCCCGGAAGGAGCGGCCATATGTCGGCAGCACGGCGGGGTCGAGGGCGAGGGTCGTCATGGCAGGGGTGTGTTCCGTCTCGGGGCCGGTGGCGTTGGGGCTGGGCTGCGCGGACGTACTCATTCGAGATCCGGGGAGCTGGTGGTCAGGTCCGTCATGGAGCCGCTGGAGAAACACAGGTGCTGCTCTGCTTCGGTCAGCAGGTGCTGGACGCCGGGGTAGATGACTTCGCCGACCTTCCACAGGGCGACACCGCGGCGCAGGCGCATGATGTGCTCCGCCGTCCAGGCGGGGAGTCCGAGCCGTCTGACGGTGTCCTCGGCTTCGGACTTCTTCATCGAGTACACGACGACGGTGTCCGCCATCTTCAAAGCGGCCTGCGTCTCGGGGCTGTCGTCGATGTCGCTCAGGTGGTGCACGATGAAGATGCAGCTCAGGCCGTAGCCACGGGCGAACTTGAGGAACTTCTCTAGCAGCGCGGCGAGTTGGGGGGTGCCCAGGATGTGCCACGCTTCCTCGCACACCAGGATGCGCTTGCGCTGGGTGTAGCGGCGGCAGCCGGAGTCAGGGTTCGCGCCGAGTTCCCAGGCCCCCGAGCTTGTGTCCACGACCCTGCGCTCGTGCTGGCTGGGCTCCGCGCCGCACTCGCACAGCGGACGCAGCCAGACCTCTTCGAGGAACACGGAGATCACCGCGACGAGGATCGTCATGGCGACGCCGCCCGAGGGGACCTTGGTCAGGTCGAAGACGACCATGTCGGCGTCGAGGTCGACGCTGAGGCTGGTCGGTCCGTCGAGCATGCCGAGCAGGTCGCCGCTCGCGTCCTGCTCGGTCCCGCACAGCCGGTCCAGGACGTAGGAGGCTTCGAGGCCGTCGTTGAGGAGTTCCTCCTCCGAACGCTTCTTGGCCACGGCGTCCGTCGCGTCCGGGGAACGCAGCGCGGCCGCGACATCGGCCAGCACCGGAGAGCGGCCATCGGCGGTCGCACGCTGGTGGGCCCGGCGGATTGCCAGGCGCAGGGCGGAACCGGCGAACTCACCCAGTGGCCTGCCCAAGCCGAGTTCCACGATCGTGCGGACCAGCTCGATCTGCCGCTTGCCCGCGATCGCAGGGTCCATCGGATTAATGCAGGAGGCTCTCGCTCCGCCGCCCGGGGTGAACTTCACCGGGGCCCTGCCGGTGAGGGACCGGCCCAGGGCGGCCCACTCGCCTTCCTCGCGCTCCTTTTGCTCCTTCGTGTCGAGCACGACGACCTTGCGGCCCAGACGGATCTGCCGGGCCGCATAGGTCTTGACGAGCGAGCTCTTGCCGCGGCCGGTGTCCCCCATCGCGATCATGTTGCCGCCGGGCAGGCCATCGCCGAAGGCGCTGAAGGGGCAGTAGATGAACGCCTTGCCCGAGTACAGCTCACGCCCGATGACGGCGCCCGCCGTGCCCAACGTGGGCGGCGCGATGGGCAGGTAGAGGGCCTGGCTGGTCGTGGTCTCGGTGTACAGGGGGCGCCGCGCGGTCTCGTACCTGGGGGCCAGCGGATTGAGATTGAGCAGACCGGTCACTTGATGCCCCCGGCGAAGGGGAGCGTCGTGGCAAAGGCCCGGGCATGTTCGAGGTCGAGCCACTCGATCCGCAGGTGCGCGTTACGCGCCCGGGAGGCGGTCGTGCGCTTGGTCTTCTCCAGTGCGGCGGCGCTGCGCGTGGAGATGGTGATGTAGCCGACGACCGCGGACCCGGCCGCGCCGGAAGTGGCCAGGGCCATGCCGCGCGAGCCGGTGGCGTTGGCGGCGATCATGTCGCGGGGGTCCACGTTCTTGCCGCGCTGCCGGTCGCGGTGCAACTCGGCCTGGTTGTTGGTGTCCTCATCCAGCATCCGCTCCACGGCCTTGTCGTTCGGCTCCAGGTTCTGGGTGATGCTGATGGTCCGGATCACGTCCGGCATGCCGATGAGCAGGGGCGAGAGGAAGTCGGGGCCCACAGGTGTGGTGGGCCAGGAGACGACGGCCGCCGTCGCGTGGAACCAGCTGTCCGTTGCCCCGGCGGCCCGCGTGGCGACGAACGCGCCGTCGCGGACGTCGACGTTGCGGGGGAAGGCGTGCGCGCGGGGCAGGTCGGTGTCCCAGATCGCGTGATCGGGGTCGTAGCTGTTGCGGATGAGTGCGGTCATCCGGCCCTCATCGAGCGGAGCGATCACCGAGAGGTCGGCGTCCTCGCAGCGGGCCCACAGCTCTTCCAGGTACGCGGCCATCGCCGCGGCGACGCCCTCGTCCCCGGTACCCCGGGCCGCTCCGTCCGCTGCCAGGTCCCGGGTGAACTTCGCGTGCGCGGTGATGTAGTACCGGTGCTCCTCCGCCGAGGTGGACACCGCTTTCGCCAACGTGTCGTAGGAGTCCCTGAGCCACGGCGGCGCCCCGGCCGTCGCCGCCGATTCGTCGCGCTGGGCGACGAACCGCTGGTGAGCGTGCGGGTCGCTCTTCATCTGCCGGGCGAGCACCTGAATCCGCTTGACCGGGTGCTCCTCCGTATTGCCGAACGCGTCGAGCAGTTCGCCCCACCGCTCCAGGGCCACGACCTGCTCACCAACCTCCTTGCCGCCCAGACCGGGCGAGGCGACCTCCAGGGCCGCGGTGACGCAGCCCGCTTCGGGCTGAAGGACCACGACGGCATGCTGACCGCGCACGGTCACCGGCACCCACGTCATCCCGGCGACGCCCTCGGGCTCGGACAGCGCCGCGACCGGCGGAGTGCCGTCCCGGCGCACACCGGCCTCGACCGCCGGGGAGACCCACACGCCGCCGGTGCGGTTCAGGGCCCGGCGGTGGTACTGCTTGATCCGCCACCAGCGGTAGATCGTGCGCCGCTGTGAGCTGCCCTTGGGCCGGTACGGCGCGTACACCACGACCACGGCCAACGCGATGGGCGCGACCATGCCGATCACGGCCAGCACCGGGGCACTGCTGGAGAGGAAGCCCAGCAGGATGCCGCTACCGGCTCCGCAGCCCAGTACAACCTGTTCGCCGAGATCGCGGCGGCCCACCAGGCCGGTCGGCCGGTGCTTTCCGAACTGATACGTACGCGTAGACATGGATCACTGGTCCTTGCTGGTGGGGGGCTTGAGGGGCGTTCCGCCGCCGGACGGGGGCGCGGGTGGCGAGTACGGAGGCGATGCGGGGCGCGCGGTCGCGGGCGGCGGGGCGGGCGCGGTGCCCTTCGGGGCGACGACCGGACCCGAAGGGGGGCCCTGGCCGCGTGCCGCAGCGGGAGCACCGCTGGAGGCGGGAGTGCTTCCGGCGCCCGGGGACTGGGCGCCGGATCCGATGACCGAGCCCGGACCTGCCCCGCGTGAACGAGCCGCGACCGGAGTGCCCGAGGCACTGGCGCCCGGGGACTGCTCGCCGCCGTCGCTCGCGGCCTCGGTTCCCTGTGCTCCGGGGGATCCCATCGCCTTGTTCTTCGCGGCGTTGACACCGGTCTTGACCGCAGCACCGGCGGCACCGAGCGGTCCGGCCGCGCTGGCCGCAGCACCTGAACCGGAAGAGGCCTTGGCGCTCGCCGTCCCGGCCTGACCACCGACCTTCGGCGAGGAGGCACCCTTTCCACCGGCCGCCGGAGCCGAGGCCTTACCGGCGGGCTTCCCGCCGCCGACCAACGAGTCCTGGATATGCGTGTTCAGAGCGCGATTGGCCTGCTGGGCTGGGCCGTCCACCACCGAGGCGGGGCCGGAGGACTGCGCGGCCTTCCGGTCGTGGTGCAGCTGCGCCATCTCATCGCCGAAAGCGGGCACCCACTTGTAGAGCGTGGCCGAGGCGAACACGGCGAGGAGGAGGATCAGCGCGCCGACCAGCGTCTTGGACACGGCGTCGGACATGCTGCCGGTCGAGTCACTGAGGATCGCTCCACCCAGCCCGAGCAGGGCGAACAGCACCGGTTTCGACAGGCCGATGGCGAAGAGCGCGCCGAACCACTTCTTGCTCTTGCCCCACAAGTCCCGGTCCACGAGACCGGCGTTGACCACCGGGCCGAGGGCCACGGCAACGTAGATGGCCGCGCCGCGGATGAGCATCTCGACCCACATCAGCAGCGCGCCAGCCATCATGATCAGGTTGACGACGATCAGCTGACCCACCCCATCGGAGGGGCTCGCGGCCATGATCTTGAGGATGTTCTCCAGGAACGGTTTGAAGTTGTTGACGGCATACGGCTCGAACACGGCCGTGACCTCGTCGATCGCCTTCATCAACAGTGCGATGGCACCGGGGGTCAGCGCATTGACGAAGAACTGGAGGACGAGGAAGCCGATCGCCTCGCTGACAGCGGTGGTGAGCGCAACTCCGCGGACCGCCCGCTTGGCGACGGCGACGAGCCACAGGGCCGCCGTGATCAGCGAGGAAGCAGCGAAGATGATCGCGTACTGCTTCAAGAAGCCGGGGCTCGTCAGGTCGACCTTGGTCGTGTTCTGGATCAGCTCCAGCATCTTCCGCAGGAACCAGATGTTGGCCTCGGTGAGCTTCTGCAGCAGGAACCCGAGCGGGTCCGAGATGAAGTCGATGGCCGCCTTGGCCTCGCAGACCATCGGGATGTAGCAGAACGGGTTGGCCACCGCGGACGGAACGAAGATGAAGGCGATGACCACGTTGATCCAGGCGACCGTCTGAAGGCGCCGCCCCCATCCACGGCCCGGCCCGCTCCGCTCGATGGCCAGCAGCCCCGGGGCGTCCTCACGCAAGCGAAGGCGCATCGCTGACACCTCCGACATCTGCGAAGCTGCTGGCCGGAGCGGCTTCTTCCGCCGCGGGCGGGGAGGGCACCAGCGGCTCCGACGGCGTGACAGCCGTCGTCTTCCACGTGCCGTCAGCCCAGATGAGGTCGACGGTCATCCGGATGAAGCCGATCTGCGGGCGCTCGCTCTCGTTCTTCCCCGCGACCCCACCGACGGACGCGGTCCACAGCTCCATGCTCGCCGTCTGCTCGGAGTACGCCACGGCTCGGGAGCCGAGGACGGCAGTCCGCGTGACCAGCAGCCCGCCATCCGCAGTCTTGCCGTCGTCGCCGAGCGACCGGTTTTCGACGACGAGCTGGGTCATCGAATCGGCGTCAGCTTTGGCCGTGTCCAGGGCGCTGGAGGCCGTCGTGGCGGTCAGTATCTTGTTCCGCCACTCCGCGTTCGAGAAGAACCGCGGATCCCCGCGCAGCATCACCGCACTCGTCGCGGCGGCGTGGGCCCCACGCTCGGTACGTTCGTACGCTCCCGGAAGACCGCCCTTCGTCTCGGCGCCGCTCAGGACGGGATCGGAGGCGCGGGCCGGTACGTAATCGGCGAAGTCGCTCGTGACGTTGGTCGCCTGCCGGGTATCGACCGGTGCCACCAGGCCGCTGCTGGACGAACTACCGGACATCTTCCAGTCGTTGCGCTCCCAGACGAGGCTGACCGTCACCGAACGGAACGCCGCCTTCGGCGTCGCATGCCCGGTGGCGCTGCCTCGCACCGTCGTTGTCCACAGGCGCACTGTGGCCTTGTGGATATCGGCACCGAGCGTATGGGCGGAGAGGATGCCGGTCCGGGCGATGACGTGGCGCGGGGCGAGCTTGGACTTGTCCCCCTTCAGCTCAGCCCTCGCCCGCCTGGCCTCGTGGTCGGCCTCCTTTGTGGCCGTTGATGTCCTGCTGCCAGCGGACATGACCGATACGGCACGGTGGCGTGCGTCCTTGCTGGTGAGGAATGCCGAGCTGCCGCTGATCACGGTGTAGTTCGCTGCGGCGGCCTTGGCTCCGGCTTCGGTTCGGGGGTAGCCGACGGGCACGCCACTGGTGACCTGCCCGCGAGCCTTGCCCGGCTTCGGCTCGGGTGTGGCCTGCGGCGAAGCGACGTGAGTAGGCGCCGAGTCGTCTCCGGTGGCCAGCGTCACGATCATTGCGGTGGTGGTCAGCGCCGCGACCGCGCCGACGGCGATGCCCCAGAACTTCGCCTTGGACGTACCCGGTGAAGAGGACTTGCCTCCCCGTCGGGACTGTGCGGCCACGGGTCACACGCCCATGGCGTAGGTGACGGCGAAGATCGTGCCGAAAGAAGCGACCAGGAAGACGGTCACCAGACCGCCGACCATCATGCCCTTGCCTCGCGAGGAGTCCATGGTCGAGTGGCCGTCACCGACCCAGCCCTTGCTCTTGCCAAGCCCGATCAGGAAGCATGCCGCCCCGATAACCATGGCGAGGGCGGCAAGCACGCCCAACAGGACCTTCGAGGTGCCGCCGAACTTGCTGAACGGGCCCCAGTCCGGCTTGACGCCGGTCACCACGTCGGCGCCCGCCGCGAGGGTGGTGTGAAGGGACGGATCAGCGGCACTAGCAAGCAAGTTGTGCATGGAACTTCCTTATGAACGTGATGAGTTGATAAATGACGATGTTTGGCAATTAGCCGATATGCCGCATGGCGATGATCCGGGGCTTCCATTCGTCGAGCCCCTGGATCCGCACGGTGGCTCCGCTGTGCGGAGCGTCGATGACCGTGGAATTGCCGAGGTACATCCCCACGTGCTCCGGGCCGGAATGGCCGGGCCCACTGAACAGGAGGTCACCAGGCTTAAGTTGCGAAACGCTCTTGACCGGCTTGCCAGCGTGGACCTGCTCGTACGTGACCCGGGGCAGATTCACCCCGGCTGCGGCCCACGCCATCTTGGTGAGCGAGGAGCAGTCGCAGCCCCTCTGGCCCTTGAAGGGCGCCACGCAGTCGCCGCCCCACTGGTACCAGGACCCCACCGCGGTCTTCGCGGCGGCGATGGCTCTTCCGGCGCCCTTTCCAGCGGGCAGGGTCGGGCCGACCGCATCGGCCCACTTGTCGGCCAACTCCCGGATGTTCTTCACGTAGTTACGGGTCTCGGGATAGGGCGGGACGCCGCCGTACTTCATGACAGCGCCGCCGCCCGCGTTGTACGCGGCGAGCATGTTGTCCGTGGAGTCACCGGCGACGTTCTTGACTTCCTTCGCCAGGACGCAGTCGTAGTTGGCCTGCGCGGCAATGGCGTCCTCAGGGTTGAAGACGTCCTTGTCGTGGTCGCCATCGCCGTCCATCCCGTACTGGGCCCAGGTGCCCGGCATGAACTGGGCGATCCCCAGCGCGCCCACGGGACTCTTGGCCTTCGGGTTGAAGCCCGACTCGGTGTAGAGCTGGGCGGCGAGCAACGAGGCTGTGACCTGGGGGCACTTCCCTGCGTGCTTGTCGATGAGCGGGCGGACCCATCCCGGCACCGGGGACTCGGAGGTGATCCCTCCACCGGGCCCGCTCTCGTCCGCGGAGGCGCCCCCGGCTCCGCCGAAGACCGTCAGCAACAGGAGGCCGGAAAGGACCATGGCGACGGCCAGGCCGAGGGTGATGCGTATGGCCTTCTTCATCCTGGCCTCGTCACGCCCACGGCAGCGCGGCGACCGACCAGCCGTGCGCGGTGTGTTCCAGGCGGAGCGCGACCTGCTCGCCGCTATGCCGCGCCGGACCAGACCTCGGCGTGGTCGTGAGGGTGTAGCCGACCCTCACGAGCGCGGACGCGGCAGTGACGGCGGGCGCGCCGTCCGGCACGACAACAGAGGTGATCTTGACTGTCTGCCTGGCCTGCTCGGACCGCAGCGCTGCCCAAGGAGCGTCCTGCCCGGCGCGCTTCTGGGCCAGAACCTCCACCAGCTCCCCCGTGGCGAACTTCGCCGCACGGGCCCCCGCATCGGCGTACGAGCGGTCACCGCCGTTGGTGGCGTCATGCTGCGCGTAGGCGGTGGTGAAGGCTCGCGCGCTCTTGCGCACGTCCGCAGGAACAGCCGAGCTCGGGGCGGCACTTGAGGCGCTCGCCGACGGCGCGGCAGTGGCAGTGATGCCCGCAGAGACAGAGTTCGGGCGAGAGTCGGTCGATCCGGAGTCGTCGCCGGTCGAGCTGGCACAGCCGGACACCAGGACGGCCAGAGAAGCCGCAGCGCACAATGCGGTAGATATCGGCAGAAAGCGAGTGGATCGAGGCATGCGGAAACACGACCTTGGGGCAGGAAGTTCAAGTGAGGGAGCGGGTGTTGCGGCCCAGAGGCTTGAAGGGCCGCAACACCCCTTCGCAGGGCAAGCGGAGGTGCTACTCCTGCGGGCTGTTACCGGTGTTCGCCGGAGCCTGCTGGCGACGGCGGGTGAACCACACCGTTCCGCCACCAGCGACGAGCAGAGCGGCGGCCCCGCTCAGAACCCAGGGCGCCATCTCGGCACCGGTCTTGGCCAGGGAACCCGATGAGGGCGTCTCCGGCGGAGTACCGCCGCCCACGGTCTTCGGTGGAGGCGTCGAGCCCGGCTTCGACGGGCTCGGGGTCGGCGTGGGCGGCACAGACGTCTTGCTGTCCTGCGCCCGGACGATGACTTCGCTGTCGGCCCGTGCGGTGAAGGAGACCGGCTTGGCGAGCTTGTCGTATCCCTGCGGCGCCTTCGTCTCGCTGAGCAGGTACTCGATACCGGAATCCACCGTGGCATCGAGCTTGATCGGAGCAGAGTTGCCGTCCGCACCGGTCACGCCAGAGGCCACCTTCGTACCCGGGACCTTTTTGCCGGACGGGTCCACCTTGACCGTCGAGACGTCGAAGCCCATGCCGCCGAGGACCTTTCCGGTGTCCTTGTCGGTCTTGAGGACGCGCATGGTTGCCGGGATCGGGTCGTTGGTCAGGGTCAGGTTCACCACTGCGCCGGGCTTGGCCGTGAACCGCTTCGGAGTGCCGTTCAGCTGGTAGTGCGCCGGGGCCTTGATCTCCTTGGCCCAGTACGCGTTTCCCGCCTTCACGTCCACGCCGAGCTTGACCTTCGCCAGCCCGTCCTTGCCGGTGGTCAGGTCGGTGACCTTCTTGCCCGGCTTGTGCTTCCTGGAGGCGTCCACATCGTCCGCGTCGATCTCGATGACCGCGTTGGCCAGCGGCTTGCCCGTGGCCGTGTCCACCTTCTTGAGGACGAGTTCGGCGTCCTTGAAGGGGTCGATTACCGTAATCGGCTTGGCCGAGCCGGACTGCCCTGCCACGATCAACACGTCCTGATCGGCGACCAGTTCGTGGAGATCATCACCTGTCGAGGTCTCGTGCAGTCGGTACTTGCCCGCCGCCAGCCCTTCGAAGGTCAGGACACCCCCCTTATTGGTTTTTCCCTCCTTCACGACCTTTCCGGAGGAGTCCCGGAGCTGAAAGGTGACGCCTGCCAGGCGGGAGCCCTCCGGGTCCTTCTTGTGGATCTTCAGTCCTCCGGTGGCGGGCTTGACGGTGACGGCCGCGGAATCCCGCACCGTCGTCTTGTCCCCGGCCAGCAGCATGCGCTGAGCGCGCTTGTCGTGCGGATCCAGGGCCTTGAGCTGCGAGCCCGGCAGGCCGGTCGCGGTTCCCTTGATCCTGCTGGCGCCTGCCTTCGACGCGGTGAACGTCCAGGACGCACGGCCGTCCTTGCCGGTGGTGACGCTCCCCTGCGCCGAGCTGGAGTCGAGAGCCACCTTGACCCCCGGCACTCGCTCGCCGGACAGCTTGGACGTGACGTCCACATCCACCGTGACCTTCGTGCCCTCGGTGGTCTCCTTCGCGTTCGGCCGGACATGCAGCTCGTACGGGCCCGCCAGCTTCTTGGCCTCGGCAAGGTAACCAAGCGCGAGAGTTCGGGAGTTAGCTGAGACATTCGGATAGTTCAGGCGGGCCTTTCCGCGCGCCCCATGGATCCCGTACGCGCCACCGGCGAGCAGGTCGTACGTGGCCGCATCAACAGCGGCCGCCTGAGAATCCGAGCGGGTCTGTCCGTACTTGCCAATGATGTACGAGGCGTACGCCAAGTTCGCGGCCGGGACCTGCTGTCCAGTTTCCGAGGAAGCCCACCGCGAAACCGGCCTGGGGCCGAAATATCCGCCAGCCGCATCCGGGCCACGGCGCGACGGGTCTGCACAATACGTCTCGTAGTCGCCCCACACCCGAAGGCCAGGCGGACCGTACGCACCGATATGACTGGCCGCTGCGTGCCCCTCGGAATCCGGGACCTCGAACCCCGGCCCGTACTTGTCCGCTGCGGTAGCGGAAGGGGCCCAGGCCAGGGTGCCCACCACTCCGGCGGCCACGGCGACGGCGGCAATCCGGGATGGGGTTGGTATGCGTGATCGCATGAAGTGGTGCTCCTGCTTACGGAAGCCGCCCACATGCCGAGGGGGCTTCGGGGGCGGGAGCCGGTGTCAGCGCCCCTGGTTCGGGACCGGCTCCCCTTGCTAAGAGGGGCTTGCAGTGCAAACCCACGCAGCCTTGGCGTAGTTGCTATCCGAGGCGACGTCACGTTGCGGCCCTTGGATCGAATCCTGATGGATTCACATCAGCCGCCTTGCGTCATATCAAGGCGCATCACCCCCTCCCAGAGAACGACAGTTTCCGGGAATACGAAAACTGCACGACCTGCGAAACACCTAAGGCGCTGGGCCGTGCAGAAATCCTGACAGGGGTGCGGGAAGAACTCACATGAAAACTAAAGGGGGAAGATGCTTCCGGGAATCAACTTCCCATATCTATGCGCCTAGGAGAAAGGCGCGGCAGGGGCTAGGGATCATTAATGGCGGAGGTTACGAGGGTGTGAGGTCGAGTCCGGTCTTGGCGACGTAGCCGTCGATGAGGCCGGGCCGGTACTGCATCCTCTTGAGTCGGGTCTTGATCAGAGCGGTCAGCTGGTCGATACCCCGTTTCGCCAGGTTCACCAGGGATCTCTTGAGGTGGGACCACACGCCCTCGACCGGGTTGAGTTCGGGTGCGTAGGGCGGGAGTTGGAAGATGGTCAGCCAGGAACGAGCCGCAACGAGTTGCTTCATCCTGGCGCTGAGATGGGTGTTGAGTTGTCCCAAACAATCACGATCGGGCCTTGGAGCTGCTGGTGAGCCGCGTCCAGCAGGCGGGCGTACTCGCTCTCGTTGAAGCCCTTGCGTCTGCCGGGACCGGGACCGTGATCGACGTGGATGCGGTAGATCAGCCGGGGTCGGTGGCCCGGTTTGGTGCAGATCAGTGCGGCCATGGAGACGCGTTTGGTGCCCGCAGCGGTGACCTTCACGACGGGCGTCTTGCCACGACGGCCCCAACTGCGGCCCCGGGGCGGCCTCAGACCCTGGCCGGCCTCGTCCTCGAAGCAGACCCAGGCACCCAGGTCTGCCGCCGTCCTTTTATGACGGGCCACCGCTCGCCCTTCCACTCTGCGATCTTCGATTCGTCCCGTTCGGTGGCCCAACGTGCGGGCACCTGTACGCTCCAGCCGATCCGGTGCAACAGCAGATCCACGCCGGGCAGCGTGTACCGGACCCCGAACCGGCGGTAGATCACCTCGGCAATCCTGGCCAGCGTCCAGGACTGGTCCTCATTCCAGCCATGGCCAGCCGGACCGGCATACAACTCGGCGTCCAACTGCCGCAGTTGCGCGGCGCTGAGCTTGCAACGGGCGCCGCCCGCCCCCTTCGAGACGAGGGCCTGCCTCCCGCCTGCAGCCAGGGCCCGGCGCCAACGATTCACCGACATCCGCGTCACCCGGAACCGCCGAGCCACGTCCAGGTCACTGCCGCCAGCCTCGATCAACTCGGCCGCAGCGAACCGCACCTGCTCACGCCGGGCCCGATCCTCAGCCGTCAGCCCGCCACCATCGGGATACCTCATACCTCCGGCATAGC
This sequence comes from Streptomyces sp. NPDC059002, assembly GCF_042740435.1. Taxonomy (NCBI): domain Bacteria; kingdom Bacillati; phylum Actinomycetota; class Actinomycetes; order Kitasatosporales; family Streptomycetaceae; genus Streptomyces; species Streptomyces sp. NPDC059002. The sequence goes on along the minus strand of NZ_JBHYJI010000068.1, from coordinate 12,545 downwards.
GGACCCAACGTCAGCCGTCACCCAGCCGAGAACCTCCACCATTAATGATCTCTAGATGCCGAACTGCCACTCCTAGCCAGGGCGCTGCCGGTCCAACCACTAGCAGCGGAGCGCACACGCTGTACGACAGCACCAGTTCCCGGCGATCGACGGCCGTCGTGATGCCGGTGAGGAGGACGTGGTCGAACGGCAGCCAGGTGCCGGGTGATCCAGCTGGACTGATGCGGAGTCCGCTGGAGGTGAGTACGACGCGCGCCTGGCTGTGATCCCGCCAACGTTCTTCTGCATCGGCTTCCGCCTGTTGGCGGCGCCGAGCCTCAAGCCGGTGGTTGGGCACCCAGCGGCGGCCGAAGGCCGGATGGTCCTCGAAGTACCCGGCAGGTGCCCGCGGGTAGACGACCTCGGTTCCGTAGAAGCGGGCCGTCGCGCACACCACGTCCGCGTATGCCGACTCGTCCGCGTCGAGCGCCAGCATAGGAGCGGGAACCGAGTCCAGGCGCCCGCCGGCCTGAAGATGCGTTTCGAGTCGTACAGCCGCTTGCTCTGCTTCGGTTCGGGCGGCTGCGTCCGCTGAGTCGTACAGGCGTCGCCGCACGGCTACTTCCTTTCTGAAGGCGCGAGCCCCTGCGGCCGCCGCTTCGGGACCGACCCGACGCGACGACCGCAGGGAGATCAATCATGAGGTGAGATCGTCACGGGACGCTGGAGACAGTGGTGGGAACGTGATTCTGCGCTGCTTCCGCCTCTTCGTGTAGTGCCGCGAGTAGCTCGCCCATCCGGTCATTGCCGACCTGCTCGCGAGCGCGGACGGCGTACTTGATCGCGTCACGCGTGATCTTTCCGGCCCGCTGGGCAGCTTCTCGGGCGACGGGGAGCAGCCGCTCCTTCCAATCGTCCGCGATCTCACGGTCCTCTGAAGCTTCACCACCGTCCGGGACGGGGATCTTGTCCTCGTCCGCGAGGGGGTTGGCCGTCCCGTGGTCCGGTGATTGATCGTCCACTCGGTCAGCGGGGACCGGTGAACCGTCCGGGACGGACGTACCTTCGGGACCGGCGGGTCGACGCCGTCCGTCCGGGAGAACTTCCGCATGCTCCCTGCTTGCTGACGGCCAACCCTCGGCGTCCCTGGGGTGGACCGAGGCGGGCGGGATCCCCATGTCCAGACTGGCTCGTTGCCCATCCGTTGAACCTTGATCACGACCGTCCGCTACGGACGGACCGGGGACTGCGACCGACTCAGAAGCTGGTGCAGCGCCGGACCAGCCACGCTCGAACCGGCCCTCCGTGGCACTCGTCCGCTCTGTCCGGACGGCTTCGCGGACCGGCTGCGGACGGAACTCCGAACGGTCCGGGACGGACGACTCGGCGGTCCGCGCCATGATGATGTAGAGGTGGACCGAACCCGCGAGTGCCAGCGGCGCGAGCGTCGAAAGGACACCGACAACACGGTCCTCCAAGTGCAGCGCGGACGAGCCGGACTGCGGACCGCGGTTGAGCGTGATCGCGTGCAACGCGTTGGCCCACAGACTCGATCCCGTGGCCGCCAGGAAAAGGAACCAGGCGTACATGCGCGCACCAAAACCACTGTGACGAAGCAGCACGAGCGCCCGCACGCCATACGCAATGAACCCGTCGATGAAGACCGGGAACAGGTAGGAGAGCGAAGGACGAGCGTGTATCGCGATGGCCACCTGCCGCAGTGCGTCATAGGAGAAGGCGAAGCCAGCCGCACCGAGCAGAATGATCGCTGCGCGGTCCCAGACGGACATCCTGCGCAGCTCGCGCGAGCCCCTCGCCAACGTCGCCTGGGCCACTGCTGTGTGCTCCATGTTCATGCCTGGTCACCGTTGTTCCGGGCGTTGATGTCGGCCCACGCGGCCGTGCGCGTGAGCAGCAGACCGAGCTGTTCGAGCGAGGTCACGACGTCCGCCTGCTGACTTGTGCACGAGTCACAGGTGCGCCGCAGCACGAGCCGCTCATCCCCCTCGCCGTCCCCGCTGTAGTGGAGCACCAGGTGCTGACCGGATGCCGTGTCCAGCGACGAGAACGCCTGGAGGTGCTCCTCCAGCCGCAGAACGCCGAGCGCCTCCCATGTGAGGGTCGCGGCGTCGTCTCCGAGGACACGGCGGGCGTATTGCGAGGCCGCTGTGACCGAGCGTGGCGCCCAGGAGCGGAGGGCTTGCTCTCGCACCGTTGTGTGCCGTTTGGCCGCCACATACATGAGCGGGTGTGTCATCGAGCAGGTCCTTCCAGAGAGCAGGTGGCGGGGCGGGGTTCGGCGCGGTTGGCCAGGCGGAGCAGGACGTCGGCGTGGCAGGGGGTATCGAGGGGGCAGGTGCACATGAGGTCGAGGCCGTAGAGGGAGCGGGCGAACCGCTCGGCGTAGTAGCGCCCCACAGGCCCGCGGAGCATGGCGTCGAAGAGGTGCACGCCTTCCTGCGCAGTCATCGAACTCCGGTATCCGGAGGGACTTGGATGATCGGTCCGGAAGGGGTTGGCGTAGCGGGTGCCCCCGCCGACGTAGATGCAGGAGGCGGGCGACCTCCAGGCGGTACGAGCGGAGCCCTGGAGGCGGACCGGCATCACGCGGCTCCCCGATCCCGGCGTCGGTCGTCCCCGATCATCGGGACCAGCGTTGTGACCATCTCGGCCAGGCGGCTGGCCACGCGGTCACCCACGAAGTCGGTCAGGTCCGGGCCGTCTGCGTCGCGGGCGGGGAGGTTGGACGTGATGATCGTCGGGAGGCAGTGGTTGTAGCGGTAGTTGATCAGCCGGTACGTGATCTCCTCGGTCCACTCGGACGTCTTGGACGTCCCGAAGTCGTCGAGGAACAGGTACTGCACGGTGGACAACCGCCTCAGCCCTCGCTCCGAGGACCCGACCACATGCGTTGGCCGCAGGTGCCCGTACATGTCCGCGCTGTTCACGGCGAGCAGCTCGAACCGGTCGGGGCCACCTGTCGCAATACGGCGGAGGGCCCCGTACGCCTGATGTGTCTTGCCCGTACCGGTCAAGCCGGTAAGGAGCAGCGCACCCGCCGACGAAGGGTCAGCAAGAGCTCGATCCGCCCACGACCTGACTTCCGGGAACGTCGCCTCAGCCGTGCGGAACCGGGGCGGGGTAGCAGTCTCCCAGCGCGCCAACGCGTACTCGACACGAGCATCGTGATGCCAACCTGGGTTCCCAGGGCCCACTTCGTCGGGGAGCGATCCGGAGCTGGACACGCGAGGAAGACCTTTCGCAGCAAGAATTCGTTCGATGGCGCCCATTGACCGGGCCTGACCTGCGCGTTGGGGCTCGGCCATGGTCAGAATCCGTTCTGGTAGGCGCTGGGCTTAGCCGAGTTGCGGAAGGGCTTCCAGCCGCTGGACTCACGCCGAAGCGGGACGACGTTGCCCTGCGGGGCCTCAGCGGGGACATGGGACGGCAGGTCGTCCCAGATACGGAGCAGATAGCGAGCCGACTGCGGCGGCCGCGCAGGATCCCACCGTCGTGCGATGACCTCCACCAGCCGTTCAGTGCCCCAACGGGCTGACAAGGCTGTTACCCGATCCCATTCGTCCGCCGAGAGCCGCCAGCCCACGAGCATCCCTGCGTGGGTCATCGCCGCGACGACTTCCTGGGCGTCAGCCGGAACGTCGACGGGTTCGAGGCTCTGCTGTTTCGACGCAACGCGGGAGGGATCCGGGCTAGCTTGCTCTTGAGAGGTGTTATTACTCCCTACGGGAGTAATAACACCTCGTACGTCCGAGGAAGAAACTTCCGCATTCTGTGGCAGGAGCTTCCCGCTTTTCGCTTCGGGCTTCCTGCTTTGTGAAGAAACTTCCGAGTAACCAGTTCCTGCATCTGCTGGTGTGGAACTGTCGCATGAAGTCGATTCGGCCAGGTTTCCAAGGCGTATCGAGTACTGGTTCTGGTGACCCCTGCCGCCTCCAGGCACGTAGATCAGCTCTCCGAGACCCGACAGGTCCCTAAGGCAGGTTGTCACCGACCGCGGAGAGAGGCGGGTAAGTTCGGCTATCTCTTCCAGGGATAGCGCCGTTTTCCCGAGTTCGTCGGACTCGCGTGCAAGAGCAAGCATGACGGTAAAGGCACCTCGTTTCGACCGCGATGAATTCCATACCAGATCAGTCACGGTGTCACTCACAAAGGCCGTCCTCGGTTGCGGCGATGAACCGAGAAGAGGAGATGCCGAAAGATTCGTCGTCCTCCGGGATAAATCCCAGCTGGTCCGGTTCCGGAGCTAGATACAGAAAACCCGTAGGGGCGTGGAAGTCATGGGCTCGTCGCCAGTCCGCTTCATCGGGAAAGTAGTTACGGACTAGTCTGGCTATCTCCTGCTCGATCTCGTATCCCACCAGGAGGCGGGAGAATTGGCCGGTGTACAAATGGGCAGTGCCCTGGGAAGCCGGGTGAACGCGAACGAGCGCGGTTGAATGGTCCAGGATTTGGGTGTCCCCATAGGCACTTGTCTGGGCTATGAGGAAAGAAGGCTTTTTGGGAATGGGGAATCTCCCGTAAACGCACGCAAGGGAGTCCTTGCGGAAGAATGGATGTACCCGTCCGGGCGGGACGTCTCAGGCAGCCTTCGCCACGGAAACAGAGGACGGGGCAGCAGCCGGCGTGTGTCGCTGCCGATGTTCTCGGGCCAGTTGCCACAAGTACTTGCTCGAAATGCCGAGTCCGCGAGCTACCCGGGTAGCGCCGAGCATGGGATCGGCAACGAACTGGGCCACGACTTCCTCACGTTCTCGGGCGGTGAGCAGGGTGGTGACACCACGTAGCGCGGCTGAGACGGCTGTGTCGTCGACGCGGCGCTTCCAGCAGCTCAGGAGTTCGGACCGCTCCGATGCCAGCAGCCCCGCCCGGATTCCGTACTCCTCGTCGTTCCGCAGGGACTCGATGAGGCACCGCGCGGCGACAGCCAATGGGCAGGCTGCGCAGAGGTTTAGAGGGCGATTGAGAGCGATTCCCTGTGTGCGTCGAACCTGATCGGGGTCACTCCACGGTTCCTCTGCGTCAGGGAAGAAGATCTCGACTCTTTGTCCGGCGCATCGAGCGTTCTCGGCCCAGTTCTTTCCCGGTGTTTCAGATGCCGCTTCCAGAAGAGGGGCCCAATCGCCGCTAAGGGCAGCGTGCACAGCCGCCTCTATGCCCGGCGTCATCAGGAGCCGTCCGGAGCCAAGTCGGGAGTTTCCGATCCCGGGTCAACGTACCGCGCATATACAAAGAACCTATCGCCCACAGTTACCGACTTAGCCTCGAACGAACCGGCCGGGCGGAAAGCGGACAGGACTCCCCTGCGTATCTGGTAGGCGGCGGTAGCGGCGTCGCCCCGCTTTGCGCGCTCTTGAATTCGAGCCCAAGAGTGGGGTTTTGCTTTGAGCTTGTTGGCGGCCTGTGAATGCCGGAAGCTGGATGTGGCTGACCTGCGAGTAGGTGAGGGAAGGTCTTCAAAGATGATGTGGTTTGCCATCGAAACTCCTGGAGGAACTCAGGGAAATGCACCAGTGTGCGCGAAAGTCCCGAGATGGAAGTCAGCTGGTCGAGCGAACGCGTGAGCGACGTGACGGCGTGAGTGCCGTAAACTTTTCGCTGCGACTGTGGCCAGTGCCGGGCGTGCCGAGAGCAGGCCGGACGGCATACATCTCGGAAATCGCCCTGAGATCCTCTTCGGCGAAGCCGACGAATTTTCCCATCTTCCGGTGGGGGAGCGAACTTATGCGCTCACGCAGCCACTTCTCCGGAATATTCAGACGCCGGGCAGCCTCGGCATAGTCGACGTGAAGGGTGTCGAGCCGACGCGCAAGAGCATCGACGTCCTCGCCGCCGGTGAGTAGCCTCAGAACCGCGGTGAGCCCTTGGAGGTCAAGGCCGCCATGAGCGGCTGTACTCACGGTAGGTGCCCCTGCTGGGTGTCCCATGACACAATCACTCCTTGAGCAGACGAGGCATCGCCCCGTCTGCATCAGGTGACAGCGAAGCATCGCTCCGGTGTCACTGCCGAAGTGCGACCGCGAGGATTACTAGGCCCGTGCGGTTCGCACTGCTTCTTCGGGGGGCTACGCCTCCCAAGTTCGGCTCACCGGCCTGGAGTTGGCGCTCCGACTGGTGGGCCGAATCTGCTCTCCGGAGCTGTTTGGCGACAGCCCCGGATCGAGATCATCTGAACGGTTGCCCGTCTCGATAACATGATCACTATACCATCATTTCCGACCCATCATTTTCTTCTCTTGACTCTTCTCGGCGATCTACGGGTGGGGGCGGCTGGGATACTGGCCGCGTGAAAAGCGTCCAGGACTTCAGCCCGACTGGGTTCCGCGCCGCCTATGAAGAGCGGCGTCTGACTCAGGCCGAGGTGGCGCAGGCCATCGGCGTGACGGTGAATACCGTTGGTCGATGGGTGAGGGGTAAGGGTGCCCCCAGTCCTCGCTTGTTCGCCGCCCTGACCGAGAAGCTCGCAGTACCCCGGTCGCAACTCCTGCTCCCTCTATCCCCGGACGCGGACCTCGCTGTATTGCGGACGCGCGCTGGCCTCCGGCAGGAGGACGTCGCCAAGCGGCTGGGGGTCCAGGCGTCGGACGTCTCGGAATTGGAGTTGGGGGTCGGGCGCGTGAGGGGCGAGTGGGGGGCTGTCTTGTCTGCCCTGTATGACGTGTCGCCGGACCGACTGGCTGATGCTTGCCGGGTGACGGCGGAGCGCTGGCGCGAGAACGTCAACACCAAGCGTCAGGGAGCAGGGTCCTGACGCGCCATCAGTCGTGGCTCGTTGCTGTACGTGGTGGGCAACAGGTGGGGCGGGCGTTGATTGAGGGCGCAGCTGTCGAATTGGCGGCGAGGAAGGGCATGTTGAACTCCCTGTTTGGGTGGCAGCCCAGATCGGTGAAGGGCATGCAGGGTGAAGGACGACTGCGATCGGATCGCTGCGCCCTGCATGCATCCATGAAAGTCTGCAAACGATCAGTAGTCAAACGATTGTTTGCAGATGAAGGAGGCGTCAACCGATCGTTGGGCCGCCAGCTACAGTGGAGCCCTCACCACTCGTCGAGAAAGACCGCTACCCGTGACCCCAGTCCCAAACCCTGGGCAGCAGACGTTCGCCGCCCGCCTCAACCTCCTGTTCGAGGCTTCCGCACCGGAAGATGCAGAGACCCCTGGTCGGTACGTCGAATACACCAACCAGCAGGTGGCAGACGAGATCAACCGCCGCCACGGCGCGGGCACCATCACCGCGGAGTACATCCGCCGCCTTCGCAAGGAAGGTGGCCCTCAGCCGACCGCGCCGTACATGTCGGTGCTGGCGGACTTCTTCGGAGTGCCGCTTGATGTCTTCAACCTGACCAGCACAGCGGCGAGCACGACCGCGAACGAAGTCATCGCCGAGCTGGAGCACTTTCTCGATCAGCGACTCCAGCGCCAAGAGCGGGACGGAAACGAGACCTTGGCCGTGCTCGCCCGTTCTGCCAGCCGTTTGTCCCCGCAGGGCCAGGCCCGTGTCGTCAAGTACGCCCAATCACTTCAGCAAGTCGAGGAGCTGGAACACGAGGCCGGAGAAGGAGAGACGAAGCAGCCCAAACACGATTGACCGAACACCCCCCACGCAAGGTGCACGACTCCGGTGATCCACTCTGCCGACAGCCAAATACGCCGCACCCTCGCGACCTTCCCGATCCCGGACCCACTTACGGTCGAGACGCTCTTCAACGTCATCCGGGATCGGTACCCGCGCCCTCTTGACCTGTGGCGCGAGGACCCGCCACTCGCCGGCCTGCGGGCCAACGGTCTGTGGCTGACCCGTCCCGAGGCCGAAAGCGATGCCATCTGGGTTGCACCCGAGCTCAACGGCGCCGCAGCCGTACACACCCTCGCCCACGAAGCCGGGCACATAGCGCTCGGGCACGAACCCCTCGTGCTGCCCTCGACACCGCCTGAACCGGAGCCCGAGCCGTACCAGTTCCTCAGCCCCGACTTCCTCGGTGGCTGCCTGATCGGCCGCACTCGGTCCCAAGACGGACCTCACGACCCTGAGCACGTCAAGGTCGAGGACCAGGCGGAGAAGTTCGCGTTCGCCCTGCGCCGCCAGGCGCTCGACCGTGCGCGCGAGAACCAGCACAGCGGCGACCCGCTCCTCGACCGCCTGTACAAGGCGCTCTGAGCCCCTCTCTGCCGCCCCGACTCAGAAACTCCTTGCTTTGACCTCCGACGACTACATAGCCCTTTTGACGATCATCCCGCTGTGGGTGGTCGTCGCTGTCCGAGCCAACGCCCGACGTGGGCACACCGAGCCCAATCCGGGCAAGGACGCGTTGCTGTGGACCTTTGTCGCACTGGCCATCGGCACCACCCTGAGACTGTCACCGCTCGAACACGCCCTGGCCTCCGTCACGGGACTGCGCGACTGTGCGGTGCTGCCGAAACACCTCTCCATCGTGACGGCATGCCTTCTCTTGGTGGGATGGGTCAATTCCGCAGTACCGGCCCGAAGCCCGGAACCGCGTTGGCGGCGCCTCGCCGACCTCAAGCCGCGCCTCATCCTCGGCGCCGTCGCCGCTACCGCCGCCCTTGCGACGTTCCCAGGGGCCGCACCCGCCCGGCTGGCCCCCAACGGAGACACGGACTTCATCAACGGTCAGTTCGGCGACGGCTGGGGCACCATCTACCTCTGCGTCTACCTTCTGCCGATCGGCGTTGCACTGGCCCTTTCCGCTGCCCTGTGCGCAGCGGCAGCGAATCGCAGCCCCGCAGGCGCATTCCGCCGCTGCATGCAGATGATGGCCCTGGGCTGCGGTCTCGGAGTCACCTACCCCCTCTACCGCCTCACCTACCTCGGCTACGGCCTCGCGGGCGCTGAATTCCCCCTAACCGAGGACCAGTTCGATATGGGCGGCAACCTCCTTCAGATCGCGACGATCCTTCCCGTCGTCGCAGGATCCAGCATCCGCGCCATCGACATCGTCGCCCGCGGACTGCGCAACCGCCGAGCCTTGATCGGCCTGCGCCCCTTGTGGGTCGATCTTGTGTGTGTGCTCTCTCCGGATACCGTCCGCAAGCATCTGGTCGATGGGACTTCACTGATCCGCGACCGCTGGGGCATGTGCAGCATGTACAACCGGCTCGACCAACGCGTGGTCGAGGTCTGGGACGCCACCTACGAGCTGCTGCCGTGGGTCGACGAGGACCTGCCGACCCGTGCACTGGCCGCTGTGCGTGCTGAGGGATTCACCGGCGACGACGCAGAAGCTGCCGCCGAGGCCGTATGTCTGCGCATCGCCCGCCGCCGCGCGGTCGACGGAGAATCGCACGCCTTCCCCTCAACCGTCGAGCCGTTGCTGACCCTGCGCGACGACCAGGAGGCCAACGCGCGGTGGCTGACCCGAGTCGGCGCCGTGTACACCTCCACTCGACTGGACGGCGTCGAGAAGGCCCTGACGACTGTGGACGAGAAGGTAGGAACAGCGTGACTTCCCTACAGGATGCAGCCGTCCCGATCGACACCAGCCGGATACGTACGGCTCGCCGAATCACTGACGGACTCGACCCGAAGAACGTCATCATCGCGGTGAGCCTCTTGACCGGGCTGGCTCAGGCCCAGCCGTTGACCGGACTCGCCTGGGGCTTCGAGGCGATCCTGTTCGCCGCGGTGATCCCCATCGCCTACATCAAGTACGGCATCAGGTCCGGCAAGTGGGCCGACCGACACGTCGGGAACCGCCAACGACGCCTCCTCTTGATCCCCGTCATCATGACGTCCGTCGGTATCGGAATCGGCGGCATGCTCTGGCTCGGCGCCCCCCGGCAGATGCTCGCCCTGGTCGTCGCGATGCTCGGCACGCTCGCCGTGCTCTTGCCGGTCACTGCATTCTGGAAGATCTCCGTGCACACCAGTGTTGCGGCTGGTTCTCTCGCGATTCTTGCGTGCGCGTACGGTCCCCTGGTCTGGCTCGCGGCCCCCATCGTGTGCGTGATCGCCTGGTCCCGCGTCGTCCTTCGAGCCCACACCATTGCTCAGACCGTCACCGGGGGCTGCGTCGGCGCGATCGTGGCGGGTGCTGCCTTCGTTGCGGTGAGCCTGTAACGAGGGTTGGAAGCCGACGCCGACGGCTGTGCTGAAGGGCCAAATGACGGTGCGGAGCGTGATGGCTGCCTCCAGCTCGGTCTTGGGAACGAGCAGGGAGGGAGGCGAAGCCAGGCTGGTCTGCTCCCCGCAGCGCGTGGATACATTTCGCATCGCCCCTTGTCAGAGCTGGGTGGGGCTCCAGGAGTCTGCGATGCCGCCGTCTGGTTCGAGCCCGTACCGGAGGAGTTGATGGCGGCGAGGATCGTCGACACGTTGCCTCAACTGCCAGAAGGCGGAATCGTCCCCGGCCGCTGCGGCCCTGAGGGCGAGACGTTCGGCTTCCGCGTGGTCACCGGACTCCTCGCGCAGCGTTGCCAGACCAACGATGCCTTCTGTGAATCCTTGATCAGCGATGTTCTGGTACAGAGCGTGCAGTCGGTCGAGCTCGCCATACTCACGGTAGGCCAGGGCCAGGTCGTGTCCGCTAGCCCAGCTGCCGGTCTCAGCGACTTCGCGCAGGACGTATTGGTCGGCGCCATCCCAATCCTTGACGCCCATGCGGAGCGCCGCCAGATCCCCGAGGGCTGTGAGGTCGCCAGCCGCGACACATGCTCGGTACAGCGGTTCGGCGCGGGCGAAGTCTCCGGCCTCGTACAGCTGCGTGGCCTTGCACCACAAGGCGTCGGTATCCTCGCGCTCCTCCATTGCCTGATGGAGGTGTTCGGCCTGCGCTGGAGTGAGCCGCGATGGTGAGGAAGCCAACTCTCCAAGACTCAGCGTCGGACTGATCTCAATCAGCTGCTCGAACAGAAGATCAGCGCGGGCTCCATCACCAGCTGCTCGCCACGCTTCGACCAAGTCCATCATTCCGTTGTAGTCGCCGTGCTGAGCCGCTCGGCGAGAGTACGGCTCGGCACCTTCCAAGTCCCCAACGCGCATCCGTAACTTAGCGAGATAGGCCCACAGCCACGCGTGGTCGTTTCCCGCTTCGGTCAGCGCCCGGCACAGCCGCTCAGCTGCATCTGAGTCTCCCGCATCCACCAGAGGCTGGGCCACGAGGAAGACGAAGCGCGGCGGATCTGGCACAGGCTCCTCGATGGCCTCGGCCTGCAAAGCCGCCGACCTGTACAACCGCAGGGCCTCAGTGGCATCCCCGGACTCGTTGCGCATGTGAGCGAGGCGGATGAGCCCTTCGACCTCACCAGCGTCGGCAGCTGCTTGGAAACAGCGGACAGCCGCGGAGATATGGCCGACACGCGTATACACGCTACCTAGGTCAGTCCAAGCATCTGGCAGGCCTGCATCGGCGGCAGCCCGGTAGAGGAGCGAGGCGTGGCGCAGCAGCAGACGGTCCTGGGCTGCGGCGGCGAGCTCCATCAGGTCAGCGCCCGTGCCCGAGTGGCCTCTGACCGCATCCCAGAAGGCGGCCGGAGGCACGGTGTAGCGGCGCGTGTCCCGCCCGTATTGCTCTAGGTAGTCGGCGAGGTGTAGGACGGGCTTCGTCGAAGCGGTCTCCCCAGGGCGGGGCCGCCATGGTGTCAGTGGACCGGGAACTCCCTTACATGGTTGGCGCGCATAGTCGAGTGCTTGGTCGAACCAGTCGTCGGCGACCAGCTGCCATTGCTGCTCACTGAGATAGCCAGGAGCAACCGCCCGTAGGAGGTCTGTGCTCAGCAGCGAGTTGTGCCCAAGGCGGCGGGCGTCCATTGCCGCCAGGATCACGGCTCGGGCCTCGGCCGGAGCCGTCTCGAATCGCTGCACGAGTTCGCGAGCCCCGGCAAGGAACTGAGTGATATGCCGGCCGCCACGTTCGAGAGCGAGGCCCAACCGCCGGTCATGCGGGGCGAGCTGGGCCAGGTGCTCCAGATCTTCGTCAGTGAAAGCATCCGGGACCGTGATACATCGCCCGTCCAGGAGGTCACGCGCCTGCGCATGCGAGTCGGGCTCCCTTGGCGGGGGCCGCACAGTCAGCAGGGAATGGTGCTCATGCCACAGCGTTCCCAGCACGAGGATCGGCGAACACCGCGGATCGGTCAGCAACACCCGCAGCACGCAAGCTACTTCCTCCCCTAGAGGGCCCGTGAGATAGCGCTGTGTCTCGTTCAGCCAGAGCACGGTCTGCGGGGCGATCTCCTGCCGCCGGTACGCCTCAAGGAGCCGCTCAGGCGAATGCGGCTGCCACAGTCGCCATTCTGCGAGCTCGCGAAGCAGGAGCAAGGCTTGTAGCGCACGCGTCTTGCCTGACGACGAGTCTCCTACCAGCACCACCATCTGACTGGAGGCCTGCGCTGCTTTGCCGATCTTCGCAAGACGGAGATCGTGCTTCCGGCGGATATAGGGCGTCAACGAGCTGAGGGGCGGCTGACCGGGATCGATACTGCGGTGAACCCCGAGGTGGTCCACCGCATGCGTGTCATCAAGCTCTCTTACAGGTGTCGGCGTACTAGCTCATCTGCAGAGCGAAGTACGGGCTCAAATGCAGAGGTGT
>NZ_JBHYJI010000067.1:0-52920 GCF_042740435.1 Streptomyces sp. NPDC059002 | reverse complement strand
TCCACGGCCTGCCCCGGGGCCTGCCCCGCCTCCTCGGCCCGCCCCCCCCCGGGGCACCCTCACCCGTCCAACATCCCCCGCAACAGCTCCGCCACCCCCGCCCGCAGCTCCTCCTCCGTCGGGACCGTCGCGTGGAACGAGCCCGCCACGCACGAGAACATCAGGCCGTCGCACCAGGCCACCAGGGAGAGGGTGTGCCGTTCGGGGGTCGGTGAGCCTGCTGCGCGGAGCAGGGCTTCGAGGGGTTCGCGGAATTGTTTGCCCGTCGCGTCGTAGTACGCGCGGAGTTCTGGCCTACGGGTGGCTTCGAGGGCCAACTCGTAACGGGAGACCAGCAGGTGACGGGAGTCGCCGGTCAAGTAGCGGTGCAGGGCCCGGGCCAGAGCGGTGGCCAGGGCGGGGCGGCCGGCCGTGGGGTCCGGCATTTCGGTGGGGGTCAGGACCACCGCCTCGCGTTCCGCCTGGCGCCGCACCGCCGCCTCCAGGAGGGCGAGCCGGGTGCGTGCGTGGTTCGAGGTGGAGCCCTGCGGGAGGCCCGCCGCCTCGTCGACGGCCCGGTGGGTGAGGCCGCGCATGCCGCGTTCGGCGAGGAGGGCGAGCGCCGTGTCGGCGATGAGTTCGGTGCGGGACGCCCCCGCGCTGTGTGCGGACATGGGGGCACTCTATCGCCCGCGACTACACCTGTAGTACGGTCTGGACATCGCTCACTACAGGTGTAGTGAAGGTGGATGGTGCGTGCGCATGCCGCGACGGTGTGCGCACCGCGCCGCGAAGGAGGAGCCATGCAGCAGCCCCACGCAGTCGTCATCGGCGCCGGTATCGGCGGACTCGCCGCGGCCATCGGCCTGCACCGCGCGGGGTGGCGCGTCACCGTCCTGGAGCGCGCCGCCTCCCTGGAGCCCGTCGGTGCGGGCATCGGCCTGGCCCCGAACGCCCAGCGCGCGCTCGACGTCCTGGGACTCGGCGACCGGGTCCGCGCGCTCGCCGCCTGGCAGGGCCTCGGCGGCATGCGGGCCCAGAGCGGCCGTTGGCTGGTGCGCACGAGTTCGGCCGAGGCCGAAGGGGCGTACGGCGGCAGCCTCGTGATGCTGCATCGCGCGACCCTCGTCGACCTGCTCGTCTCCGAGCTGCCCGCGGGCACACTGCGTACCGGCACGCGCGCCCGCCTCACGGACCCGGGCGCGACCGGCCGGCCGGCCGTCGTCACCCTCGACGGGGCCGCCGAGGGTGCCGCCGGCCAAGCCCTCGACCACCCCGCCGCCAACGCCCCCAGCACGGAACACCCCGTCACGGACCGCATCGAAGCAGCCCTCGTCGTCGGCGCCGACGGCATCAACTCCGCCGTGCGTGACGTCCTCTTCCCCGGCCACCCCCGGCCCGTCTACGCCGGATTCACCGCCTGGCGGTTCGTCATCCCCGCGCCCGCCGAGCCCTTCGCGCCGCACGAGACCTGGGGGCGTGGCGGGGTGTGGGGTACGCAGCCGCTGAAGGACGGCAGGGTGTACGCGTATGCGACGGCGCGCGTGCCCGAGGGGCAGCGTGCGTCCGGCGGGGAGAAGGCCGAGCTGGCGCGGCGTTTCGCCGACTGGCACGACCCGATCCCCGCCGTCGTCGCCGCCGCGCGGCCCGAGGACATCCTGCGCAACGACGTCCGCCATCTGGCCACACCGCTGACCGTCCACCACCGCGGCCGCGTCGTCCTCGTCGGCGACGCGGCGCACGCCATGACGCCGAGCCTCGGCCAGGGCGGCAACCAGGCCATCGAGGACGGCGTCGTCCTGGCCCACCACACGGCGCCCGGCGCGGACCTCTTCGCGGGGCTCGCCGCCTACAGCGCGGCGCGCGTCCCCCGTACCAACGAGATCGTCCGCAGGGCCGCCCGCGCATCGCGGGTCACGCATCCGAGGAGCGCCCCGCTCATTGCCATACGCAATGCCCTTGTGTCGGCGGCGTCGCGGCTCGGCCCGAACCTCATCCTGCGCGGTTTCTCCTCCATCGCCGACTGGCGTCCCCCGCAGGCCCCGTATGCTGCGGGAACAGCGACCGGAACGTCCGCGCACACCGCGCGGACAGCGGGACGCGAACCGGCACAGCGGTAGGTGTACGAGCCGGTACAGCAGCAGTGGTAGCGGCGGTGAGGGAGACAGTGGTGAAGGTCGGCTGCATCGGACTCGGGGACATCGCGCAGAAGGCGTACCTGCCTGTCCTCACCACCCAGCCGGGGGTCGAGCTGCACCTGCAGACGCGTACGCCCGCCACCCTCGCCAGGGTCGGGGGCGTCCATCACATCCCGGACGCGCGGCTCCACACCGACCTGGACGCACTGCTCGCCCAGGATCTCGACGCGGCCTTCGTGCACGCCCCGACCGCCGTGCACCCCGAGATCGTCACGCGGCTGCTCGAAGCGGGCGTGGCGACCTATGTCGACAAGCCCATCGCGTACGAACTCGCCGAATCCGAGCGGCTGGTGCGCCTCGCCGAGGACCGTGACGTGAGCCTCGCCGTCGGCTTCAACCGGCGTTTCGCGCCCGGTTACGCCCAGTGTGCCGAGCACCCGCGCGAGCTGATCCTGATGCAGAAGAACCGCGTCGGCCTGCCCGAGGACCCGCGCACGCTCGTCCTGGACGACTTCATCCACGTCGTGGACACGCTGCGCTTCCTGGCGCCGGGCCCCATCGACCACGTCGGCGTGCGCGCCCGGCTCCAGGACGGCCTCATGGAGCACGTCGTGCTGCAGTTGGCGGGCGACGGCTTCACGGCGCTCGGCGTGATGAACCGGCTGAGCGGTTCGACCGAGGAGATCCTCGAGGTCTCGGGTCAGGACACCAAGCGGCAGGTGCTCAACCTCGCCGAGGTCGTCGACCACAAGGGTCAGCCGACGGTGCGGCGGCGCGGCGACTGGGTGCCGGTGGCCCGGCAGCGCGGCATCGAGCAGGTGGTGCTCTCCTTCCTCGACGCCGTGCGCGCGGGCAAGGTGCTCAGCGCCCGTGATGCGCTGGCGACCCATGAGCTGTGCGAGCGGGTTGTCCTTGCCGCTCAGGGGCAGGGCGCCTGAGGGACCGCGCGCCCTCGGCCGCGCACAGCAGCGCGAGGACGACCAGGGCGGCGTGCACGGGCCAGTCGCCCCACCTGACGTACGCCGTCACGCCCGTGGCGAGCGGAATGTCGTACACCGCCGCGGCGCTCGCCGATGTGCCGAGCGGGCTGCCGACGCGGGAGCCGTCGGGGCCGTAGACCGCGGAGACACCCGTGAGCGTCGCGTGCACCATGGGGCGGCCCGTCTCGGCGGCCCGCACCGCCGCGAGCGAGGCGTGCTGCCGGGGCGCCCAGCTGGCCTGGAACGACGACGTGGCGGACTGGGCGAGCAGCACCTGCGCGCCGTCGCGGGTGAGTTGACGGCTCATGTCGGGAAACGCCGACTCGAAGCAGACCAGCGGCCCGACCCGCAGGCCGTGCCCGGCGTCCATCACCACCTGTCGTTCGCCGCGCCTGCGGTCCTCGCCCGCGGCCTTGCCGACCGATGTCGCCCAGCCGAGCAGGGAGCGCGCGGGGACGTACTCGCCGAACGGCACGAGCCGCATCTTGTCGTAGCGGTCCCCGGTCGGTCCTTCCGGCCCCACCAGGACGGAACTCTTGAAGATGCCGGGCCGGTCGGAGCGGCGCGCGTCGACGTTCACGAGGATGTCCGCGCCGACCTCACGGGAGAGCGCGGCGATCCTGCGCGCGATGTCGGGCCTGTCGGTGAGGTCGAAGCCGACGCTGCTCTCGCCCCACACGACGAGGTCGAGGTCCCGGCCCGCCAAGGTCCTGGTCAGCGCCTCCTCGCGGGCGAATCGCTTCTCGGGGCCCCCGATGCCGTCGATGACACCGGGCTGTACGACGGCGACCCGGGTCCGGCCCGCGGGTTCCGGGCGTGGGGCCCAGGTCCAGGCGGCGGTGGTCACGGCGGCCACGGCGACGATGCCGGCGACGGCGGGGGCGCCGGGGGCGGCGGAGAACACGGCTCCCCGGGGACCCGCGAGGAACGCGCCTCCCCGACTGCCCGTGCGGGAGCGGCCCCCGGTCGGCGTCGCCTCGGCGGACCGGCCCGCCGTCAGGGCGACGACGAGCAGCGCGACCGCGGTGTTCACGACCACGACCAGCGCGCTGACCAGCCACACCCCGCCCACGGACGCGAGCCGCAGCGCGGGCTCCACCTGCCACTGGCTGGAGCCGAGCAGACCCCACGGGCCGCCCAATCCCTCCCAGGACCTGACCAGTTCGACCATCAGCCAGGCCGAGGGCAGTACGACGAGGGCGGTCGCGGCACGCCCCGGTGGCGGCGCGTGGCCGAGCAGCCGCCGCACCAGCCAGCCCCACGGGGCCCACAACAGGCCGAGCAGCGCCGCGATGACGACCGTGAAGACATGCAGGCTCGGCAGCAGCCAGTGGTGGACGGCCACCATGAAGCCGAGGCCCCCGAGCCAGCCGTCGAGCGCGGCACGGCGCGCGGTCGGGGCCGATCGGGCCAGCAGGATCCACGGCACCAGCGCGACGTACGCGAACCACCACAGCGACGGGGCGGGGAAGGCGAGCGCGGGCAGTGCCCCGGCCAGGACGGCGGTGCCACCGCGCCACCAGGGCGACGCGAGCAGCAGCCGCACACGCTGCCCGGTCCGCTCCCTTCGGCCGTCGCCGAACAGATCCATGCAGCGCCTCCCTCGGTCCCCGACGCCCGGTCGTGGTTCCAGTGTGCGCGCCGAAGACGATCTACGACAGTGGGCGTTCGCCGTGGTGTGAGGGGATGCGGCGAGGTGGTGATGCGGCGCGGCGCGCGTCAGGCCTCGGCCGGGGCGTCGCCGGTCCGTTCCTGGATCCTGCGCCACTTCTCCTCGACGACCACCTCGCGCAACCGCCAGCCACCGTGCGTACGCAGCAGTGCGAAGGAGTAGCGGCCCCCGCAGACGAAGTCCGGGGCCGGGGTCCCGGCCTGTCCCTCGTTCGCCGCGAACGCCATGGGATTCACATAGTCGGCGCGCACGCGCGCGGTGTCCCCGACGTCCTGGTCGAGGGTCCCGAACTGCAGTCTCCGGTTCACGATCAGATGCTGGCGCATCGGGAACATGCGCATCCTGTCGGTCAGCCAGGCGGCGACGTCGGAGGCCGAGCCCTCGATGCCGCCCGCGGACCGGTAGTCGGCGCGGCCTCCGGGGGCGAAGAGGCGGCGGTAGGCGTCCCAGTCGCCGTCGTCGACGGCCACCGCGTACTCGGTGATGAGGGCGTCGATGGCCAACCGGTCCATCACTGCGGCGAGTTCCACGCGCTGCGTCATCGGCTCAGTGTTGGGCACGGGAGGTGGGGAGCCAAGAGGTGTGCAGGGGGCAAGCGGCCGGATCCCTGCGCAGGGGCGGGGCCCTCGCGGCCGAGGGCCTGTCCGGCCCGGTTCCGCCGGACAGGTCCTGGGCGCCGTTCCGTCGTACAGGTTCTCAGGTGCTGATCCGTCGGTCCGAGGTGCTGATCCGTCGTGCGGGCCCTAGGCGGCCTTCACGATCTCCTCGCGGACCGCTGCGGCCCACTCGGTCACCAACTGCTCGTACTCCCGGCGCTGTTCGGCGGAGAGGCGCCCGCCGGCGCGCAGCCACAGGCCGCGGATCCGGTCGTTCAGTTCGACGGAAGACCGCGCGGAACCATGGGGTGGTGGGGTTAAGGGCATGCAGTCAAGCCTAGGGGATGGCTACGACAATCGGAACTGTCAGCTACCGCACACCTCCGCCCGGTGATCGCAGGGCCGGTCGCACAGGGGGTGTGCGTCGCGTCCGACGGGCGGCGTTCGCGCCTGTCAGTGGCTCCACGTACGCTCGAAACACATGAAGCACAGGAGGGGTCGGGCGCCGCGATGGAAGCTGTCCGACGACGGGCAGGGGCTGCCGGAGCGGGTGGCGCGGAAGTGGTCGTGGGGCGTTGATCCCTTCAAGACGGTCATGTTCTTCCTTCTCGCGCCCGCGCTGCTGATCGCCGGCGCGTTGGGCGGCCTTGGCTGGTCGTGGTGGGAGCGGCTGCTGGCGGGGGCGGGCGGGCTCGCCCTCGGCGCCTATCCGGTGCTGGCCCTGGTCGGCGGCTGGCGGCTGGCGTCAGGTCGCCGCCGCCAAGGCGGTGTGGAACGGTAGAACTCGGCCCAAGCGGCAGAAAGGCCGCAAAGCGCCGATTCCCGTCCCGATGCTCTGCCGAAAGAGGTGGCGAGATGTCCTCGAAGCGACGCCGGAAGAAGAAGGCCCGCCGCAAGCACGCGGCCAACCACGGCAGCCGACCGCAGTCCTGAGGGCAGGCCGTCCTAGTTCACGTCGACGTGGTCGAAGATCGCGAGCATGCGTGTCAGGACGTGCACGCAGGTCGCCACGTCGGCCTCGGTCAGGTCGCCGTCCACCTGGCGGAGGAGCGCGTGTTCACGGGCGACGACCGCGTTGATCGCGGCGTCGCCCGCTGCCGTCAGGCGGATCAGTGAGGACCGCTGGTGCGCCGGGTTGGGGATGGTCTCCACGAGCCGCCGCGCCGCGGCGTCATTGACCATGCGCTGGACGAACTGGCGGCTCAGCGCCTGCGCGCGGCCCATCTGCGGGACGGTCATGGGCCCGTGCTCCCGGAGCTGGACCAGGACGGCGCGCACGCCGACGGAGATCCCCTCGATGGGCGCGGCCTCCTCCACCTTGCGCTGCACGCGCCGGTAGAGCGGGCCGACCAGGTCGAAGACCCCGGTGAGCCGGTCGGCGAGGTCGTCGGGCGCCAAGGGGGCGGAGGGGGCGAAGGGCGCGGAGGAGGCAGCTGGGGCGGAGGGGTCGGGGGTCGCGTTGGGGCCGGAGATCGCGTTCGTCACCACGTCATCATGACACCTTGGTTGCCAACCCGCAGGAAAGTTTGACACCTTGGTTGTCATGACTGATGCCACTGATGTCACCCACGGGTCCGACCTGTCCACCTTCGAGTTCGACGGCGGCAGCCTCGTCTACCGCGACACCGGAGAGGGCCGACCGCTGGTCCTGCTCCACGGCGGCTTCCTCGACCACCGCATGTGGCGCGATCAGATTCCCTTCCTGGTGCGGGACCACCGGGTGATCGCGCCGGACGCGCGCGGCCACGGCGGATCGTCGGTCGCCCGCGCCGCCTTTCGGCACACCGACGACCTCGCCGCGCTGTTGCGCCACCTCGGCACGGGCCCGGCGATCCTGGTCGGCCTCTCGATGGGCGGCGCGACCGCCGTCGACACCGCGCTCGAACACCCGGATCTGGTCAGCGCGTTGGTGGTCAGCGGTGCCGGGACCAGCGAGCCCGACTTCCGCGACCCCTGGGTCAAGGGCATCCAGGCCGAGCTGACCCGCGCGTTCACGGAGGGCGACGCGGACGGCTACGTGGAGGCGTTCACGCAGTACGCGCCCGGTCCGCGCCGCGCGCTCGACGAGGTCGACCAGGACGTCGTACGGCTGCTGAGGGAGATGACCGCGAACACCGTCGCGAAGCACACGGGGGCGGTGCCCGCGGAGCTCCTGCCGGTGGCCGACACCTGGGCCCGCGCCGCGCAGCTCACGCTTCCGGCCTTCGCCATCAACGGCGGTGTCGACTCGGCCGACTGCATCGGGATGGCCGAGCGGCTCGTGCACTCCATTCCGGGCGGGCGCGCGGTGACCGTCGACGGCGTGGCCCACTACCCGAACATGGAGCGGCCGGGCACCTTCAACGAGATCCTCGGGGGATTCCTGCGGACCCTGCCGTCGCGCTGAGGGCCGGGGGTCGGGAGTGGGCGCGCTCCGGGTGGGCCGGGGGCCCGGGCTTGGGCCCCGCCTGCGCCTGAGTCTCGTCCCGACGGACCGCCCGGCCTCAGCCCGCCGATTCCCCCGCGTGCGGGCTGAGCGCGCCCGTCGCGACGAGGGCGATCAGGACGATGCCGAGCAGGACCCGGTAGTACACGAAGGGCATGAAGGACTTGGTCGTAATGAACTTCATGAACCAGGCGATGACCGCGTAGCCGACCACGAAGGCGACGATGGTGGCGAAGATCGTCGGGCCCCAGGAGACGTGGCCCTCGCCCGCGTCCTTCAGTTCGAAGGCGCCGGAGGCGAGGACGGCGGGGATGGCGAGGAGGAAGGAGTAGCGGGCCGCGGCCTCGCGGGTGTAGCCCATGAGGAGGCCGCCGCTGATGGTGGCGCCGGAGCGGGAGACGCCGGGGATGAGGGCCATGGCCTGGCAGATGCCGTAGATCAGGCCGTCCTTGACGCCCAGTTCCTTGAGGTCCTTGCGGTGGCGTACGGCGCGGTGCTTGCCGCCCGTTTCGTCGCGGGCCGCGAGGCGGTCGGCGATGCCGAGGACGATGCCCATCACGATGAGCGTCGTGGCGATCAGGCGCAGGTCGCGGAAGGGGCCCTCGATCTGGTCCTTGAAGGTGACGCCGAGGACGCCGATCGGGATCGAGCCGACGATGACCAGCCAGCCCATCTGGGCGTCGTGGTCGGAGCGCGGCACCTTGCCGAAGAGCGAGCCGAACCATGCGGAGATGATCCGGACGATGTCCTTGCGGAAGTAGATGAGCACGGCGGCCTCGGTGCCGATCTGGGTGATCGCCGTGAACGCGGCCCCGGGATCGTGCCAGCCCGCGAACGCCGCGGTCAGCCGCAGGTGCGCGCTGGAGGAGATCGGGAGGAACTCGGTCAGTCCCTGGACGAGCCCGAGGATGAAGGATTCAAGCCAAGACATGAAAACTGCGCCGTCCAAGTACTGATCATCAGGCCGCGGGTGGATGCGGTGATAGCGGTCAACGAGAGGCGGGGCTGCGGCGGAATGCCGGGGCGCGAGGGGGGATCACGCCCCTCGACGGGGGCAGCGTAACCGCCTTGGGTGAACGGGGTGGCGGGAGGGCCGCCGCGCGTGGCGCGGGCGGGTGCCATTCAGGCCGCCGTCGGGCCCGTCGTCGACCAACCCGGCGTCTGGGGATGGGCGGTGAGGTCGTCGTGGCGGACCGCGTCGCCGCAGGCGGAGCAGGTCACGACCGGGACCAGTTCGTGGCCGCAGGAGTGCTCGAGGACCATCGGGCGGCCGTCGTCGCCGCGCAGATGGCGGTCGCCCCAGGCCATGAGGGTCATCAGGACCGGCTCCAGTTCGAGGCCCGCCGGAGTGGGCCGGTACAGGAAGCGCTGGGGGCGCTCGCTGTAGGCGACCTTCTCCAGGACGCCTGCCTCCACCAGGCGGCGCAGGCGCGTCGCGAGGACGTCGCGCGGGGCGCCGATGTTGCGCACCAGCTGGTCGAAGCGTTCGTTGCCGAGGCACACCTCGCGCAGGACGAGCAGGGAGTACTTCTCGCCGACGAGGGCGAGGGCGTCGGCGATGGAGCAGGGGCGCGGATCCTTCATGCGGGCAGTCTAGGGGGCTTGAAGGAGAGGGTTTGAATTTCCAACTCGCCCGGCTATCGTGAGTTTGGATTTCCTACTCACTGGTAGCCGAAAGAGGACCGCACCATGCGTGACGCCGTCATCGTCGAAGCCGTACGCACCCCCGTAGGCAAGGGCAAGCCGAACGGGGCCCTCGCCGGTGTGCACCCGGTCGAGCTCCTCGCCCACACCCTGCGCTCCCTCGTCGAGCGCACCGGCATCGACCCCGCCCTGATCGACGACGTGATCGGCGGCACCGTCGACCAGGTCGCCGAGCAGGCCATGAACACCACCCGCTACGCCGTCCTGTCCGCCGGGTTCCCCGAGTCCGTGCCCGCGACGACCGTCGACCGGCAGTGCGGCTCCTCGCAGCAGGCCGTGCACTTCGCGGCGCAGGGCGTCATGTCGGGTGCGTACGACATGGTCGTGGCCTGCGGTGTGGAGTCGATGAGCCGCGTACCGATGTGGTCGAACGTGCCCGCCGGTGCCGATCCGTTCGGGCCCGGTGTCGCCGAGCGGTATCCGGAAGGGCTCGTCCCGCAGGGCATCAGCGCCGAGCTCATCGCGGCCAAGTGGTCCATCGGGCGCGAGCGGATGGACGCCTTCGCGACGACCTCGCACCAGCGTGCCGCGCGTGCCTGGGAGGCGGGTCTCTTCGACGCCGAGACCGCCCCGATCGCGGGCCTCACGCGCGACGAGTCCGTCCGCCCCGCCACCACCCCCGAGGTCCTCGCGGGCCTCAAGCCCGCCTACTACGACCCCGGCTTCGGCGAGCGCTTCCCGCAGATCGACTGGTCCGTCACGGCGGGCAACACCAGCCCCGTCAACGACGGGGCGTCCGCCGTCCTCATCACCACCAGCGAGCACGCCGCCCGGCTCGGCCTGCGCCCGCTCGCCAGGCTGCACAGCTTCGCCGTCACGGGTTCCGACCCGCTCCTCATGCTGACCGGCGTCCTGCCCGCCACCGAGAAGGTGCTGCGCAAGGCCTCATTGAGCCTCGACGACATCGACCTCTTCGAGGTCAACGAGGCCTTCGCCAGCGTCGTACTCGCCTGGCTGCAGGAGACCGGCGCCGATCCGCGGAAGGTCAACGTGCACGGCGGCGCCATCGCGCTCGGGCACCCGCTGGGCGCGAGCGGCACCCGGCTGATGACCACGCTCGTCCACGCGATGCGTGCGCGCGGCGCCCGTTACGCGCTGCAGACCATGTGCGAGGCGGGCGGGCTCGCCAACGCGACGGTCCTCGAAGCGCTCTGAGGGACTCTGCGGGACTTTCGAGGGACTCTGCGGGACTCTGCGGGACAGGGCCGTCAGCGGCCGCGCAGGTGGTGGCGCTTGAACCAGGCCACCACCGCACCGCCGAGCCCGGTCACCGCGATGAACCCCATCGCGATCAGAAAGACGGGCGACGTCGGCGTCGACGCGCGGGCACCCGCGACGACGTACGCCGCCGTGTTCGGGATCGACCCGAGGCCGGTGGCGAGGAGGAACGGCAGCCAGCCCATGCGGGACACCGCCGCGCAGTAGTTGGCCGCGGCGAACGGGATGCCGGGAAAGAGCCTGACCGCCAGCATCGACCGGAAGCCGTGCCTGCTGAGCTGGCCGTCCGCGGCCTTGAGCCAGCGGCCCCGCAGCAGGGGCCGCAGCGCGTCCTGGCCGAGCATCCGGCCGAGCCCGAAGGCGATCCCGGCGCCGAACACCGTGCCGGCGATCGCCGCGCCGAGCCCCGCCGAGGTGCCGAAGAGGGCGCCCGCCGCGAGGTTCAGGAGCGGACGCGGCACGAACGCGGCGGTGCACGCCCCGTACGCGACCGCGAACAGGGCCACCGCCGTGGCACCGCTCAGCTGGGCGGGCCAGCCGTCGGCGATCAGCCGCTGCGGCTCGAACAGCAGGACGCACGTCCCGGCCGCCGCGAGCAGCACCACCAGCAGGGAGAGCCGGGACCACGGCGAGAGCAGCGCCCTGGTGCAGCGCACGGCGAAGCCCTGCGGGCGGGTGGCGGCGGCGGTCTCGAGCATCCGGGAAGAGTAACCGCCTCATGTGTCTGATCGCCGTATGGTGCGTCTCATGAGCGTCACAGTCCCGAGGAGTGACCTGGCGGACACCGTGCTCGACAGGCTCGTCGCGAGCTACTCCGCGGCGGCCGACCCGGCGCGGGCCGCGCAGATGCGTGCGTACATGAAGGACATCGCCCCCTTCCTCGGCCTGACCTCGCCCGTGCGCCGCGAGCTGGCCCGCACCGTCCTCGCCGGGACCCCGCGCCCCGACGAGCGGGACTGCACGGCGATCGCCCTGCGCTGCTGGGAACTGCCCGAGCGCGAGTACGCCTACTTCGCCGTCGACCTGCTGCGCCGCCATGTCAAGCGGTGCTCGTCCGGTTTCCTGCCGGTCGCCCGCCATCTCGTGACGACGCGCTCCTGGTGGGACACGGTCGACGCGCTCGCCGCGCACGTGGTCGGCGGTCTGGTCGCGGCCGATCCGGGGCTGCGGGCCGCCATGGACGAGTGGATCGAGGACGAGGACCTGTGGGTGGCCCGCACCGCCCTCCTCCATCAGCTCCGCTACAAGGAGGACACGGACGCCGAGCGGCTCTTCGGGTACTGCGCGCGCAGGGCGGGGCACCCGGACTTCTTCATCCGCAAGGCGATCGGCTGGTGTCTTCGGGAGTACGCCAAGACCGACCCGGACGCCGTGCGCGCCTTCGTCGAGCGGGAGCGGGGCAGGCTCGCGCCGCTGTCCGTGCGTGAGGCGCTGAAGAACCCCTGAGCCCGGCACGTGGCCCGGCCTGTGGGCCCGGCACGGCAACTCGGCTCGTGGAACGCGTCGTTCGGGATAAAACCATTCGACGTGGGCGCTTCCTTCGGTGAGGATCAGTCCCATGTTCCGGTACGCCTTCCCCGCAGCCACGCCCGCAGTCGCGGGCGCTGCGAAGGCTGCCGTCCTCGCATCCGACGCCCTCGCACCCGACGCCTTCTACGGCGCCCGAAGCTGACCCTCCCCGGACATTCCGGCGGACCCCCGAGGGGGAGGGTCGGTAGGGCCCCGGGGTCCCCGTCCCGACCGCGAACAGAGCCGGTACGGGACAACAGCTTCGAGTTCCGGAGAAGGAACAGCCATGCCCAAGACGGCATACGTGCGCACCAAGCCGCACCTCAACATCGGCACCATGGGCCACGTCGACCACGGCAAGACCACCCTGACCGCCGCCATCACCAAGGTCCTCAGCGAGCGCGGCACCGGCACGTTCGTGCCCTTCGACCGCATCGACCGGGCGCCGGAGGAGGCGCAGCGCGGCATCACCATCAACATCGCGCACGTCGAGTACGAGACGGACACCCGGCACTACGCGCACGTCGACATGCCGGGCCACGCCGACTACGTCAAGAACATGGTCACCGGCGCCGCCCAGCTCGACGGGGCGATCCTCGTCGTCTCCGCACTCGACGGGATCATGCCGCAGACCGCCGAGCACGTGCTGCTCGCCCGCCAGGTCGGCGTCGACCACATCGTCGTGGCCCTGAACAAGGCCGACGCCGTCGACGACGGTGAGGACGCTGCACTCACCGACCTCGTCGAGTTGGAGGTCCGCGACCTGCTCTCCGCGCACGGGTACGGCGGGGACTCCGTCCCTGTCGTACGCGTCTCGGGACTCAAGGCCCTTGAGGGCGAGCCGCGTTGGACGGCCGCGATCGAGGCGCTGCTCGACGCCGTCGACACCTATGTGCCGATGCCCGAGCGCTATCTCGACGCGCCCTTTCTGCTGCCCGTCGAGAACGTGCTCACCATCACCGGGGTGGGGGAGAGGGGTGGGTTTACGTTTCGATTGAAGTGCGGCTCTTGGGGTGGTGATGCGGAGCATCTTGCTGCCTGACCAACCATTTCGGCGTCCATGGCATGGGCAGGCCCTCCTTCATGCCATCCCAGCCCGGTGTGCGAATTGCGGGATCTGACCTGGGTCCGCACCGCCGTCACCCGAACGCCACGGGTGGTACCCGAGTCTGGAGCTGAAAGACATCGACATCAGACTCTCCGCGGTCACCTTCGACATCATGGACGTCGCCGACTGGGCGATGCCTAGGAGCCCTCACTGCCCGCAGAGGTGACCCGAAGATCCTGGTGGAACTGGCCAAGCGAAGGCTCTGCAACAAGATTCCCGAACTGACTGCTGGCCTCAGAAGGTTCCTCGGACGGAACTTTCGCCACCGCGATCAGGTCATCGGAGCAGGTGAAGCGCCGACGAAATGGCCACCACCTCTGCGAATGGTACGAGCAGTGCCCCCGACTCTCCTACTGGCGACTGGATTTCATACCTGACTAGCGACGATCAATAGATCAAGTACGGAACGAGCCTTCTCAGTGTCCCCGCACCGCCGGTGGGCCAGGACCATCAGGTTCTGGCCCACCGGCGGTGGTCTTGCACTCTCATGCAGTACCGGGGTGCCGGTTTCGTGAGGTGCGACGGTCGGTCTAGCTGAAGACCTCGGTCACGGTGCCCGCGCCGACGGTGCGGCCGCCCTCGCGGATCGCGAAGCCGAGGCCCGGTTCCAGAGGTAGCTCACGGCCGAGCTCGACGGTCATCGTGACGGTGTCGCCGGGGCGGGCGACGGCCGTTTCGCCGAGGTCGACGTCGCCGACCACGTCCGCGGTGCGGATGTAGAACTGCGGCCGGTACCCGGTCGTGACAGGCGTCGAGCGGCCGCCCTCGCCCGCCGACAGGACGTACACCTGCGCGGAGAAGCGACGGCTCGGTGTGACGCTGCCGGGCGCCGCGACGACGTGCCCGCGGCGCACCGCGTCGCGGGGTACGCCGCGCAGCAGCAGTGCGACGTTGTCCCCGGCCTGCGCGGAGTCCATCGGCTTGCCGAAGGTCTCCAGGCCGGTGACGACCGTCTCCGTGTCCGCGCCAAGCACCTGCACGCGGTCGCCGACCTTGACGGTGCCGCGCTCGACGGCGCCGGTGACGACGGTGCCGCGCCCAGTGATCGTGAAGGTGTTCTCGACGGGCAGCAGGAAGGGCGCGTCGAGGTACCGCTCGGGCATCGGCACATAGGTGTCGACGGCGTCGAGCAGCGCCTCGATCGCGGCCGTCCAACGCGGCTCGCCCTCCAGGGCCTTGAGCCCGGAGACGCGTACGACAGGGACGGAGTCCCCGCCGTACCCGTGCGCGGAGAGCAGGTCGCGGACCTCCAGCTCGACGAGGTCGGTGAGTTCCTCGTCCCCCGCGTCCGCCTTGTTGAGGGCTACGACGATGTGGTCGACGCCGACCTGGCGGGCGAGCAGCACGTGCTCGGCCGTCTGCGGCATGATCCCGTCGAGCGCGGAGACGACGAGGATCGCCCCGTCGAGCTGCGCGGCTCCGGTGACCATGTTCTTGACGTAGTCGGCGTGGCCTGGCATGTCGACGTGCGCGTAGTGCCGGGTGTCGGTCTCGTACTCGACGTGCGCGATGTTGATGGTGATGCCGCGCTGCGCCTCCTCCGGCGCCCGGTCGATGCGGTCGAAGGGCACGAACGTGCCGGTGCCTCGCTCGCTGAGGACCTTGGTGATGGCGGCGGTCAGGGTGGTCTTGCCGTGGTCGACGTGGCCCATGGTGCCGATGTTGAGGTGCGGCTTGGTGCGTACGTATGCCGTCTTGGACATGGCTGTTCCTTCTCCGGAACTCGAAGCTGTTGTCCCGGGACCGCGCTCGGCGCGCGGTGCGGGACGGGGACCCCGGGGCCTGACCGACCCTCCCCCTGGGGGGTCCGCCGGAATGTCCGGGGAGGGTCAGCTTCGGGCGCCGTCGAAGGCGTCGGGTGCGAGGACGTCGGGTGCGAGGACGTCAGAGGCGAGGACGGCAGCCTTCGCAGCGCCCGCGACTGCGGGCGTGGCTGCGAGGAAGGCGTACCGGAACATGCCACTGATCCTCACCGAAGGAAGCGCCCACGTCGAATGGTTTTATCCCGAACGACGCGTTCCGCGAGCCGAGTTGCTCAGAGGTTCTTCAACGCTTCCCGCACCGATAGCGGCGCGAGCCGGTCCCGCTCCCGCTCGACGAAGGCGCGTACGGCCGCCGGATCGGTCTTGGCGTACTCCCGCAGACACCAGCCGATCGCCTTACGGACGAGGAAGTCCGGGTGCGAGTTGTAGTCGCGGGGGCTGTGTCGTTCTGAACCCGGCGTATAGCTCGGCTCGTCTGCTTTTACGGCCCTGAACTGGGGTTTTCCCGGGGGCAGGGCCGTTCGGTGTCGTGGCGGATGTGCCCGGCTGACCTGGGGGTTCCCGGGAGTTCCCGCGTATTTGTACAACGGATGTGCAATGGGGGATCGGTGGGCGGGAGCGTTGTGGCTTGTTGGGTGGGGCGCCGAGACGGGAGGCGCGGGTTCGAACCCTCGACGGGGTCGCCAACAGATGGGAACGGGCGTGACGTGCGGGTTTGCGGTGGGCGGGTCACGGTCACTGCTGTGTACGACTTGGCGTAGTTGAGTTGGCCGCAGGTCCGAGTCCCTGGCGGGAGCCACAGAACATGGGAAGCGGGATTTTCCCCAGCCCGGCGCGGGGTGCTGGTACTCACGGCGGCAGTGTCGTTCTGAACCCGGCGGGCGGGCTGATCTGGCGTTTCCCAGAGGCGTCGAGTGTGCGTTGGCGGGGCGGGTGGGTGGCCATGGCCGGGCAGGGCCAATCCTTCGCGGGGCCCGGGAGACTGCCGCAGGCTTGAGTCCTCGACGACGCGTGATGCAGATAGGAACGGGTGTGAACTGGGGCTTTCCTCGAAGGGCACAGACGCTCACCCCCAATGTTCCTCCTGGTAGCGCAGGAGGTCGTCGCCGTGGAGTTGCTTGGTGGCGTTGCCGACCCGGACCCAGAAGTCGGTTGCCTCGTTGCTGCCCTTCGTGGGCTTGGCGAACACCGGCCGACCCGCCCCGGCAACACTGATCTGACAGACGATGCGGGCGGAGACTTCAGGGAAGCGGACGCGGACGGTGCTTGCTGTCGGGGTGGACAGGCTGCTGTCGAGGAGTTGGCGCACGAAAAGCTCATACCCGTCGACGCTGGCCTGCCGCTCAAGGGTGGTGAGATCGTTCTCGATGCCGAGGACGGTCGAGTCGTCGGCGACACCGATGAACAGATTGCCGCCTTCGCCGTTCAGGAAACCACAGACAGCCTTGACGATGTTGTGCCGTAGGGACTTGTCGGCTTGCTGGGTGTATACGTTCCAGCGGGCGCTGGCCTTGAACTCGGTGCTTTGGGACTCTCCTGCGGCGATGATGTCAGCCGGGGCGGTGGGGATATACGCAGGCTGTTCCTCGGTAAGGCTCTCGAACGCTTCCCGCACCACCCGGGCTATCAGTTGGCGGCGCCGTTCCAGGAAGGTCGGGTAGTCAAGCTGCTCCCAGCCGACCGGGAGCGCGTGCCACCGTACTTGTCGCTCGAGTACCGCCGGGTCCATCGCGTCGGTGATCCTGGGCCAGTAGTCGTGTGGTGCGTCGGTGTTGGTCATCTCAGTTGCCGGCCACGTCACGTAGGCCATGTTGGCGATGGCGTTGACTTGGCGCCGGTCGGTGGTGCCCAGCCCGGCGAGAGTCTTGGGGTGGAACAGGTTGTCTCGATCGATGCCCTTGGCGGGTTTGACCGAGGGGTCCAGAAGCTCACGGATTCGTTGGTTGCCGCAGAGTATTTCGGCGTCGAGGATGTTCAGGGCTGCCTGGTAGGCAAACAGCACCGGTGAACGCGACGAGGAGGTGTCCAGCCGGTTCGGCAGCGAAATGTCCCAGTAGTCGCCAGTGAAGTTCGCTGCGATGATCCGGTCGAGTTCCACGGCGAAGGCTCGGCCGTCGCCGTGCGGCAGACTGCCGATCCGCCCCAGATCGAACTCCATCTGTGACTCAGGAGAGTTGGAGTACCGGCCGGTAGCGTGCGCCATGAAGAACCACCGAGCGATCACTGGACGCAGTTCGTCGGCCGCCAAGCCGAAGTCGTGGCGCCCGATCAGCCAGATCGTATAGCTGTACAGCAGGGCATTGTCGGAGGTGATCATCTTGCGGCTTCGGAAGCCGGCCGTTGTGACGCACTGAAAGAACTCGTGCCAGCTGGTCAGGTCCAGGACCTTCGTGTGCGCTTGGGCCAGCCGGTCGAA
Organism: Streptomyces sp. NPDC059002; assembly: GCF_042740435.1. Classification (NCBI taxonomy): domain Bacteria; kingdom Bacillati; phylum Actinomycetota; class Actinomycetes; order Kitasatosporales; family Streptomycetaceae; genus Streptomyces; species Streptomyces sp. NPDC059002. The sequence goes on along the minus strand of NZ_JBHYJI010000067.1, from coordinate 35,412 downwards.
CTGCTCCTGTCGCCGTGCGACGGTGACCTTGCCGGTTTCGAGGTCCTTGCCCCGTAGAACGCTGTAGACATGCTGCAGTCGGGCTCGCCTGAAGGCGACGGCGACAGCGACGCGCAGGAGTTGGTCCGGCCTGGGATCCAGAAAGGCGTTGCGAGGGCTCGAGCCGGGGAGTCCCGCGATCACCGCGGCCCGGCTGAAGTCCTCGAGCTGGCGCCGACCCTTCTCCCAGTGCACCGACATCAGGGTGAGGATGAAGTCGGACTGGTTGAGCTTCACGCCTTCGGAGTTGATGCGAACGAAGATGTCGGCCACCTGCTCTTCGTCGGCCGAAGCGCCCAGTTCCACTACCTGGAAGCGAAACTCGTGCAGGTCCCGGACTCGGTCTATTCGTTCTTCGAGTTCATCCTTGGCGGCGTCTGACAGGGCCTGTCCGCTTGCATGTTCCAGCCGTTGGAAGAACTTCCGGACGGTGGGCTTGTAGCCGCCTCGGGCCCAGAGTGCGGTGATATCCGGGATGAAGTGGGCGTCACGCTCTATCGCCGCGTCCGCGACCTCGAACGTCTGGTCCTCCGGATGAAATGCGATGCGCACGTTGATCTCGTCAAAGGACTTGGTCACGATCTTGCGTCCGGTCAGGACGGCGAAGAGGGCGGTGAGCCGCTGCTGCCCGTCAACGACCAACAGCTGGGGTGCCCGATCGCTGGCTTCCGTCCCGATCTGCCGCGTCCCCACCTCGGCGCCGGTCTCCCAGAACATCAGGGTGCCGATCGGGTAGCCGCGATACATCGAGTCGAAGAGGTCTCGGGTCTTCGCCGCGGACCATACGAATGGTCGCTGGATATCGGGGAGCCCGATCCGTCCGCCTTCGATGTTCTCGATCAGGTGCCGAAGTGTGTAACCCGTGTCGCGGTACAGAGTGGGTGGCACAGCCAAGTGCTCCTAATGTCCGAGGGCGGCTGGTCGGTGGAAGCAGGCAGAGTGTGGAGGCAGCATCAGACTTCTACCACGCGGACTCGCGGCGCCGCAGCGCCAATGGCGCCTGCTGCAAGGGTGGGTGCGCTTGCGGGAATCGACCAGGCCGGTTTTCGAGGGCAGGAGAGGCCAGGGTGTGATCAAGTTCCGTTGAGATCTGGCTCGTCGGTGATGCCCAGGATCCGGCGTGCTTGTTCGGGTTGGTGGCGGATGGCGAGGGTGGTCTTGGCGATGTTGCTGGCTCCGAGGGTCTTCGGCGTGCCGATGGCGAGGTTACGGAGCTGGCCATAGTGCGGGGTGTGGTGCCGGCGCGGATGGTGGAGGCGTCCTTGGCGAAGGTCCGGTCTCGAATGTGGTGCAGGGCCTCTACTGTCCAGTGCCCGCGGATCAGGGTGGCTAGCTCGGCCGGGCCGGCCTGGTGGGCATCGAGGTACGGGCGCACGTCAACGCCCCGATCGGCGTCCAGCGGCCCCAGCGTCAGCAGGACAGCAGGGATTGCGGAGGATGCAGCAGAAGGCACGGCACCTCATGATCAACGGCGTAAGACACCGCGATGATCACGAAGCTCGTGCCTGCACCGCTGCCCACCTCCACCAGCCGCAACCCGAACTCGCCACACGATCAGGGAACTTGCAGCCACCTGGACCTCCATGCGAGATGCGCTGGACGCCTCGGCGAACACCACGATCTTCTCGTGCACCGCAACAGCCATCTCGGCGGTCGGCGCCCCGGCCTGGATGTGCTCCCACGCCTCAGCCTCAGCATCCAGCAGGTCCTGGGGAACTTCGATAGCCATCTTTCGATCCCAGGCCGCACCCAAGACCCGTGCACATACTGTGTCCTGTGCGATCGGGCTCTGCTCCTCTGTCCGGCCGAACCGCGTTGTCAGTGGTGCCACTTACGATCGGTTCTGAGGTTGTACGTGGCAGCGACACGAGGGGGCGGACGTGGTGAAGTCACCAGTTTCGGGGCGGCGGGTTCCGGGGCCGGAGCCGACGGCTGTTCCGGTGACGAGGCTGGCGGACCGGGTGCTGTGTGGGGACATCGTGCTGCCGAAGTACCAGCGGGGGTTCGTGTGGACCAGGCAGCAGGTCCTGTATCTGCTCGATTCGGTTCACCGCAACTATCCGATCGGCAGCCTGCTGCTGTGGCAGACGACGCAGGAACTCGGCAGTGAGAGTGAGGTGGCCGGTCTCGACGTCGATGAGCCCAGGCGCGGCTACCCCGTCAACTACATCATCGACGGGCAGCAGCGCATCGCGAGCCTTGTCGGGGCGCTCCACGGTGACAGCCAGGGCTGGCAGTTCGGGTACGACTTGGAGGAGGAGCGCTTCCTCCACCTTGATGAACTGCCGGACGGCACACCGATACCGGCCCACGTGATCCCTATGCGCCGGGTGGGATCGGCGGCGTCGCTGTTCGGCCAGGTAGCCGACTTGCGGCCTGAACTGCGCGACCGCATGGAGGTGCTGTACGAGCAGTTCACCAACTACCAGATCCCGGTCGTGACCCTGCACGAGCTGACTGAATCCGATTCTTCGAGGATCTTCGAGCGGATCAACAGCACGGGCACCGCGATGAACATCGTCGACCTGATGAGGGCGGCCACGTGGAGCCCGGACTTCGACCTGAAGGAGGAGATCGAGAAGCTGCTCGGTGTCCTCGACGCGAAGAATTACGGCCGGGTCGACACAAAGACGATGCTGCGGACCATCGCGGCCTCGGCCCGCTTCGGTTTCTCCCGCAGCGATATCAACCGCTTGCGGGATCTGAGTAAGGACGAGTTGAGGGAGGCGGGAGCCGAGGCAGGGAAGGCGGCCGAGCGGGCCGTGGACTTCCTTTGCACCCAGATCCGTACGCCACGGGCGGAGGCGTTGCCCTACTACAACCAGTTCGCGGTCCTGGTGGAGATCTTCCGGCAGCTGCCCAAGCCAAGTGCTGCGCAGTACGAGGCGCTTGAGCGGTGGTTCTGGCTGACCGCGAGCGGCGAGTACTTCAAGAACTGGAGCGAGAGCCAGATGGGCCCCGACCTGGCGGCTGTCTCCGCGTTCGCCCGGGGCGAGACGGAAGAGATCGACACGGGCGCGGCTCTGCCTCGCAGCACTCTCTGGCGTCGCAGCCCGTTCTCGAAGAGGAACGCGCCGAGCAAGCTTCTCGGTCTCCTGCTTTCGTACGAGGATCCGTTGGACCTGCTGATCGGTCGGCGCGTCGACGCGGGAAAGGCTCTCTCCTGGCAGAACGACAAGGAGTTCCACCACTTCTTCCCTCGCGCCTTCCTGCGTGACCAGGGGATTAAGGGGGCGAACGTCTGCGGCAACCTGGTCATGATCACCTCGAACACGAACATCTGGATCTCGGACCGGTCGCCGTCCCGCTATCTCCGCGACCTGCGGGACCTTGAGGGTGAGGATGCGCTCCGCAAGCGGCTGCAGTCCTGCCTGGTGGAGGAGGACGCGTATCAGGCGGCACTGCGGGACGACTACGAGGGCTTCCTGCTGGCCAGGTCCGAGACGCTGCACCGGCGGCTGATGCAGCTGATCGGTACGGCGGCGGGAGGGTCGGCGGTCGCGCCTGCCGCGCTGGCTTCGATGGTGGGGAGCATTGACGACGAATCCGACTCTGAGGAGCCTGAGGGGGCGGACGAGCCGCTGGATCGGGATTCGGCGGACTGACGGGGCGGTTTTGGCTGTTCTTGGGCGTCTGGACGAGGGGCGGATCGGGATGAGGATCAGGGAAGTCCCAGTCGAGGACCGGCCGCGTGAACGGCTGCTCGCGCGGGGCGCGGAGGTACTTTCGGACCGCGAGTTGCTGGCCTTGCTACTCGGCTCGGGGACGGGCGGGTGCGACGCGGTGGAGCTGGCTGGGCGGTTGATCGCGCGGCACGGCGGGTTACGTGCTCTGTCGCGAGCCGATGCTCGTGAACTGGCCGTGGACATGGGTGGGGTGGGTCCGGCGAAGGCGGCGCGGGTGGCGGCGGCGTTCGAGCTCGGGCGCAGGGTGGGGGCGGAGCGGTCTGAGGTCCAACGGGTGGGTGGATCAAGGGACTTGGCAATGGTCGCGGGGCCACTGTTGCGCGGGTTGCGGCATGAGCGGGTCGTGGTGGTGGTCTGCGACGGGGGAGGCCGGGTGCTGCGTACGGCAGTGTTGACGGAGGGGGCGTCGGATCGGTGTCTGTTGCCGGTGCGGGATGTGCTGGCACTGGTCCTGGCGAGCGGGGGCGCGGCGTTCGGGGTTGCCCACAACCACCCCTCGGGGCGTGTGACCCCGAGCGAGCCCGACCGCCTTGCTACGGCCCGGCTGGTGACGGGGGCAGAGACGGTCGGGGTGCGGTTTCTGGACCATGTGGTCGTGGGGGAGGGGGAGTGGGGGAGGGTGGATTACAGCTGACCCGAGAAGGCTGCGTTGAGGAGGGTGGGGCGGAGGGCGGCCAGGAGGTCGTCGCGCTGCCGCTGAAGGGAGTTGAGGGCATGTGCCTTCTGTTCCCAGGTGCGGACATCGACCAAAGCTGCTTCGTGGTGCTCCTGTGGGATGTCCGGAATCTCTATGGCCATGAGCAGGCCCGACCGGAGGCGCGGGAGTTGGAGGTTGTGTGTGTGCTCCTTGACGGTATCCAGCGTCGCCTTGGCACGTAGCCCTGCGGCAATCAGCTCGGCGGGCATGTGTCCGTTGGGGCGAAGCACATATTGCTCTACGCTGCACAACCCGTCTCGGTCAGCCACCCAGACCTTGTTGAGATACGGGCGCAGGTAGCCGTAGAGGACATCGCCAGGCTGGAAGCGGAACTTGCGGCCCTTCTCGTCGCCGAGAGGGCGCGCTCCAATGCGCTGTCCAAAGTGTGGGGCGATGTGCTCAAGGCCGACGAATTGCTTTGCCGGGCTTGGATCGTCGCCCGGGTGGACTGTGTCGTTGATCTGCTTACATGTGGCGTCAACGCGAACGGTGCCCTGTGACCAGCGAGTCAGGGCGCGGTCTAGGCCGCCGATGGCGAGGAGCCGGGCTGACTCCTGTTGCGGGGCTGCGGTGGTGGTGGTTGCGACTGTTGCCAGCGTGGCGTCTAGTTTGTCGGCGATGCGGCGCTGTTCGGGCAGCTCGGGCAGCGGAATGGTTGCCCGCTCGAAGTTCTTCGGAGACAAGGTCTGGTTTCGGGAAACCGTGCCAGTCGATGCAGAGCGGGCCAACTCACGTCCGGCGGGGCTCTGGAAGTAGTAATTCAGGTACCTGGCATCAACGGTTTCGGCTGGCCTGTAGCTCAAGAAGCGAGCTGAACCAACGAGCCCCTCTTCTCGGTCCGTCGATAGTCCGATCGCCCCTTCCCACGCCATGATGTTGCTGACGATCAGGCGCCCGGGGTGAATTTTGAAGTACTTGAGTTTGCTCAGCTCACTGCCCAGACAGGGGTCCTTGTGGAAGATTCCATTGCCGAAGGACCGGATACCGATTTGCGTGTAGGTTTCGTCTTCCTGTACGTCAAGGGGGATACGTTCCAGAGTGAGTACATCGCCGAGTCGCACGAGCTGCGTGTTCACTTACCCTCTCCCAACCCGGCTCGCAGCTCTTCCAACAGTCCCAGAATCTCGCCCTCTACCTTGATCAGCTCGTCCACGAGTTCAGCAGGCGTCTGGTGCTCAATGGCATCGCCCACATGCGGGTTGGTGATGTCGAGGTCGTAGCCCGCCTTCTTGACGTCCTCAACAGGAACCAGCCACGCCTGCTGTCCGGCCTCGCGCCCTTTCCGCTCCTTACCACCCCACCACTGAACGCATTGCTCGAACTCCTCGATCCGCATTGGCTTCGTCTTCGTATAGCCCCGTCGCCCCTCTGGCAAAGGGATTTCGTAGAACCAGGTTTCCTTCGTCGGCCCGATCTTCTCGAAGAAGAGCAGGTTCGACGGGATTTGGGTGTACGGCGCGAAGACGCCTTGCGGGAGGCGGACGATGGTATGCAGGTTGCACTCCTTCATCAGCTTCTCCTTGATACGGGCACCCACCCCGCCGGCGAACAAACTGCCGTTGGGCAGGACGACCGCGCACCGCCCGCCTTTCTTCAGCTGGTCCAGGATCGCGTGGACGAAGAGCCAGGCAGTTTCCTGGGTTTGGAAGCCCGATGGGAACTGCTTGACGATCGATTGCTCTTCCTCTCCGCCGAAGGGAGGGTTGGTGAGGACGACGTTCACGCGCTCGGCCGCGGTGGACTGACGCATTCGCTTGAGGGCATTGTCGTGGATGAGCTGGGGGGCATTAATGCCGTGGAGTAGCAGGTTCATGCTGGCCAACAGGTACGGCTGAGACTTCTTCTCGATGCCGCGCAGGTCGCCGGCCAGCTGCTTGCGCTGCTCGTCAGTCTCGACCTTGTCCTTCAGGTCCTCGTACGCTTGGACGAGGAAGCCGCCTGTGCCGCAGGCCGGGTCGAGGATGGATTCGCCGAGTTCGAGGAACGACTGCTGAACCATGAACCGGTTGACCGGCCGCGGGGTGTAGAACTCGCCGGAGTCACCGGCCGCGTCCCGCATTTCCTTGAGGATCGACTCATAGACGAACGCCATCGTGTGGATGTCGTCCGACGACGTGAAGTGGATCTGGTCGACCACGTCCACCAGGTCGCGAAGGAGCGTGCCGGACATCATGCGGTTGGTGACGTCCGCGAAGACCGCCGAGAGGATGTTCCGAGGATCGTCGGCGCCACTTCCCTCAAGTCCCGCGAGGTGGGGGATGAGGTCACCGTTGACGAAGGCACGCAGGTCGTCTCCGCTGAAATCCCGCTTCGGCGCCCAGTCCTGCCAGCGGTACGGCTCCTCGATCGCGGGTCGGTAGTCGGGGTCGAGTGCCGCGCCGGTCTGCTCGACGCGCTCGTCGAACGCCTTGAGGAACAGCAGCCATGACAGTTGGGGGAGCCGGTCGAGGTCGCCGTTGAGCCCCGCGTCCTTGCGCATGATGTCCCGCGCGGATTTCACCAGCGACTGGAGCTTGGCCCGGGATTGGGCGGCAGATTGCTTCTTGTCCGCCTCCTTCTCCTCCCAGAGGGGGGCGGACGGCTCTTGCTTCTTCTTGCGGGGTGGCATGTCAGTGTTCTTTCGTTGTACGGGAGTTGGAGGGGCTGCCGGTATCGTGGACGCCGTGCTTCGTGCGGGTCGCAAGGGCGCGCTCGACCCCGAGTTCGGCTCTTGGGCCCAGAGTCTCTGCTGCGTGAAGGAGTTGGCGCCTCATGGCCACACCGCGCTCCAGTACTTCCGCGACTGCCGAGTCCAATAGGTCCTGCTCGGTTCCCGCCGCGGCGCACTCGGCGATAGCCCGGACCGGGGCCGTCACGCGGTAGCCCGCACGGTCCTCGATCTCATCGGGGGTGAGTTCAGCGCGGTGCAGGATCACCGCTGCGTCCTTCTGGCGGAAGTTACGCGGCACCGTGAGGTGGATCTGGGAGGGGTTCGCTATGCCCAGGTCGTGGATGGACAGGGCGGTGGTATGCGAGGCGACCGCCCGGCCTCTGCTCCACAGGCACCAGCGCACCAGGTGGGCATCCTCGCTGGCGGGCAGGTCCGTGAACTCACGGAACCGGTAGATACCCCGGTCGACCGGCAGCCAGTTCCCGCGCTGCGCGTGGTAGCGCTGCGCCTGGTAGGAGTACCCAGCCTTCAGGGCCTGGGCAGCGGTGAAGTAGCCGTGCTGGCCGCTCGCCACGCGCCACAGGGTGGCCCGGGTGTCCGTACGGTCTGTGAGCACGGGGTCACCTTAGCAAATGCACAGTCCTCAAAGTCTGCTTTAGTTTGATGCAAGGGGCAGCGCGCCAAACTAAAGCAGACCTGGAAACCCTGCGCTTCCGAGCTGCACGGCTGACGTAAGTCCAGCTGCAGCGGAGCCGACCAGGGTAGCTGCCTCGAAGTCCTCGACGTCTTCCCCGCCCCCGCCGTGCCCGTGCCCGCGACTCCGCTCCCCTCCCACGGCTCCGCCCTGCTCAGCCCCGCAACCGGTTGGACCGATTCGTCGTGGCCGTCAAGGGGGGGAAGTCCCCTCGTAACCCCGGAGTGCATCCACGTACGCGGCCCCCGTCGGATGTGACAGGGGCCGCTATCACATCCGACCGAGCCTCCACAGCCCCACCCTACGAAGCCTCCAGCAACCGCCGTCCCAGCTCATCGATGGCGGCGTGCAGGGGCAACCCGTCGCCACTGAACCGGCCCGTGAGCTCGAGGACCGAGCCCATCTTCGTGAATGGCTGAACCTGTAGCGTCTCCGGCTTCAGCTGCGTCGACCCATGCTCGACGAACTTGAGCAGCATCTCCTCCAGTACCTCGCGGGCCTGCGGCTGGAAGGACTTCAGGAACTCCTGGTGCTCGTGCAGGAAGCGGTTGAACCGCTCCTCCCTGCTGACCAGGGGCAAGCCCCACGCCACGTTGAGGAGCAGATCCACTGGATCCACGTCGGGGACGTCGAAGGCGTCGGGGAGCTCCTCGGCGTCCACGTCGGCCTTCTTGAGGATGGACATTAGGGCGCCGCGGGACTTAGCCGAGGCCCACTGGGATCGCAACGAGGCTGGGGCCAGGTCGAGTTCGAGCACACGGCCCCGGACCCACTGCCGGATGGAGACCAGGCGCATCGTCCGGCCGTCGGAGTCGAGCTGATAGCGGCTCTCGCCCCACTTGTAGACCTCGACGCCGTCCACCACGTACTTGCGACCACGCGCGCGGATGCGGTCGATCTCGTCCGGGTCGTCGATGACCCCGGCCTGGGACGCTGAGTCGAACGCCCCACCGTCCTGCTGCTCGTACGCGGAGTCCGGCTCGGCGACGGTCTCCGGGTCGATCTCCTGCCCGTCCGGGGTCTCGCCCACCGTGTCGATGACGTGGCCCTGCTCGTCCGCAGTGTCCCGCACCACGCGCAGCGGAGGGCCGTCGAAGTTGGGATCGTCGAAGAGGCGGGTCGCTTCCACGAAGTCGATGATGTCGAACGATGCCTTGCCGATCTCGGGGCACAGCCGGGTGCCGCGGCCGATGGTCTGCTTGAACTCGGGCATCGACGCGATGCGCCGGAACAGCACGATGTTGCGGACCGCCGGCAGGTCGATGCCGGTGTTCAGCAGTTTCGACGTCACGGCGATCACGGGCTCGTCGGAGTCGTCTTTGCGGAACTCGTCGAGGTGCGCCATGCCGACGTCGCGGTCGGCGTCGGTGATACGGACCACGTAGTCGGAGTGCTTGTTCACCTCCTGGGACGCGGCGTTGTAGAGCGCGTTGCGCATGCGCCCGGCATGGTTGTTGTTCTCGCAGAACACGATCGTCTTGCCGTGTTTGCCGTCCTCGGCGGTGGACCGCAGATAGTCGATCACGTACTGGGCCGCAGCCTCGGTGCGCTCAAGGATGACCATCACGCGTTCGTAGTCCCTGGGGCCGTACACGCCCTCGGGGATCTCGTTGTCGTACTTGTCGCGCTGGCCGGGCTCGGGTACGTAACCCTCGACGTCCACGTTGAGCCGTACCCTGCGCACCCGGTAGGGGGCCAGGAATCCATCGCCGATGCCGTCTGCCAAGGAGTACGTGTAGACCGGGTCGCCGAAGTAGTCGACCGAGTCCGCGTCCTTGCGGCTGATGGGTGTCGCGGTCAGCCCGATCTGTGTGGCCGGGGAGAAGTGGTCGAGGATTCGGCGCCACTGCGAGTCGTCGCGTGCGCTGCCCCGATGGCACTCGTCCACGATGATGAGGTCGAAGTAGTCACGCTCGTAGCGTTCGTACAAGGGCTTGTCCTCGACCTGATCCCGCTGTTCCAGGGACTGGTACAGCGCGAAGTAGACCTTGCGGCCCTTCACGACCTTTCCGCCGCCGAGCTTGGTGACGTCGTCCACACCGAACGCCTTGAGGAAGTACTCGTCCTTCGGGTTGTCGACCAGCATGTTGCGGTCGGACAGGTACAGCACTCTGGGCTTGCGGCCCGGAGTCCACTGGGAGTTGTACAGCTTGGCGACGGTCTGCAGGGCGACCATCGTCTTGCCCGTACCAGTGGCGAGGACGAGCAGAATGCGTTCCTGGCCTCGGGCGATGGCTGCCAGCGTGCGGTTGACCGCGATCCGCTGGTAGTAGCGGGGCCGCTTGATGGTGTTGTCCGAGTTCCGCAACGAGTGGTTGTTCGGCGTGGTGAGGAGTTCACGACCGAGGGCGGAATCGGCCTGCTCCGCGTCGAGGAAGCGAGACCAGAGTTCCTCTGGCGTGGGGAAACGGTCGATCTCCCGGATGGAAGGGGAGGCGCCGCGCAGGTCCAGCTCGATGATCTCCCGGCCGTTCGTCGCATAGGCGAAGGGGAGGCGGAGCTTCTTCGCGTAGCGCCGGACCTGCTCCACGCCGTCCTGGGCGTCGATGCGATACCGCTTCGCCTCGATGACTCCGATGGGCAGATCCGGCGTGTACTCCAGTACGTAGTCGGCGACGAGCGGGTCGTCCCGCATGTGGCGCTTCGGGGTGGGCGTCAGGCGACCGCCGTTGATCTGGAACTGGGGGCGGATCTGATCAGTCGTCCACCCGGACCGGTCGAGGGCCGGAAGGATATAGGTCCGGCAGGTCTCATCTTCGTTCATCCCATACGCGTCATCGGTCGCCATGTACTCAGGTGTACTGCATGGGTCTGACATACGCGGGCTGACCAGGAAACCGGGACCGGGACGTGACGAAGGCATTGGCCGTCTCCGCGGACAGCAGGGTGACCGGTGCCTTCGTCCGGCCTCGGCTGCCATACCGGGATAAGACGTTCCCACCGTGCTGTCAACGGCCACTTGATCCTCCCCGCTTGCGGGTTTGCGGTGGGCAGGTCACGATCGCCGCCACGCATGACTTGGCGTAGTCGGGTTGGCCGCAGGTTCGAGGCCCCGGCGGGGCACTCGGAACATGGGAACAGCGGACAGCGCGGCGTGGGGTCGGTGTGTTGGTGGTTCAGACCGTGGTGCGGCTCAAGTGAGAAGCGTCGGGTGGAGGTGTGGGCGTGGCTCGTGCCGGTCGGTCTGGGGCTGTGGTGGTGAAGATCCAATCTCCTGGTGCCCCTTCCTGCCGGTGACCGACGGGCGATCGGCTTGGTGGTTCCGGCGAGGGAAGGGGCTGTTGAGATGAGCGGGGGCGGGAGCGCGTAAGGGGTAACGGCACGTGTGACGGCCCTCTGGCGCTATGTCTCGGAGGCCGTGATCGGTTCGATCAGGTGGTCGGGGAGGATGTGCTTGGCGACGGTGTGTGCCAGGTGCAGGACTGTGGGGAGGGCCAGCGGGTCGGAGAAGTGTGAGGCTTCGTAGCGCTGTTGGTGGATGAGCGCGGCCCAGGCTGCAGGGCCGTCGTCGGGGGCGTGGGCGGCGACGAGGAGTTCGAGGAGTTGGGGGTTCCAGACGTTCTGGCGGGTGTCGTGCTTCTGGCCGTAGGTCTTGTTGCCGTCGTCGTCCTTGCCGGTGCAGCCCCAGTGGGCCTCGATGCGTGATCCCTGGGGCGAGCCGTTGCCTGCGGTCGCGGGCTTCTTGGCGGTGCTGAAGAAGTGGCGGGGGAGGCGGGGGTCCGTCCAGAAGTGGGAGCCGACGCCGACGTCGCCGTCTTCTGCGCCTTCGGTGTAGCTGTAATGCTGGGCGGTTTCGTCGCGGAGGTTGGTGCGCAGTCGGATGTGGCGTAGGCCCTTGCGGCGCTCGGGTGGGATGGGGTGTGCGGCGTCGAAGGCGAGGATGTCGGGTTGCAGGAGCCCATTGGTGAGGGCGGGGCAGCTTGAGCGCAGGTTCTGGGCCAGGCTCACCAGCGCGATGTCCGAGCCGTCGCAGATCTCCTCGACGACCTGCCCGAAGAACTCCCTGATCCGCTGGTCGGGTAGCCATCGTTCGCAGTCGATATCGGACAGCGTGAGCAGGCCCTGGTGGAAGGGGAGCCAGGTGTCGGTGTGAGGCATCCGGATGCGGGCGAAGGGCTCGTCGGGGGTGTGGGCGACAGCGAGGGGGAGCAGGGCGTTCACGCTCTTGTTGCGGCGTACGACCCACAGGCCGACGGTGGTGACGTCGCGGAGCGGGTTCGCCGTCGTGCCGGGCTTCTCGGGGTGAGTGAGCAGCCCGGTCTGGCGGGCGAGGAGGTCCATGACGGACTTGCCGATGCGCTGGCTGCGGGTGGCCGCGGTTTCCTTGCCCGTGTCGGTGTTGGCCGATTTCGGCGGGGTGATGTTCTGCACGAGGATGCCGAGGGAGGCGGCCGCCGCCTTAACCGCCTCTTTGGGGTCGTGCTCGGAGGTGGGATAGGCGTCGGCGTCGGCCATCTCGATGATGGCGAAGCGCGGGAGGCCGGTCAGTTCCGGGGACTGGAGGCGCGCGATGGTCTGGGCGCGGCGTTCGGCGGCTGCCTTGCGGGCACGGTCCTTGGGGTTCTTGATGGTGTAGTCGACGGGGAGTCGATCGGCGAGCTCGCCCACCGGCTGGGTGCGGATGATGACGTCGAGGTGGGGGGTGCGCAGCGTGTAGGTGTGAGGAGCGGGCGCGTTGCGGCCTGGGGGAGTGGGTGCTGGCTGTCCGAGGGCTTTGTGGAGGGTTGCGAGCACCTCGTCCCGCATGGTGATGGTGTCGGCCAGAACATCCACCACGATGCTGCGGCCTGTTGCCTGAGCGAGTGCCGCGAGGTCGATGTTCAGCAGTTGATCGGCTGGCGGGCGGGGACGTACGGGGACGGGGAGGCGGTGCAGGGGCTCCTCGGGCGTGGCCATGCGGGAGAGAGCGGCTTGCAACTGGCGGAAGATCTGCCATCGGTCGCGGGCTGATGCTCCGGTGCCGACGGAGTGCTTGGCGTACTGGCCAAGACCGTCACGGAAGACCACTCCGGAGACGAGGACGTCCTCAGCGGGCCGGAGGAACTGCTGAGGATCGGCGGCCAGTTCGGGGGCGGAGGGCAGGTAGCGCTGTGAGGTGCAGCGGGCCAGCGTCGCGGCCAAGACATCGTCCCAGACCATCTTGCCCTCACGCTTGCCCGGCGGGCCCGGGTGCCAGCGAAGGGAGGCCCTGCCGAACGGGCTGGTGTCGTTGGACCAGGGGGACGGGGTGAAGAGGTAGGCGGTGATGGCGCGTTGTCCGTCCCAGACGTTGCTGCGAGCCCAGCGCCTGATCCCTACCCTGGCGTGCAGCAGACTCTCGGGGGACTGACCCAGAGCGTGGTTCTGGGCGGTGAGCCTCAACGTGTACGACCAGGGATAGACCGTCCCGCCGTCGCTCACGTACGTCTGCGGCGGCCAGGAGATGAGCTCGGCGCCCTCGTCGCAGGCGACACGCCGCCATCGGGAAGTGCCGTACCGCCAGGGGAGGTGCGGCCCGTCTTCCGCATCGCGCTTCCAGCCGACGTGTTCTACCTGCCAGTTGGATGAGACGAGGTGCGCGGCCACGAGGTGCGGCAGCACGCGGTACTCCTCGCCCTGGAGGGCCTGGTTGGGCTTGACGGTGAGGCGGCGGACCTCGCTGCGCAGGTCGTCGGCATCGAAGTCGGCGAGGACTGCGGCGAGTTCACCCATGTCCACGGGCTCGGGGCGGCCGCGCAGGCGGGCTTTCTTGTTCCGCTCTTCGGCCGCCACGACCAGTCCGCTGCGCACCAGCTCGACGATGAGCTCCTTGTCGGGCCTCGGCGCGCCGAACTGACGGTTCCACGCCAGCCAGGTCTTACCGGGCTTCCCTGAGCTGTCGGTGACCAGCCCATCGGGGAGGAGCCCGGCGATGCCGTGGGACACGGCCCACAGCGGGATCCCGTGCAGCTGCTCCTCCCCGTCGGCGTCGTAGCGGCGGAAGACGTGTGAGCGCAGCTGGCGGGCCAGGCGCTGAGGAAACTCGAATCTCTCGTAGGAGCCCAGAGGCTCATCCAGGCAGGCGCGCAGGATGAGGGACATGCGCTGCAGTCGGTCATACGTCGCCACGGTACTTCTCCAGGAGGTTGTGCAGGCCGTGCATCAAGGGCAGATAGAGGGGACGTGCGATGTCCGCGTGCGGTCCGGACATCGCCTCCTCCAGGGCGCGGTACATGCCCAGGAGGATGCTGTCGTCGCTGTGTGGCGCGAAGGCGCCGTCGCAGAAGTAGATGCGGGCGCGTGCCGCGCCGCGCAGCATGCGGCCCGCGATCTGGTTGAGCGGGGGGATGCCCGTCCAGTCCAGGCCCCTCCGCTCCAGCGAACCGGGCAGGGTGTCGGTGTAGCGCAGGGACTGTTCGAGGCGGGCGATCCACAGGCGGTGTGCGTAGTTCTGGAACGCCTTGGCCCGTGCCCCCAAGGGAGCACTGGCTGGCCCGGCCGCGGGAAGTCCGGCGCGGATCTGTTCGATGCCCCACCGGTTCATGAACTCGATGTCGTAGCTGAGGTCCTCGGGGTGCAGGTGCGGGCGTACCAAATACAGGGCTGCGCCGAGGGCGGCCACGTGGTCGTCGTTGAGGATGTTGTGGCCCCGCTCGATGGCGAGCATCGGCGTGATGAGGATCCAGACGTCCTCGTGGGAGGCGAGCGTGGAGACCCGGCTACGAGCGAGTGCGCCCTGCCAGTGATGGGTACCGCGTTCGTCGTCGGGCACCATGTGCATGATCTGCCCCGCCCATTCGGGGCGCAGTTCGACCAGCTTGCGGTGTACTGCCTTGGCCTCCTGATAGTTGCCCACCAGGAGCATGAGCCGCTGACGTCCTGGTTCAAGCTCGCCGCGGATGGCCTCCAGCGAACTGGGGCGAGCACCGCGCAGGCTCACCTGCGCGGTGCACAGGTCGGCGACGAGATCGGTGAGCGCGGCGGTGCGCTCTTCTCCCTGTTTGCCGGAGACGGTGCGGTCGTAAGGCTGCCCGTCGGGTCCGGTGCCCCGGGAGGGGAGGTACTCGCAGGTGATGCGTTCGGTTACGGGGACGGATTCTGCGGCGCGTGAGGTGAGGATGCCGGTGACGGGGGCCTGGACGTCGTAGCGGGGGGAGTTGCCCGCCCAACTGGTCGCGGACAGAAGCAGAACCCCCGGGCCGACCGGCTCATCGGCGCCATTGTTGGCGGCGGAAGTGAACAGACGGGGCAGGTCGAGCAGCAGTGATCGACCGATACCCGAGCAGCGGAAGAAGCTGATGGTGCCCAGACGGTCCGCAGGGGCGTCCTCGTCCTCACGGTACTGAAAGCCCAGCATGTTGCCCATGGGGCTCTCGGGCACCAGAGGCAGATACTCCGCCGGCGGACGGTGCACCAGACTGGAGGACATCCCCTCCGCGCCGGTCTCCGCCTCAACTTCCCAGCTGTAGCGGGTCAGATGGTCCAGCTGCCGCGTCAGCAGAGCGACGGTCATGACCACCTGGAAACGGATGGCGAGACGTTTGCGGGCCGCGGTCGAGCCGACGACGATGTCGGGGTCATCTTCCAGCCAGTAGGCCAGTTCCCGTGTGGCCCGGACCGTGTCGTCGTATCCCCGGGCCGCGAAGCCTCGCAGCGCGCCGACACGTTTGTCCTTGCCGCGGTAGCGGCCTGCGGGATCGAAGAGCCAGGTCTTCAGCGTCGTCCACCAGCGCTGATAGACGTCCTCGTCCTTGCGCCACCGCTTGCGCTCGACGTTGGCATCCGCGTCCGGCGGCGGGCGCAGCGAGATCTCGTGAGCGAGCTGCGCGGCAAGTCGCCACTCGTTGAAGTACTCGGTGCGAAGCCACTCACGTACATGATGATGCTCGCCGAGAAGGGCCCGCAGCCGAGCCACGAGCATGCCGGCCGAGTTGACCGCGAGAGACCACTGCCGGACGGTCGAACTCGTCGTCAGATGCTGACAGTGCGTGGAGCGGGTGTGCTGCTCGAACAAGGGGCGGACCTCGTCCACATAGGCGTCCTTGCCTGGCCCCGCCAGCGTCTGAGACGGGCTGAAGGCACGGTCCAGCTGAATCTGCACATTGTCCGCCTCGTCGAAGGCGATGACGTCGCTGCGTTCCCAGGCCAGCTCCAGGTACCGCATGTCCCGGTCCATCAGCTGAGTTGGAACGCGGCAGTGCACCAGGCCCGGCGCCGTGGCAACCCAGATGGGCGCGTCCACCAAAGCGCGCGCCGCCTCATGACGCCCACAGCTGAAGAACATCGGGCACGCGCAGAGCTCCGCGTACGCCTGCGCTTGCTTGCCCTCGGCCGCACCGTCTGGGGACTCGGCAACCCGCTGCAGCTTCCGAGAACACGGCGCGTCCCCGAGGGGGAAGGGGGTGGTGAGGTCCGGCATCGCGCCCTGCACCGTGCATGCGGTGGACACCCAGAGCAGCCGCTCGTCCCGCAGCAATTGCACCCCTCGCGTCCTTGGATTCGGCGGACGGTGCAGCTTTCGCAGATGCTGGCCACGAGTGGAAGCTCCCAGGATCGGAGCCGCGGCTTCGGGTACGTACCGGTTCAGGTCACCGACCATGTTGAGCACGGCGATCACATCGCCCAGGACCAGCGTCATGGTGTGTCCGTGCTGGGCGGCCCACACCGCGAGCACCGTCAGGACGCTCGTTTTGCCCACTGCCGGCATGCCTGCGAGGTGCACGAGCTCCTTGATCTGCAATCGCTGTGCCCGGCGCAGACCGTGTGGGCCGCGCAGATGCAGCTGGAGGTCGCGGATGCGTCCGTACCAGTTGCAGGGCTTGCGGCCCTGTTTGAGATCGAGGGCGTCCATGTCCTTGGCGGTGGCCAGTAGGGCGGGCCAGTCGGGCCGCATGCGGCGCCGCTGCCGCGGCGTGTGCTGCAGCCCAGGGGAGGGGATGATCGATTCCGGTAGCCGCACTCTGTGGGTAGTGCCACCCGCGGTGAACGTGTACGCGACGTCCGCAGCCGCCAGTGTCGCCTGCTTCGTCTTGTGTGCGGGAATCCCTGCGAGGGCCTCGGCGTAGAGGGAATGCCGCTCCCGGCACAGGGACAGCTCACGCATGACCGGCGGTTCGGCGGGTTCCTTCACCTCGAAGAGCCGCAGATGCTCAGGGAACTCCGCGTACGTGGCGAGCCGCTCCTGCCAGTCCTCTTCCTTCTTCGACGAACTGAGGAGCCAGCGCACCGATCCGTTCGTCTCGGGCGTATCGCCGCTGTGCGGACGAAAGTCGAATCCCCGCAGCAGCGCCCAGCCGTCGCGGGCGGCTGCCTGCGGTTCCCAGACGGACAGCGCATACAGCGCGAACTCCATCTCCAGGGCCTCGCGAAGTTCCTGTTTGGCCACCCCGGCCTGAGCGCTCGCCTCCTTGAGCAGCTTCGCCGCATCCTGCTGCCAGGCTCTACGGTCACGGACCACAGGTCACCTCGCCTCGTACGCCCTCATCCGGGCACCGGCTGATCAGCTCATCGATCGTCACGGCCTGCAGCTGCGGCTGCGTGCTCAGCGCCGAGCTGTGCCGTCCCAGAATCCGCAGGTACCTGTCCTTGCCGCGGGTGCGGTCCGTCGGCACGGCGATGTAGCCCTGGGAGTAGGCGTAGGGATGGGCGCCCGTCCACTCCGGGAACCGCTTGATCGAGCGGGCCAGCAGATAGGGGTTGCGCCAGTCCTTGACATCGACACCGATCGCGAAGCCCGATGGCCAGATTGCTACTACGTCGAGTGCGTCAAGCCCCGGATACAGCACCACGCGGGCCCCGAGGCGAGCCAGTGCCTCGGCCAGCTCCAGCTCGGGCAGACCCGGCAGTGCGATGTACCGCACCAGCTCGGCCCTGAGCCGGAATGCCTCCTGCGCCGACCGGAACTCGGGATCGTCCGCGAATCGGCCTTGCGCGCATCGCCAGCTCGGGCACTTCCACGATGCGTCGCGTTCTGCGGTCATCCATTGTCGACAGCCGCGGCAGACCGCGATCTGCCCGTCGACCATCCCTTCGCTCGGCACGGGCTCGTAGGACTCATCGATCCACTCGGCCCACGGCGCCGCATCCAGAAACCGATTCTTGAGCCGGATCAACTCGGCGGGTGACAGCAGAGTGTTGCGCGTCAGCTCCAGCCGCCAGTGGGCATACAGCTCGGGACGCCCGAGAGCCTTCGCGACGTCCTTGACCTGACGGACCAGAGCACTCTCGTGCACATCGCCGACGACATCGGGAGTGGCTCGCACCCACTCCCGGCAGAACTCACTCGGCTCACCGTCGACGAGCAACAACTCGCCGTCAGCCTCCGCGTCCGGATCGAACACCAACGGCCAGTCCCGCATCGGCTTGGTAGCACACCACTCCCATACGAGATCCGCGATCCCGGTCGGGAGAGTGGAGCTGCCAGTGCGAGCACACGCGACGGCCAACCGGTCAAGACCCAGCTGCAACCGGTCGTCGTAGGGGCGGCGGAGATTCACCTCCCCCTGCCAGCTGGAGAGACCCACCAGGCCGGAGGCCACGAGGGTCAGGAGAACTTCGGATTCCCGTTGGGTACTTCTGCGGCCCGTAGTGCCGGGAAGCATATCCAAGATCGACATGGCGGGCACGCTAGGGAACACGGGATGCCCGCGGCTACGCACAACCGTTTCACCGGCCAGGCGAATTCACTGAGGTGGCCGATCAGCATGTCGGGTGTCTCCGAGGCTCCGTGCGAGTACGTTCGCATGCCGGGGCACGGCGATCGAGGTTCGAGCCGCGCTCTTCATGCTCTTCTGGAACGCAAGCCCGTTGACACTCTGTGGAGCAGGGGGAGTCATCCGGATTGGTATGCATCTTGGGTGGGTGAGGAGTCTTCTGTCGCGGTCTGGAGGTGATCGGTGAGTTGCTGGAGGGTGGTCCAGGTAGCGGCGTCGGTGCCGTCGCCCAGGGCGTAGTGGAGTGCGGGGCGTGCTGTGGCGCCGAGTTGGGTGGGGTGGAGGTTGCCTGGTGGGTGCTGGGCGTGGGTGCGGCCGATGGTGTGCACGGCGTCTGCGCCCAGGGTGAAGGAGAGGGGGATCGGCGGGGCTTCGAGCCGGGGTGGGACGGTGAGGTCCCGGTCTGCGGCGCGGAGTGTGGTGAGCATGGTGGTCAGGCCGTGCTGGGTGGCGAGGGTCTCGGCCAGCGGGGCGACGGCGTCCAGGGGCGGGGTCTCGTCGGCGGCGTAGCCGAGGGTGAGGGTGATGTGTTCCTCGATGCCCGCCGGGCTGTGGGTGACGCGGGTGGTGGCGATGGCCGGGCGGCCGGGGGTGCCGACAGTGGTCAGCCATGTGGGGGCGGACTTCTGGGCGCGGGCGCGGGCCAGTTCGGTCAGTTGGCGCCGGGACCAGGGCAGGCAGATGGGTTCGGCCGTGGACCATCCGGTCGGCGGGGTGCCGGTGAGGGTCTGCCAGGCGGCTTCCAGGGCGCCGCCGAGGAGGAGGTGTTCGTCGGCGGGGTGGGTGGCGTGCACGGAGAGGCCCAACTGCCGTGCGCCCAGCACGTCCGGGGCGGGCTGAGGACTGAAGGCTTCCGCCACCCAGGTGTTGCCGTCCGCGGACTTCACCGGCGTGAAGTGTCCGTCCTGCCAGTGAAGTTGGGTGCCGGAGAGGCCGTCGTAGTACCCGCAGTCAGGGTCTTGGACGACCCAGCGGTTGGGGTGTCCGTGCAGGGCGGTGCGGGTGGGCAGGGTGAGCCTGGTGTGGGGCGGAGTGACGATCTGCAGGGCCAGATCCTCCTCGGTGGCCACGCGCAGCGCATCGGCGAGCCAGCTCGACATGGGGACCACGGGGCGGTCCTGGATGATGACTGCGGCCTTGTCGGTGAGGACATCGACGGCAGGGGGTGCGGCAGCCGGGGCGGTGAGTACGGTGAGGGGGACGGAGGCGACAGGGACGACCTCCGTGTGGGCGACCTCTGGGGGCCAGACGCCGCCGTCAAGGATCGCGGCAAGGCGTCCGGCGAAGGAACCCGCGAGCCGCTCACCCTCCTCGGCTCTGGTGGATGCGCGAGCCTCGGTCCACCAGAACGGCCCGTCGGGCGCGGGTACTTCAGGGCCCAGGAGGCGCTGCAGTTCGCCGGGGACATGCACCAGGAGCGGTGCCTCGACGGATACCAGAGGGCGGCCGTCGGCTGCGCAGAGCTGGACGACGGCCCCCTCGGCCACGTTGCGTACACCCAGACCGGGGCCGCCCGCGAACAGCCCGGCGAGCACGGCCCTGATGTCGGGCATCTTCGGGGTGAAGGCGATGACGTCCGTGGTCATTGGTGCGGCTTCTCCGGAGTGGGGGCCTCGTCGGCCAGCGCGGTCTGGATGAGCTGGTGCCGCCGCCCCCGGCGGACCAGGGTGCCGCGGCCCGGTGGCTGCGGGGAGGCGTAGAGGCCGGGGAAGAGTTGGCCTTCGGTGCGGTCGCCGGTCATGAGGAGGGCGGTGGTGCCGGTTTCGCGCAGGGTGGTGAGGAAGGGTTCGTACAGGGCGCGGGAGGATCCGGCGACGCGGCGGGTGACGATGAAGTGCAGGCCGATGTCCTGGGCGGCGGAGATATAGGGGAGGAAAGGGGCCAGGGGCTGTTGGCCCGCGGTTGTGAGGATGTCGTAGTCGTCGACGAGGATGACGATGCGCGGGCCGCTGAAGGTGGGGCCGTCGGTGAGCGCGTCGGGGTCGGCGGTTTCCGGCAGGCGCTTGTCCAGCTCGCCCGCGATCCCGGTGGCCAGGGCGGCGGCGAGTTTGGCGTTGTGGGCGTAGCCGCCGCGGTAGGGCTCGGGGATGTGGCCGCGCAGGCCTCGGCGCGGGTCGAAGATGCCGAAGACCAGTTCCTTGTCGCCGTGGCGGTCGATGAGCTGCTGGGTGATCAGCTTGAGCAGGTTGGTCTTGCCGCATTCGTTGTCACCGAGGACGAGGAGGTGCTGGTCGGTGCCGAAGAGGTCGAGGTGGGCGGGGGCGAGGGCGTCCTGGTCGACGCCGAGAGGGACGCGGGACGGCTCGGCGGCGGCTGAGGGCAGGTCGGTGGCGGGGAGCGCGGTGGGCAATACCCGTACGGGGGCGGCGAGTTCGCCGTGCCAGCTGGCCCGCAACGTACGCGCGGCGCGTTCCAGGGCGGGGCCCAGGTCGTCGGCGTCGGGGAGGTTGTCGATGCGGGGCAGTGCCACCTGCGCGAAGAGCTTGGCGTCGGTCAGTACCCGGCCCGGGGTGTCGGCGGAGAGCGTCTCGGAGAGTTTGCGGTCGATGCTGGAGTCGGACGGGTCGTTGAGGCGCAGTTCGACGCGGGTGCCGAACATGGACTGGGTGGCGATGCGTACGTCGTTCCAGCGCAGCATGCCCGCCACGATGTGGATGCCGTAGCCGCTGCCGCGCTTGAGGAGGTCGGCGATGGTGTCGTCGAGTTCGGTGAACTCGTCGCGCAGGGCGCCGAATCCGTCGATGAGCAGCACGATGTCGGTGGAGCCGAGCTCGGGCAGTCGGCCCTGGGCGCGCAGTCGGCGGAGCTGGTCGACGGAGTCGACGCCGTGTTCGCGGAAGAGTTCTTCGCGCAGGGCGAGTTGGGTGCGGACCTCGGCGACGGTGCGGGCGGCGCGCTCGTGGTCGGCGCGGCCCGCGATGCCGCCGACGTGTGGCAGGCCTGAGAGGGCGGAGAGGCCGCCGCCCACCAAGTCGAGGCCGTAGACGGCGACGTCGGCCGGGGTGTGGGTCAGGGCCAGGGAGAGCGCGAGGGTGCGCAGCAGCGTGGTCTTGCCGGACTGGGGGCCGCCGATGACGGCGGTGTGTCCACCGGCGACGGTGAGGTCGAGGATCCAGGGTTCCTGCCACTGCTTGGCCGGGTCGTCGAGGACGCCCAAGGGGACCCGCATCGCCTCGTCCCGGTGGGCGAGGTGCAGGCCGTGCTCGGATGCCTGGACGGGGCCCGCGGCGGTGGCGAGGGTGATCGCGTCGGGCAGCGGGGGCAGCCAGATCCGGCGGACGGGAGGGGCGGCGGCGCAGAGCTGCTCGACCATGGTGGACAGGACGGTCGGGCCGGTCTCCCGCTCGCGCATGCCGGGTTCCTCGGGCGCGGCGCCCTCCGCGTCCGGCGTCTCGTTGTAGGCGGGATAGCTCCAGGCGAGGGGCTCGTCGTCCGCCCGGTCGCGGAGGGCCGGGCCGCGGTAGGCGCCGGACACGTACCCGGCTTTGAAGCGTTCGTACGTAGAGGTGTCGACCTTGAGATACCCGAAGCCCGGCAGTGGCGGAAGTTGGAAGGCGTCCACCGTGTCCAGGACCGTGCGCGACTCGTCGGCGGAGAAGGTACGCAGGCCGAGCCGGTAGGAGAGGTACGTCTCCAGGCCCTTGAGCTTGCCGGATTCGAT
Organism: Streptomyces sp. NPDC059002; assembly: GCF_042740435.1. Taxonomy (NCBI): domain Bacteria; kingdom Bacillati; phylum Actinomycetota; class Actinomycetes; order Kitasatosporales; family Streptomycetaceae; genus Streptomyces; species Streptomyces sp. NPDC059002. The sequence goes on along the minus strand of NZ_JBHYJI010000067.1, from coordinate 13,315 downwards.
GCGCTGGCTGGAGAGCAGCAAATGGACGCCGATCGAGCGCCCGATGCGGCCGATGGAGAGGAACAGGTCAATGAAGTCGGGCTTTGCGGTGAGGAGTTCACCGAACTCGTCGATGACGACGAAAAGGTGGGGGAGGGCCTCAAGGTCGGGGCGCGTCTCGCGTAGGGCGGCGTAATGGCCGATGTCGGCGATGTTCCCGGCGTCCTTGAGGACCTGCTGTCGGCGCTTGACCTCACCCGCCAGGCTGGTGTGGACGCGCTCGACGAGCCCGGCCTGGTTCTCCAGATTGGTGATGACGCCCGCCACGTGAGGGAGCTCGGTGAACGGCGCGAAGGTGGCGCCGCCCTTGTAGTCGACCAGGACGAGTGCCAGGTCTTGGGGGAAGTGTGTGGCGGCGAGGGCCAGGACGAGGGTGCGCAGCAGTTCGCTCTTGCCGGAGCCGGTCGCGCCCACGCACAACCCGTGTGGCCCCATGCCCAGTTCGGAGGACTCCTTCAGGTCCAGGAGCACGGGCTCGTGCCGGTCGTCGAGCCCGATGGGCACACGCAGGAAGTCACGCTCGCCGCGCGGGGCCCACAGCTTCTCCAGGTCGAGCGCGGCCGGGTCGTCGATGCCGAGCAGCTCGGGGAAGTCCACCGGGCCGGAGATCGGGGTGCCCTCGGCGGCGGACTCGGCCGACAGGCGCAGGGGGGCGAGCATGCGGGCAAGCCCTTCGGCGCTCGCGATGCTCATCGCGTCGGTGGCGCCGTGGCCGGGCGGTGCGTCGGGGGCACGGAGGTCTTCGACGCTGACCTGGTCACCATCGACGGTGATGCGGATGCTGATTTGATCCGGCTCGTGCACCTGCTGCTCCAGCAGATGCAGCACGGTCACGCCCATGCCGGTGAGGTCGACAGCCAAGTCCGGACGCGGCAGTTCGGCGGCCGTACGGCCGTGGCAGTCGTTGACGACGAGCAGCCGGTCGGACATCCGCAGCGCGTTCCGGTCGGAGAGCCCGCGGCGTACCTCTGCCGCGTAGGAGGCACGGCGGCGCAGATCCGCGGCGCACTGGCGGGCGAGCGCGTCGAGGTCCGCGGCGATTCGCCGTGCGGCGACCGGGCCGTCGCCCTGCTGCGCGTCGAGGACGTGGGGGAGCCACTTGGCCCACTCCCACTCGGGCAGCCGGTCGCCGGGCACGCTCAGCGCGACGGCGACGTCGTCCGGCGCGTGCGTCACCGCGGCTTGGACCAGGAGGGTGCGGGCCACGCGCAGCACGTCGCCCCGCTCCCCGATGATGCTGACGTTGCCCGCCCGGTCCAGCGGCGCCAGCAGGGGGAAGTCGGTCGCGGTGGTGAAGCGGTGCTGCAGCGCGCGTGCCTCGTTGAGCATGAACGGGTCGGGCGGGGTCAGCACGCCACCGGCCGAGTTCTGGCCGATCGCCAGCGTCTGTACGGGTACGTCACCGGTGCCGAGCCGCACGTGCAGGAAGTCGGCGTCCAGGCGGCGCCGCTCCCACAGCCGCGCCGGATCGCGCACCAGGTCGTACAACGCTGCGGGAGGCGGATTGAGGATGCGCGCCCGCCGCCGCAACTCCCGCTCCACAGCGCCCAGTTCCTCGCGCTGTTCCTCCACGTACTCCAGATAGCGTTCGCGCTGGACACGCCGGGTGCGCTGCGCCTTGCCGCGCTGGGACAGGAAGAGCGCCACCGCGCCAAGGAGTGCGAAGACGAGAACGATCGCGCCGACGGCGGCGAACTGGCTGTTGCGGATCACCGTCATCATGACGACCGAGCCCATGACGCCGGCCATCGGCAGCAGGGCGGTCGCCGCGTTGCCCATCTTGCCCTCGGGCAGGTTGGGCGGCGGCTCGATGGTGCGTTCGAGGGTGGTGGCAAGGGGGCGAGTACTGCGGGCCGGGCGGTGTACGAGGTGTCGGGTCATCGCACACGCACCGCCCGCTGCATCGCTTCGGAAGCCAGGTGGACGGCCGCGTCGCGTGAGCCCTGGCCGAGCATGCCGGTGTGGATGGGGCCTCCCTGGGCCAGATGACGGTCGTAGGGGACAGGCACTACGGCGACCCCCGTCTCCCGCAGGTGTGCGGCGGCCGTCTTCAAGTCGAGCGTCGTATCGGGGGAGTTCGCACTCAGCGCGACGACCGTGGTGGCCAGCGCCGAATGCGGAAGCCGGGCCAGCCAGTCAAGGACCACCCGGGTGCCGTTCACGCCCTCGGCGGTCATCGGGGCGACCACCACGCGCGCGTGGGCGGTGTCCATCGCGGTGCGCGCCACCTCGCCCGGCAACGTCTCGCAGTCCACCACCGTCACCGCGAAGTAGCGGCGCAGCGCGAGGGTGACGGTCCGGTAGGTGGGCACGTCGAGCGGGGCGCCGACCCGGCCCTGTCCCGCGGGCAGCAGCCACCCACCGTCGGCCACCGGCACCAGGTAGCCGGTGACGTCGGTGAGCTGCATCGCTGGACTGAGGAGCCGGGCCAGATCCGCACACGCCCAGCGCACCGACTCCGCACCAAGACGCACCGGCAGCGTGCCAAGGGCGGCGTCGGCCTCCAGCGCGAGCACCGGATCATGCCGGTAGTGGTTGAACGTGCGGGCAAGCAGTGCGGAGACCGTGGACTTGCCCACTCCACCTCGGATCGAGGTGACGGCGATGACGCGGCCGGTGGTGACCGGCTGCTGCACCTCACGGGCGAGACGCGTCTGCTCGGTCACCTCCTGTCCGGCCGACGCGGTCAGCCTGCGCAGGGAGCGTCCGGTGCGCCGCACCGCGGAATCGCCGTGCTGCGGACGCCCCAGAGCGTGGGCCAGGCGCGGATCGATGGTCGGTACGGACTCGGGGGTCGGCAGGGGGACACGAGGGTCGTGGGCGCTGCCGGGTGCGGGCTGAGGCATGCTCGGACGCTGAGCTCCAGGGTCCACGGCCGCGTCCGGGGCCGGGTCCGTCACCCGCAGTACGGCCGTCGGTTCGAGCGCAGTGCCGTCGCTCGCCCCCAACTCCCGCAGCACATCCCGCTGCCAGTCACTTTCCTGAGCCATGCCGCGCACCCCTAAGCGAAGGTGTCGAGCAGTCGCCCGTACACACCGAAGACCCCGATGGCCAGGGGGAGCATCGCGATCACGCCCACCGACTCCAGTACGTCCCCCATCCGACGAAGCCGGACCCGCACATGCTCGGCAGGCTCATTCGCCAGCACCACCAGGGGAATCAGCGCAAGGCCGACCAGCACGGCCAGCGGACCCACGGCAGCCGACCGCTCGAGCCACACCGTCATCAACGCGACCGTGACGACCGCGGCGGCGGCCAACAGCCCGACCACCTCGGCAACCAGAGGAAAAGCGCGTGCCCGGAGCGAGAGCACCACCGCGGTGACGACCGCGAGGAGCACGGTCCACACCGTCGGGTCACGCAGCACCAGCACACCGGCCGCAGCCGCTGAGACCGCCAGGACAACGGTGGCGATCGCCAGACCGCGGTGCGTGGCGGTCAGCGCGGTACCCACCTGATACCGGCTCACCGACGCTCCACCCGTACGCCGGTCATCAAGACCGGACAACCCCGAAGCCATCAGCGCGAGCCGCGGCAGCACACCAAGAACCACCGCCGACACGACAGCGAGCAACGCGCCAACCCGGGCCTGCTCCGTCGCCGCCGAGGCGCCGTTCTGCAGGGCAATGGCCGTTTCCCAAGCCGCGAGGCACCCCACGAGGGTTCCGGCACCGATCAGGGCGCCGCGCCCCAGCGGGGAGAACCAGCCCAGAAGCAGGAGCGCCACCGCGAGACTCACGGCGGTACCCGCCAGCAGCACGGCCCCCGACCAGGCGTGGGCACGGGCATCGCCGAGCGTCCACGTGCCCAGTACGCCAAGGCCCCCGGCCGTCACGATCAGAGTGGCAGCAAGGCCCGACCGCCGGGCCCACCCCAGCAGAACTCCGGCGAGGCACGCCACCGCACCGGCGCCGAGCAGCGCACTGCCTACGGTGACCGGCTCGAACTCACCGCGTGCCAACACTCCGGCGACGAGCGCCCAGACGACGGTGGCAAGCCCGGCCACCACCCGCCGAACAGCAGGCCGCCACCGCCACGCCCGCACGTCCAGATCGCCCGCGGCCTCATCGGTGACGTCATGCACCACCGGCGCCGAGGGCGCGTCCTCCGCCCGCACCAGCCGCAGCACCGCGCCGTCCGGCACGCCGGCCGACTCCAACGTGCTGTCGTGCGCGAGCGCCGAACCGTCCGCGGTGACCAGATGCCGCACCATCGGCCGGGCGGCGACGTGGTCGTCCAGCAACCGCAGCACTTCGGGAAGCAGCAGTCCGATGGGTTCCTGGGAGGGGAGGACGAGATCCACCCTCCGCCGCTCGCCGACCAGAGTGACCCGGCTCAAGGCCGTACGACTCGTCCCACTCGTGCGGCTCAACGGCCCCGCAGATATCACGCGTTCGAACCTATCATCGAGAAGAAGGGGTCATGGAGGGCGAGGAAGACGGCGCGGACGGCGAGGTCGAAGGCACGGAAGAGCTGTACGGGCTCTTCCCGATGAGCCGGTGGGAAATGAACGACCACCCCACACACCCGGCACACAACACCGCGGCGATCACGACCCCCGCGAACACCTTCCCCAACCGCTCATCCACAGAACGCCGCTGCCGCTGCGCCCCGAAGAGCAGGGCGTCGCGCAGGCGCCGGCGGCGGACTGATACCGACTCCAGGAGTTGGCTGTCGTAGTCCTGGGCTGCCACTAGTTGGCCTCACGGATCACTGCGGAAGTGCTGGTGATCACGTGTCGATCTCTCCCCGCCAGCTGTGATTCAGCAGACACTCGGGGAGGTAATCGGATTCAACCTCGATGGGGAACCCGGCATCGTGGGCGAGGCAAGCGATGGCAAGAGGGCCGAGAGCGACGAGCCCTGCGCTACTGCTGGCTCGATCCTCGTTCTTGGTCCAGTAGCCCTTGTGCCACTGGAGGGTCTTCAGCAATTCTGTGTTGAATTGTTGATGGTCTCCCAGGAGAAACCTGAAGAACAGGTTGATTGGTGGGTAAAGAACCTGTAGAACCTCTTCGCGGTCTGCGTTGTGCAGTTCCTCAGGGGCCGTTCCGTCGATTGCCGCCTTGAGGCTGGTACTCAGATCGCCTCCGCGAAGCCACCATGTCTGCAGAGTCTCAATCCATGCATAGACGTACTCGTCGAACACTGCCCCCGACTCGCGCAGCGCGCTGATGGGTACGTTGGCCAGGGTGGTCATCCGGTCTTGCTCACGGCAGATAATGGCGAGCCAGAAAGCGGTGATCCACTTGTTGGCGTCGGTGTAGTACTGGGGGCCTGTCGCTGGGATCGTCCGTACCTTGTCGGCGATCCGGCACTGCACGGTTTCCTCGGTGGCTGTCGCCGCCGCGAACATGGCTGACCCCACCTGCATGGCTGCGACCCAGGCCTCCCAGGTGGGGAGGAGTTCCGCTGTCGAATCGAGTTGGCAACGCGCCTTGGCCAGTGTCAGATTCGCGCTGAGTGCACTGTTGAACATGCGCGGCGATTCTTCCAGGTCGTCGATCGACTCGTCGGCGTCCTCAGCGAGTGCCTCTAGGCCGAGATCATCGTCGGCGCGTGCTAGTGCATGTCGAGGCACCTGCGTAGTCATTCTGCCGCTCCTCTAATCCGCTGTCTTGAAGTCCCACATGAGATAGCCATCATACTGGGCTCCCTTGGGCTTCGCTTTAACCAAAATGTAAGTGAGCTTCTTGGCTCTCAGCGATCTTCTGATGTCTCTCGCGACTTGCGCTTCTTTGCCTCCACGCTGTCGCATTTCGTCAAGGATCGAATCCAAATACTCGGGATGTCCTTGCTCGACACGACGTCCACCGGAGATTGCGCGATCTCCCAACTCGGTGCCCGAAGACGCCTTCGCTTCAACTATGACCATCCTTCCCTTGCCGACGTCCCAGATCTGGTCCAATCGACCGCTGCCGCGAAGCAACTCATCGGGTATCGCTTTCCTGGCACCTGGGAATCGGTCCCGAATTGCATGAAACTCGGCAGATTTCTCACCAAGCGCCTCGCCGGCGTCACGCATTTCCGTGTGTGCAGGCTTGTATGCTGCTCTGGCTTCAGCTAGGGCGGCTTCTGTCTCAGGTGATTTGAGCGCCTTGTGGGCTTCTTTTGCTTCAAGTAGATCGTGGAGTGCCGCCTGATCCTTCGTGATCGCTGTATCGCGACGAGCGGTGGCATCCTGCAGATCATCGATGTAGGCCGGAGAAACAGTGGACGGGCGCCCGATTACCGGTTCCTCGGACTTGTATTTTGCATGCTCTCTCGGTGCTCTGTCCGCTGTCCAAGGGCTAGTTGGATCATCGGGGTCTACATGACGCAAGACCGGGAGGAGGTCTCCGTTCTCGTCTCGTGCCTTGACGTTGTGCCGGTGCCCATCTGAAGGACGGTAGTACTTCTCGAACCAGGCCTTGTCATTATTGGCCTTCTCGACCTGTCGACGTATGACTTCCTGCGTGTGGGATTTGCTTGCCGCCCCGCGGGAGGGAGGCCCGTCGGCCCCGCCCGTGCCGACACCATCCGGTTGGCTGGTGTGGTGTGAACCGCCCGCAGTTGTATCTCCTGTACTGGCATCGGAAGCCGGGGCCCCAGAGTCACCTCCGTGCGCAGCGCCGGAGCCACCTGCCCCATGATGTCCAGTCTCTCGCGCCACGCCGTTGGATTCCGCTCCGCCGCCGAAATCCCGACCGCCATCGGTGCGCACTCCATGGCCAGCTTGTGGCGGAAGGTTCCCACCTGCGTGCGCGCTGGCCCCCGGTGTCCGGGCTCCGGCGCCGACCAGGTCGCCCTCCCGCCGGGACGGGGTTTCCTCGGGAGTTGCCCGATCGGCGGCAGATTTCTCGTTCGGGGCGGTGTCCTTGATCGGGTTGCCCTCGGCGTCGACCCGGATGAACTTGCCGTCCTCGATGACGACCTTGGAACCCTCGAAGTCGAGGGTGCTGTGTACGCGCTGCAGATCGGGTGTGGCGCCGGCCCCGGTCCGGACCCGTGCGGTGAGGTCGGCGACGGTCGGGAGTTTGCTGATCGCCTTGCCTCCCACCGTGAGGCCGGCCGCGAGCGGGTCGGCGTAGGTGCCGATCTTCGCGCCGATACCGGCGGCCTTGGCGCCCATGCCTGCCTTGCCGGCGGCACCCCCCTTGGCGGCCGCGCCCAGTGGCCCGGCGCCCAGTGTGAGGACGTTGAAGGTGGTGGTCCCCGCGGCCTGGACCGGGTTCTCGTCCCATTGGTCCCAGGCCACCAGGGACTTGCCGAACTCGCGGGCGGCAGCCTTCTGCTTGTTGTCCCCGGAGCTGTCGTCCGGGCCGATCGTGTGGTCCAGGGCCCAGTCGATCGGGGTCATCGTGTACTGGCCGATGCCACTGACGACGTCCCCGAGGTTGCTCCAGGCGTCCTTGGCCGAGCCTCCGATGCCGACCAGGGGGCCCAGGCCCTTGAGGGTGGCGAGGCCGCCGTCGATGATGAAGCCGTCCCACACGTAGTGCTTGATGTGCCGGTGGATCTCCCATGCGTGGATGGACTCGCTGACGTGGCTGCCCCAGGGCAGTTCTTTGGCCTTCTTGAGGAGGTCGGCGTCGTATCCGTACATCACGGTCTTCTTGGTCGACTTGTGGCTTCCGTCGTCCTCGATGAACTTCGGACCGCCCACGATCGCCGAAATCTTGCTGGCGGCCCGGCGCTCGGCGGCGCGGAAGGCACTCTCGGCCTCCGCCACACCGTCGACGAGCTCGTTGTTCCGGTCGGTCTTGTCCCCGTCGTACGTCCAGTCGTCGTCGCCTTCGACACTGTCGGCGAACGCGCGGGCGTCGTCCCTCAGCGTCTCCAGCTTCTTGGCGAGCGGACGCGCCTCGGCGGCGAAGGTGTCCAGGGCGTCGGCCACCGTCTCCAGGTCGGTGGCGAAGGTGTCGGCCCTGTCCATCACCGGCTGCGTGGTGGCGAACAGGTCGTCGGCTTCCGGTGCGGTGTAGTAGGCGCCCAGCATCTGGAAGCGGGAGTGCACATCGGCTCCGCCGTTACGGATTCCGATGGCGTCGCCGCGCAGCCCGGAAACGTCCTTGTCCAGCTGCTCGAAGTTGCCGGTGAACTGAGGTATCCCGCCGGGCTCGATCATCTTCACTTGTCGGCGCCCTTCTTGCGGGCCGCTGCCAGCAGAGCCTTCACGTCAGGCGCCTTCTCGGCCCGTTCCTGTGCGTTCGCAGCCTGTTCCAGATCCCCGGCCACATAGTGGTTGGTGGCCTCGATCGCGCCGTTCACCGACTTGACGGCCCGTGCCCGAAGGAAGAGGACGTCGCCCGCGGTCTTCTCCACGAACAATGTGAGGGCCGCACCGATCGGGCCGACGGGGGCTGCCCCGCAGTATCCGGAACTGATGGTGCCGGCCGAGGAGGCAGCACTTTCCACATCGGTCCCGTATGCCTTGACGTGCTTGGCCACGTCGTCCATCGCGAGCCCCACCAGCGACGTCACCGAATCGACCCCGGACGGCGAGATGTCCCACGCAGGCATGCCAAACCCCCTACCAATCCCCGTTGCTTCGCACCTGCAGGCCCCCGGTGCTGGTCAGCCGATGTTGTCGACCGCGGCCCGCGCCTTGGCGATGGTCGTCTGCGCGGTGCCGTCGTTCTTCTCCAACGTGTCGCGCACGAGCCGGATGATGTCGCGGACCTCGTTCGCGGCCTTGTTCCAGCGGACTTCCTTGCCGTGGTATTCGTCCGAGACGCCGTCGGCCTGGTAGTCCGCCATCGCGGCCTTCACCGCGCGGTCGCGGTCGCCGAGGACGCGCTCCAGCTGGCCGATGATGATCTGCAGTCCGCCCTGCACGTCGGCCGAGGCGCCGGTGTCGTAGGAGCGGCGGTCCTGGTTTCCTGCCATGACGAGAGATCCCCCTGAAACGGAAAACTGGGAAGCGGGTGTGAACGGCCGGATCAGCCGGAGAAGCGGGCGCTCTCGAAGTTGGCGGCGCCCATGTTCTGGTGGGCGTTGTCGGCCTGTTCCTGATCGCCGGAGCCGAACGCGGTGTCCATGCCCGACTGTCCGCCCAGGATCGAGGACAGTGCCCCGTTCAGATCCGAGGTGATCTCGTCCGCACGCAGCTTGAACGAGTCGAAGGTCGCCTTGCCGGACCCGTTGAACTTGCCCTCCAGCGGCTCGGCCGCCTGGACAAGGAGATGGATCAGCGTGCCCAGGTCGTCACTCGATCCCGTCGTGCTCTTCCCCAGCACCGCGAGGGTCGTGTCCCCCATGTCGAACTTCATGAACCCACCCCGAAACCCCGAACTGTGTTGTACGCGGCGGAAGTTCCCTCATCACGGAAACCACATGCGCCACTCACGCCACGTAGTGTATCGAACATACTCTCCCTTAATGCGTTGCAGGCGCAACATGGTTGAGGGCTGCGTGGCGTGATTCAGCCCACGGCTGGCGGGGCCCGTGCAGCGGGAAGTCCAGCCGACCTGGCCCCGGTCGGGGTGTGGCGCAGGGTGGTGGCGAAGAGGCGGACATGCTCGGGACCGTTACCTGGCCGGAACCGTGTGCCGCGACCCGGTGGTGCGCACAGGGTGGGTGTACGGCGGCAAAGGTGAGGGAATCTGCCGCAAGTCCTTTGTAGGGCTTGGTGGTTGGTAGTCTCCGCGCACACTGATCGTCGGGGAGGGGTGCGGGAGATGCGGGTGGCGAGAACGATGCTTGGGGTCGTGGTGGTGGCCACCATGGTGGTCGGCTGCTCAGGCTCGGGCGGTTCTGACGGCAAGGACAAGGGTGGGGCCCCTGAGGCGGACTCCGCGGCGAAGCCGCTGGCCAAGTTGGCCGTGCCGGCGGCGTACGACGGGGCGAAGGGCTGGGACGAGACCCTGAACTGGGTGCCGGATTCGGTGGGCACGCTGCCCGTGGCGGTGGTGCCGCGCTCGGGGTCGGTTGCCATGATGTACGCCGCGTCCGACGGTTACATGGTGAAGACCAGGGACGCGCGGGGCGGTCAGGTCCGCTGGAGCTCGGCCCCGTGGAACCCGCCGACCCCGGTGGAGGGCGCTGCGGGCGACCCGGACGAGGGGGAGGCCGCGGAGATCCTCGACGTGGTGGGGGTGGAGCAGGGTGGGCGCGGCTATGTCGTTGCGTATGCGCACGGGATGCGCGGCAAGGACGATCTGCACGAGGGCACGGAGGTGGTCCGTCTCGCGGTGTATCCGGCGGATGCCTCGGGCTCCGCGGTGAAGCCGCTGCGGGAGGTCGACGTGCCGGTGTCCGCTGACCCTGGTGAGGTGCAAGTCAGCGCGCACGGCGGGCGGCTGCTGGTCGGCTGGGGCGAGGAGGGCATGTACCCGGAGTCTTCGCACGCGGTGGACGTGGTCACCGGGAAGGTCACCGCGTACAAGGAGCCCGGCCAGCTGCTGCCCCAGTGCGAGGACGCGGCGGGTTGCTCCGACAGCCGGGTCATGGCGGTCGGCGCGGACGGGCCGCTGGTGGCGATGGGCGGGGGAGGTTTCGGAGTGCCGGGGCGCTGGTTCAGCGACGGCGTGCGCCCCGCCGGGGTCGCGGCACAGACCGGCGTCCTCGACTCACCCAACGGCGAGGTGTATGGCGTCGCGGACGGCTCCTTCCTGGCCCAGTGGGAGCGGGGCGGAACATATGGAGCGGACGTCGCCCCGATGTGGTCGGTGCATGACCTGCGTACGGGCAACCCGCAGGCCAGCATGAGCTGCGGATACAAGGGCACAGCCGACTCCGGCATGTTCGAATCCGACGCCACACGTGACTACCCGGTGATCACCTCACCCTCCGGCCGCTATCTCGCCGCCGGACCTGTCGCCTTCGACCTGAAGCGGAAGAAGGGGATCTGCCTGCAGAGTGACGGGGACCGTAAGACGATCGTGCTCGCCTCCATCCAGGACGACGGCACGGCCTACGGTGCGGTCAAGGAGGACTCCGCGGCTGGCGACGCCGAGCCGGTCGTCGCCCAGGCCGACCTCGCCACCGCCACCGGCGAGCCGAAGGTCCTCGGCGTTGGCACCGACTTTCCCTTCTATACCGGCGTGAACGGCTCAGGTCTCTTCCTCACCCGTGACGACGACAAGAACGTACGGATCTCGCTTCGTCGCGAACGCTGACAGGGCGCTTGGGCGGCTTCGGTGATCTGGGCCGGAGGAGTTGCGCGGGGCAGTTGGTGAGCCACCTCCCCAGTGACGTTCGGCGGGAAGACGTGATGGGATTCGCCCCATCCTCGCGAGTCAAGCATCGGCAGACCGCGGGATGACGGAAACGCCATTGGTCAGGCGTGAAGGGCGAGTGCTGCCGCGCCGTTCACCACCGCGCGAGAACCCGGAGACGAGTACGAGCCGCATGAGCGTGAATGATGTCCCCGCGAGGGAGACCCGCAACGACGCCGTCGAACCGACAGTCCCGAAGGTCGCGATCCCCCGGGTGCTGGAACTCATGTGGCCAACGCTCTGCAGCCTGCGGGCCTTGGGCGGTGTCGTCACGAATAGAGAAATCTACGCTGAAACGGTGCGGCGGGAGGGTTACTCGGAGGAGCAGCAGAGCGTGCTCCAGGGCAATGGCCCCAAGACGAAGATCGCCTACCACTTGGAGTGGACTCGGACCGTGCTGAAGTACGGCGGATTGATCGACAACCCGGAGCGCGGTTCTTGGACGGTCACCGAGGACGGGATCACGGCTCGGCCGGAGGACATGGATCCCCTGTACCGGGAGTACTACGCCTCCCGGTCGGGGCGCGGGCGCCGAGGGCGGAACTCCGGTGAACCGTCAGCCGACGGGACGCCGACGGTCGAGCCGAATACGGACACCGATCCAACGGACACAGATCCAGATGACTCACCGGAGGCATCGGCAGACGGCGCCGACTGGCACGCTGTGCTCCTGGATACGCTCCTGAGCATGACACCGGCCGCCTTCGAGCAGCTCGCGGAGCGGCTGCTGCGCGCGGCGGGTTTCGTGAACACCAAGGTCACGGGCAGAAGCGGTGACGAAGGGATCGATGGTGTCGGGGTGTACCAGCTCTCGTTGCTGAGTTTCCCCGTGTTCTTTCAGTGCAAGAGGTATCGCGAGAGTGTCGGAAGCCCTGCCGTGCGCAATTTCCGGGGAGCGATGCAAGGACGGGGTGACAAGGGCCTGCTGATCACGACGGGGACTTTCACTCAGCAAGCGCGCGATGAGGCCACCAGGGCTGGTGCGTCGCCCATCGACCTCATCGACGGGGACCAGTTGTGCGAGCTGATCAAGCAGCACGGCATGGGCGTGGAGACTCGCATCCGGCAGGTCGAGGACGTGATCGTGGACCCGGAGTATTTCCGGCGTCTTTGATGACCAAAGCTCAATATGTGCGCCAGCTGGCCGCAGCATCCCCTGTCTGCAACGATCCCAGCCGATAGGCGAGTTGAGCCGACGCTTCCGTATCCCCGCGGTCGGCCCGGCGCACGAAGGACCCCAGCGTGTGCAGGTCCCGGATCGCGACGAGCGTGGTGGTGCCCGGCCACTGGGCGAGGTCGTAGCCGTACGCTGCCGAGAACGCCCGGAGCTGGGCGGGAGTGCGGCCGAAGCGCACCCCCTGGAAGGTGTTCGCGAGGTCCAGCTCGCGTGGACCGTAGGCCGCCTCGTCCCAGTCGCCGAGACGGGCCAGCGACAGCGACTCTTTGCCGTCCCACAGGGTGTTGCCGGGGTAGGCGTCCCCGTGGATCAGGCCGTGGCCCAGCGGGAAGTCCAGCTCCGCGTAGGTCGCCAGGAGTGTCTCGGTGCGGTCGAGCAGCCAGGCGCGGTCGCTGGGGGAGAGGGATGTGCTGGCGCGGACCGTTGTCCGCAGGGAGGACAAGGGCTCGTATGTCGGCAGCGTGCAGGGCGGTGGTGGCAGGGCGTGGACTTGGCGGAGGATCCGCGCCAGGTGTTCGGGGTCAGGTACCGGGGCGTCGCTGGGCTGCGGGTAGTGGTGCCAGAAGCTGACCGTGAAGCCGTGCACGGTGACGGGCTGGGGGACGTCGAGGGGCTGTGTGACGGGGACGCCGTGGTCGTCCAGCCAGCGGGTCAGGGTGACGGCTCGGGCTATGTGTTCGTGCTGGTCCGCCCGGCTGACTCGCACGACTGCCCGGGCGGCGGGCAGGGCGTAGACGGAGGTGGCGTGGGCCCGTACGGGCGTGAGGCCTCGTGTGGGCAGGTCCAGCTTGGCGCAGGCCTGCCGGGCGGCATCTTCGGGGGCGAGAGATGTCGTGGTCATCGCCCTGACGGTAGCGCGGTTCCTCCGTCGATGACTTGGTAGCCGTGGATCAGGTCGGCGA